>DATJUS010000132.1:0-12189 GCA_035502175.1 Rhizomicrobium sp.
ATGCAGGGTTTCGGCCTTCGCGCCGTCGCCGGCGAAGCAACGGGATACGCGCACGCGTCGGAACTATCCGAAGACGCAATCAAGCGCGCGGCCAATACAGTGCGTGCCGTCGCGCATGGACACTCCGGTATCGTGGCCGCATCCCCTGCCCGCACCAACAAGCATCTCTACACCGACATCGATCCGCTCGGCAGCGCCGAGTTCGAGACCAAGGTCAAACTTCTCGAAGAGATGAATGCCTATGCGCGGAGCAAAGACCCGCGCGTGAAGCAGGTATCGTGCTCGCTCACCGGCGAATGGCAGAACATCGAAATCCTGCGTCCCGGCGGCGAAACCTATCGCGACATCCGTCCGCTGGTGCGCATCGGCGTCTCCGTCGTGGTCGAACAGGACGGCAGGCAGGAAAGCGGAAGCTTCGGCGGCGGTGGCCGCGGGAGCTACGAGAGCTTCATCACTGCAGACTATTGGCATGCGGCCATCGATGAGGCGCTGCGTCAGGCGCTCGTCAATCTGGATTCGATACCAGCGCCTGCCGGCGAGATGACCGTCGTGCTCGGACCGGGCTGGCCCGGCATCCTCCTGCACGAAGCCATCGGTCACGGTTTGGAAGGCGACTTCAATCGCAAGAAGACCAGCGCGTTTGCCGGTCTGCTCGGTGAGCGCGTCGCAGCACCCGGAGTCACAGTTGTCGATGACGGCACGATCGGCGGACGCCGCGGCTCGCTCACCATCGACGACGAAGGCACACCGTCGGGACGCACGGTTTTGATCGAAGACGGAATCCTCAAAGGCTACATGCAGGATCGCCAGAACGCGCGACTGATGGGAGTCGCGCCGACCGGCAATGGCCGCCGCGAGTCTTACTCATCATCTGTGATGCCGCGCATGACCAACACCTACATGCTCGGCGGCGACAAGGATCCCGGCGAAATCCTCGCCAGCGTGAAGAAGGGCATCTACGCGACCAATTTCGGCGGCGGACAGGTCGACATCACCAACGGCAAGTTCGTGTTCTCCTGTACCGAGGCCTACCTGATCGAGAACGGCAAGATCGGCCCCGCGATCAAGGGCGCAACTTTGATCGGTAACGGACCGGACTCGCTGACACGCGTCTCGATGATCGGCAATGACATGAAGCTCGACCCCGGCGTCGGCGTCTGTGGCAAGAACGGACAGTCGGTCCCCGTCGGCGTTGGTCAACCGACACTGCGCCTAGACGGCCTCACCGTCGGCGGCACCGCAGCGTGATCTTCAAGATCGTTCACGCTGATGATTGGCGCTCGGCGAAAGCAGACGGCGTTTATCGCGGCTCTGCGAAAGACATAGCTGACGGATTCCTGCACTTCTCGACAGCCGAGCAATTGCCAGGAACGCTGACGCGGTATTACGCGGGCGTGCGCGGTCTACTGCTCGTAGCGGTCGACGAAGCCGCGCTCGGCGAAGCGTTGAAGTACGAAGCTTCGACAGGTGGCGCGCTGTATCCGCACCTATACGGCGCCTTGCCGCGCTCTGCGATGCGTTGGGACAAGCCATTGGAATTGCGGGCCGACGGGACGTTCAATTTGCCGCCGGAAATCTATGATTGATGCGCAAGCCGCATGCGCATAGCCTATGCGCATGAAAAAAGGTCTCTCCGATCCCGCGCGCCGTTTTGCGAACGCTCCTACATCTCGGCGCCGTGGCTCCGCGCCCGAACCACGGTCCAAGCGCGCCGTGAACCTTTCTGTCGATGAAGAAGTTCTCAGCATTGCGAAAGAACTGAAGATCAATCTTTCACAGGCATTCGAAGACACGCTGCGCAAGCTCACGGAAGAAGAGCGCATCCGCCGCTACCGGGAAGAAAACCGCGAAGCGACTGAGTCCTATAACGCCTACATCGAACGCAATGGCGTCCTGGGCGAAGAACTCCTGGACCTCAATGAGCCGCCAGTTTGATGTCTTTCCAAATCCGTTGAAAGCCGGGCGCGAGAGTCGGCCCTATCTTATAAACATCCAGCATCCATTCTTCGAGGAGCGGGCCACGCGAATCGTTGCTCCATTAGTCGTTGCCGCAGCCATCCTCCCGCAAGGGCGTCTCAACCCAATCGTGACGATGCAGCACCAGAAACTGCATTTCTCGCCGACGGAGATGTTCACGATCTCGCTGAGGCATTTGCGCAGCCCTGTCGTGAATCTTTCGGCCGATCGTGACAAATTGCTCGCTGCCATCGATCTGGTTTTCACGGGCATTTGAAGGAGATATTCATGCGCGATCTGAACGGCCTGAAACGTGAACTCGGCGACGGTTTCAACGTCACGCGCGTGTTGCCGCAGGCGCATCAGCGCACGGTCGGGCCGTTTGTGTTCTTCGATTACTTCGGGCCTGTCGATTTTGCGCCGGGCAAAGGGATCGATGTGCGTCCGCATCCGCATATCGGGCTCGCGACCGTGACGTATCTGTTCGAAGGCTCGCAGGTGCATCGCGACAGCCTCGGCAATGTGCAGGAGATCGTGCCCGGTGATGTGAACTGGATGACGGCGGGTCGCGGCATCGTTCATTCCGAGCGCACAGGACCGCAGGTCCGCGCGCGCGGTCATCGCATGCACGGCATCCAAAGCTGGGTCGGACTACCGCATTCGAACGAAGAAGATCCGCCGCATTTCCAACACGTCGCAAGGGCCGATCTGCCGTCCACCGAAAGCCATGGCGTGCAGCTCCGCGTCGTGACCGGCAAGGCTTATGGTCTCACCTCCCCCGTGCGCGTGCCGATGGAGATTTTCTATGTCGATGCGCAGATGAGCGCAGAAAGCACGTTGGTACTTCCCGAGGACTACGAAGAACGTGGCGCAATGGTTGTCGGCGGCGTGGTCGAAGCGGGCGGCACCACTCACGAAGATGGCGGCATGATCCTGTTCGACAAAGGCGAACGCGCGGAGATCAAAGCCGATGGCGATGCGCGCGTGATGCTATTGGGCGGCGCACCGCTCGACGGGCCGCGTCACGTCTGGTGGAATTTTGTCTCCTGCACGCGCGAACGCATCGATCAGGCGAAAGCCGATTGGAAGGCCATGCGCTTCGGGACCATTCCGGATGACGACAAGGAATTCATCCCCCTGCCCGACTAGCCGTGCTTCAGCTTCAGCCCGAGGATCGTTCCTGAGAACAGGAGCGTCACCGCGTTCGAGGTGATGAGGGGGATGTCTTTGAGCATCAGCCCGTAGATCAGCCAGAGAACGATGCCCATCACATAGACCAGAAACATCACGAGAGAGATGTCGGCGGTCGATCGCGTCCGCCATGTGCGAAGAACCTGCGGCACAAACGCGACAGTCGTGAGAACGCCCGCAATCATTCCGACAAGTGTAACAAACGCCATCTCAATCCCCTTCGAAGCGGAAATGACCATGCCGCGATCATGGCCTTGATTCAATTGCGCGCGTTATTCGCAACGGCTTACCATCGCGTCAGATGAAAATCGGAGACGCGCGATGAAATACAATCAACTCGGCAACACCGGCCTGTTCGTTTCGGAAATCTGCCTCGGCACCATGACGTTCGGCGGCGGCGCTGGCTTCTGGAAAGTTGTCGGTGAACTCGACCAAAAGAACGCGACCGCCCTCGTCTCGCGTTCTCTTGAAGCAGGTGTAAACTTCATCGATACGGCGGACGTCTATTCCGAAGGCCAATCTGAGACGATCACGGGCCAGTCGCTGAAGGCCATCGGTGTGAAGCGTTCCGACGTCGTGCTCGCGACCAAATGCTATGGTCGCGTCGGCAAGGGCCCGAACGATATCGGCGCCTCGCGCGGACACATTATGGACTCGGTATCGCGCAGCCTTGACCGTCTGCAGACCGACCACATCGATCTCTATCAGATCCATGCCACCGACAGCGTCACGCCGGTCGAAGAAACGATGCGCGCGCTCGACGATCTCACGCGCCAGGGCATGGTGCGCTACGTCGGCGTGTCGAACTGGCAGGCCTGGAAGATCATGAAGGCGCAGGGCGTCTCCGCACATCGCGGCTGGGCGCGGTTCGAGACGTTGCAGGCTTACTACTCCATCGCCGGCCGCGATCTTGAGCGGGAGATTGTCCCACTTCTGAACGATCAGAAGATCGGATTGATGGTCTGGAGTCCGCTCGCCGGCGGGTTGCTTTCCGGCAAATTCGGTCCGGGCAGCAATGGGCCCGAGGGCGCGCGCCGCGTGGCCTTTGATTTTCCGCCGGTCGACAAGGATCGTGCCTGGAAATGCATCGATGCGATGCGCGAGATCGGCAACGCGAGAGGTGTTTCTGTCGCGCGGGTGGCGCTTGCTTACGTCCTCGCCAAACCGTTCGTCACGACAGTCATCATCGGCGCCAAGACGATGGAGCAACTCGACGACAACCTCGAAGCGGCAAAATTCAATCTCACCGCGAACGAGATGAAAACACTCGATGAAGTCAGCGCGCTTCCCGGCGAATATCCGGGCTGGATGCTGGCACGCCAGGGTGCGGAGCGTGTTCCGCCGCCGAAATAGCTGCTATGGTCCGCCCTCGACTCTGGGAGGGCCTTCATGAAAACCCTGATGCTTATCGTGGGCGTTCTCGCCCTGTTGCTTGGCCTGCTGTGGATGGGACAGGGAATGGGTTACATCACCCAGATCGCATCGCCGATGATCGGCGTCATGCGCTGGACCTATTACGGGATGGCGACTGCCGTCATCGGAATCGGCCTTATTTGGTATTCGCGCCGCTGAGGAATTTCACGAACACCAGTTCCGGATCGCCGGGATCGAGGCTCGTGATATTTCCACTGGGCTGATAGCCGCGCCGCTCCAGCAGCGTGCGCATGGGCGCGTTCGAGTCGTTGGTCGAGGTGAACAGCCGGTCTTCGTGCTGCGCATGTTCGATGGCGGCGAGGATGGCGTCGCCGGCGCCTTTTCGCCGTGCGCCCTCAGCGACATAGAGCAGATCGACAAAAGCACGTCCGAAAAAGTTCATCGTCAGGATGCCATAGCCGCAAACCGCGCCAACGTGCTCGGCAACCCAGCAGCGGCGCGCGGCAATGGCGGCATCGACCAGCTCACGGCGCTGCAGATCGTGCATGACCCGCGCATCACATGCGGCAATCGGCTTGCGGTCGCGCGTGGCCGCGAGCCGGACCTGAACCTCTCGTCTCTGCATCAGCAAAGTTTCACGCACCCTGTGTTCACGAAGCGTTATGGTCGAACCAGAAATGGCCGAGATCGGGGCAAGGAATTTCTGACGCCCGTGTAACGGGACCGCGGTGCGACACGAATTCCCCAGCATGAAAAAGGGGGATCCATGAAAACCGCACTGCTCATCGCCGGCATTTTACTATTGCTCTATGCGCTGCACTGGATCGGCCAAGGCACCGGATGGCTTCCGTGGCCTGCGAACACGCTGATGGACTACAACATCGCGTTCGCGTGGTACGGCGCGACGCTTGCGATCGTCGCTCTCGCGGTGATCGGGTATTCACGCCGTCTCTAGTTCAGAGGAAATTGTATTCCCTGAACAACGGCGTGAGGTCGCGGTTCCAATCGCCGTGATAACGACGGAGCAATTCTTCCGCGCGCGTATACCCACGGTCGACCAGCTCGCGCAGTGGGTTGAGGAAACCGTCCTCTGTCATGCCGGCGGAGTCTTCAGCCGCGCGCAGACGCAGCCCCGCGGAAGAAATCTCGAGCATCAGCTTTGCGAGCGCTCCGACCGTTGTTTTGCGGAACGGTGTCTTGAATCCCTGCACCGGCACGGCACTGCGCATCGCCTGGCGTTCTTCAGCGGTCCAGTCCTTGACCATGTCCCACGCGGCATCGAGCGCGGTCTGGTCGTAATAGATGCCGGTCCATAGCGCCGGCAGCCCGCAGATGCGCCGCCAGCTGCCGCCATCGGCGCCGCGCATCTCCAGAAATTTCTTGAGGCGCACCTCGGGGAAAATCGTCGTCAGGTGATCGGCCCAATCGGCCATTGTCGGCTCGATGTGCGCGACTTCGGGAATTTTGCGCGCCAGGAAATCGCGGAAGCTCTTGCCGGCCACATCGATGTATTTGCCGTCGCGATAGACGAAGTACATCGGCACATCGAGCGCGTAATCGACATAACGCTCGAACGACATGCCGTCCTCGAACACCCACGGCAGCATCCCCGCACGATCGTTGTCGACGTCGGTCCACACTTGCGAGCGATAAGAGAGAAATCCGCTCGGCTTGCCCTCGCGAAACGGTGAGTTTGCAAACAGCGCGGTCGCGATGGGCTGCAGCGCGAGACCGACGCGGAATTTCTTGACCATGTCGGCTTCGGAAGAGAAGTCGAGGTTCACCTGCACCGTGCAGGTGCGGAACATCATCTCATGCCCGTAGCCGCCGACCTTCGGCATATAGGCGCGCATGATCTTGTAGCGCCCCTTCGGCATCTGATGCGTCTCGGCCATCGTCCAGTTGGGGGCAAAACCCAGGCCGATGACGCCCGCGCCGATCTCACCGGCAACCTCGCGCACCTGCTCGAGATGGGTGTTCACCTCTGCACAGGTCTCGTGAACAGTTTTTAATGGCGCTCCCGAAAGCTCGAACTGGCCGCCGGGTTCGAGACTGAGCGACGCGCCGTTCTGGGTGAGACCGATGATGTTCTCGCCTTCATTCACATCCTGCCAGCCGAAACGGCGCATGCCTTCGAGCAAGCCGCGAATGCCCGGCTTTCCCTCATAGGCCAATGGCTTATGCGTGCGCAGGTCGTACACGAACTTCTCGTGCTCGGTGCCGATCCGCCACGCGTCCCTGGGTTTGGAACCTTCGGATAGGTGACTCACGAGATCGTCCCGCGAGCCGATCGGCCCTCCGGCAGATTGCGGAATTGACATGCAGACGCCTCTCCCCGGCACGCCGGATTTGCCAAACGGGGTCGTGTAAATTGTGAACCGCCCGTTCAGCCGCCGGTTATGTAATGGCCGCTATCGCTCGGAGCAAGGAGGGCTGGTTCCCATGGGGATCGGATGCCTTCGAAATATCTTCTCATTGTTCGCGCGGGAGAGACATCGCTGCACCCAAACTGGCTGAACCCGCCGGGTGAGCGCCTCTGGGATTTGCACATCAGCTATTTCGGGAACCGTGAAAAAACGGATGCCCTGCCCGACGGCGTATCGTTCTCGCGTGAAATCGGACCGAAGTTCATCGGCCTTGCCGACTGCTTGGAAAAGCACCCCGAATTCTTCGATCGGTATGCGTATATCGGTCTCGCCGATGACGACCTCGATGCCGATGCGCATTGCTGGAACACAGCGTTCTCGACGCTCGACCGGCTGGGCGCGGCGCTTGGACAGCCGTCGCTGGATTGGCGATCATTTTACTACCACGACATCGTGCTTCGCCGTCCGCAATTCGAATATCGTGTGACTGATTTCGTTGAGTTGATGGCACCGCTCGTGCGAACGGATTTCCTGCGCGATATCTTGCCGACGTTTCGCTGCAATCAATCGAGCATCGGCCTCGATCACCTCTGGCGCGTGAAAGGCAATCGCGAGGGCAAGCTGCTTGCGATCGTGGATTCCTGCAGCATGCGCCACACGCGCAGGATGGAAGGCGGCACGCAGTACAAGGTCGCGGAGCAAGCCTGCGGCAAGAAGAAGGACCAGGAGCTTCGCGAACTGATCGAGAAATACGGCATCACGGACCTGAAGGGACACACCCTCTACGGCGTGAGACCGGATGGCAGCCGCGACGAAAATCGCGAGGCCCTGAACACACGACTGGAGGAACCGCGGAGGGCACAGAAGCGCCGGCTTCGTTGGATACGGCTGAAGAAGTTCTTCGGCGCCCAATAGGAGATTCGATTCCGCGGCTCTTCACGAATGGGTGAATGCAACCGTTGCGATTGGCCGCACCGGCCGGAAATGGTAGTATTCCGGTGCCTTCTCGGAGAGAAACTTCATGTCGCGAACGTCTTTCCACATCCGCCAGGCTGCTTTTGGCGCCGCGGCTGCGATGGTGCTGGTCGTAGGAAGCGCATCGACCGCTTGCGCGGATTCGCCCCCTAAAGTGGACCGTTCCTTTCCGACGGCAGCGCCCGACTATCCGGCTGCCGCGCAGACCGCCGGTGAGCAGGGCGACGTCCTCGTCGACGTCTATGTCAACGCCAGCGGCAAACCGCGCAAATTCAAGATCCATCAATCGAGCGGCTTCCCCGATCTGGACAATTCCGCGGCGCAGGCCGTTGCGAATTGGCGGTTCGTGCCGGCGGTTCAAAATGGCGACAACACATCGGCCTGGACGACGGTGAAGATTCATTTCGAATTGCCGCATCCGGAACCCGCGGCTGCCGCGCCAGCAGCCCAACACTAGAATGGGCCTTGTGGCGGAAGCCACGGGGCGTAGAGTTCAACGACTTTAGATGGAGACAGACATGGCCTCTCGCGCGTCAAACGTCCGCAAGCTCGCTCTCTGGCTGAGCAGTACCGCGTTGCTAGCAATCGGCGTCACATCAGCAATGGCGTCCGGGGTTGGCGATTACCCTCTGACACCGCAACAACAGGCCGGTTTGTTCTTGGCGCCGGCCGTGCCGACGACCACTCGCATTGGCAGCTACACGCCGCCCCGCGTTAATCGGGCCTGTCCGACGCCTCGGCCGCAGCTTTCCGAAGAACAGCAGCATCGCGATATAAAGGGTGACGTGGTTATCGGCGTCTATGTTAGCCCGCACGGCCGCGCAAAGAAGATCACGGTGGCCCAATCGAGCGGCTTTGAAGACCTCGACAATGCCGCGGCCGCATCGGCAGCAACCTGGCATTACATTCCCGCGACGTTGGAAACCGCCGCCGTCTCGGGCTGGACCGCGGTGAAGTTTCGCTTCGCAGCACAGGACGCTTCTCAGCAGAGTTCCCAACCCGCCGAGTCGAACAAGGACTGCACCTAGGCTCGCCAGTCTCCTTTGATCGCCTGCCACACGGCGAGCGCTGCCAGCGCCGCCGTGTCGGCACGCAAGATCCGGGTGCCGAGCGAAACCGGGGTGACATTGGCCAACGCACGCAGCGCCTCACGCTCCCTGGACTCAAAACCGCCTTCCGGCCCCGTGAAGATCGCGCAACGCTCGTCAGGCGCGTCTCGCAATACGTCCGCGATGGGCTTTGCATCTCCCGCTTCATCGCAAAAGAAGATCCGGCGCTCAGCGGGCCAATGCGCGAGCAGTTTCTCGAAACCCACCGCCTCGCGCGTTTCCGGTACGCTAACGCGTCCCGACTGCTCTGCGGCCTCGATGGCATTGGCGCGCATGCGATCGGTGTTAACGCGGGTGACGATGGTCCGGCGCGTAAACACCGGCTGCAGAACCCGCACGCCAAGTTCGGTGGCTTTCTGCGTCAGATAATCGGCTGGTGTTTTTTTGACCGGCGCGAACACGAGCCAGAGATCGGGAACTTCCCGTTGCGCGCCAATCTGCGTTTTGCATTCCAGGACACAAGTGCGCTTGGAGACTTCCGCGATCCGCGCACTCCATTCGCCGTCGCGGCCGTTAAAAAGCGTCAGCAGGTCTCCAACTTTGGCCCGCATGACATGCAGCAGATAGTGTGCCTGCCCCTCATCCGGCGTCACACGTACGTGATGGCCGAGCGGCGCCTCGACATAGAGACGCACGCCGCCGCCGGGTTCCGTTAGCTCTTCGCCCATGACACACTTGATCCGCAATGACCGCCGAACCGCAAGCCCTCAAACCCGCTGACGCCATCGCCCATGACTGGGTCGACAGGGTGCCGGGACGCGTCCAACCTTTTCTGCGGCTGATGCGGCTGGATCGCCCCATCGGCACCTGGCTTCTATTCTGGCCATGCGTCGTTGGGCTTGTGCTTGGAGCTGCTGCCGGCGACCGGCCTTTCAACACCCTTCATGATTGGTGGCTGCTCGTTTTGTTCGGAGCCGGCAGCATCGTGATGCGCGGCGCCGGCTGCACCTACAACGACATTGTCGATCGCGATCTGGATGCCCAGGTTGCGCGCACGCGGGGACGGCCCATTCCGTCCGGCGCGGTCAGCGCAAAGGAGGCGTGGCTGTTCCTGGCTGCGCAATGTGCCGTCGGTCTCGCGATCCTTATTCAGCTCAATCTCTATTCGATCGTCCTCGGTGCGGCATCCCTGCTCCTGATTGCAGCCTATCCCTTCATGAAGCGCATCACCTGGTGGCCACAGGCATGGCTCGGCCTCACCTTCAACTGGGGTGCGCTGCTTGGGTTCGCGGCGGAGACAGGTGCGATCGATCTTGGCGATGCGCTGCTTTACGCAGGGCTGTTCTTCTGGACGCTGGGATACGACACGATCTATGCGCATCAGGACAAGGACGACGACGCACTGATCGGCGTGAAATCCACGGCGCGACTTCTGGGCGCGCACTCGGCAAACTGGATTCTCGGATTCTACGCCGCGTCTTTCACGCTGATCCTGACCGCTGGATTTGTCGAGCACTCCGGATGGCCGTTCACGTTCCTGATGCTCGCCGCCGGAGCGCATATGCTTTGGCAAGTCCGCACACTCGACATCAACGACTCCGATCGCTGCCTGAAGCTGTTCCGTGCCAACCGCGACACGGGCGCGTTGATCGCCGCAGCGCTTCTGATCGCCACCTTTGCAGGCTGAAGATGCCCGACAGGAAAGTCCTCGACGATTTCATCGCCACGGTCGTCAGCGGGCAGCACGACGTCGCCGTCGAACGCTTCTACGCGGAAGATGCGGCGCTTCAGGAAAACCTCGGCGAGATCCGCCGCGGCCGTGAAAACCACGCCGAACGCGAGCGCGGATTCCTGAAACTGTTCAAGGAAATCCGCACGACGTGCGTGCCGCCGGTGTTTGTCAGCGGCGACCACGTCGTGATCCACTGGATTTTCGAGTTCGTCCGTGAGGATGGCAAGGTTCTTCGGATCGAAGAACTCGCCCACCAGAGATGGGAAGGCGAGAAGATGGCGGAAGAGCGGTTCTACTACGATCCAGCGCAGCGTCAGGTCTGGCTGGATTCCGTCTGACGCGCCGCTCGCCGTTCGCGACGTCTTTCGCGGCGCTTCGGGCCGGACGGCTTCGCCTCTTGTGGTCTTTCACCGGTAATAGAGCCGGGCGGCCGCCCTTTGGGATCGGTGTCGTACCCAAAGGCCTCATAGAAAAGCCATTCGCGATCTCGCACCCGCTCGCGCAACTCCGGCGAAACGGTGTCGACGCTCAGGCCCGCGATCTTCGGGCTGGCATTTCGCTTAGGGATATCCGCCATTAGCCGATCGGCTGTCGTCAGCGGTTCGCGGAACCGCAATCGTGCCGAGTGAAGGCTCAGAAATGAAAAAAGATCGCCAGCGAGATTTTCCAGCCTGACGTAGTCCTTGTAGAGATGCCTCGCGAACAGCGCCCTGATCTCATCGCGTTCATGAAACCGCTTCTTTTGCATCCGCTTCTGGGCGTTCGGCACGCAGATGAAGAGAAGGCGGTAAGACAGAAAGCCAATCTCCGCATTGCCGGCCGAACCGTAGCCGCTCTTGAGAAGCTCGGCGTTTTGCGGATCGAGCATGAAATCCAGCCAGAGTTCGAACGCTTCCCGTGTTGGCGCGAACAGATCTTCGCGCCCACGCCTGCAAAGAGTCCGATAAAGGCCGCCACGCTTGCTGCCAGCGCCGAAACTGAACAGCGAAATATAAAGCGACAACGGTTCGCGCACCGATATGAAGCACGGCTTCGAGCGGTCGAAGTCCTCATAGATTCCTCTATGGGAGCTTCTCGTGACTTCGTCTTCCGCAAGGAGATTGGAGAGCACGTACTTGATCGTGCTCGACCCCGTCTTTTGCAAATCGATGTAGGCGACGTTCTCGTATTCCAGCATGCCCGCTCGCGAATTCTCTCAAGTTCCCCTACGGAAAAGCTGCGCGGAACGGGCGAGAAAGCCTCGCTGTTCTTGTGCGCCGACAGGGTTTACTATTTCGGGCCATGAACGTCGAACGCTTCGATCCCACGACCTGCTTCTCGCCTGAAGAAATGAAGGCCGTCCGGTCCCGTTCCGACGTGATGGGCTTCCTCTGCGTGGCGCATGCCTGGATCGTGATCGCGGCATCGATGGCGCTTTTTGCGATCTGGCCGAATCCGCTGACGTTCGTCGTCGCGGTGCTGCTGATCGGCAGCCGGCAGCTTGGGCTCGCGATCCTCATGCACGACGCGGCGCATGGGGTGCTGATGCGCACGCCCTGGCTGAACG
>DATJUS010000133.1:0-2851 GCA_035502175.1 Rhizomicrobium sp.
TCGTGGTATGGCCCCAGCTTCTATGGCCGTCCCACCGCGAACGGCGAGATCTACAACGCCGGCGACATCACCGCGGCGCACCGCACGCTCCCGATGCCCGTCAATGTGCGCGTCACCAACCTCGACAACGGCAAGTCGCTGATCGTGCGCGTCAACGATCGCGGGCCCTATGCGAAGGGCCGCATCATCGATGTATCGGAGCAGGCGGCAAAACTGCTCGGCTTCTACAACCAGGGCACGGCACGCGTGCGTGTGACCTATGTTTCCCGCGCGACACAGCCGGATGGTGAGCCGTTGCTGGTGAACGACACGCCGCCGGAAGTCGCTTCGGCCGTTCCCGCGGTGCCGACGCCCCATGTTTCCGTCGACAAGCTGCCGACCCTGCCAGGCGCTCCGGTTGCGCCGCCGGTTCGCGTCGCATCTCTGCCCAAGCCCGCGCCCGATCCGGTTCCAGCCGAGGCCGGCCCTCCAACCGGGCAGGTGACCGAAGTTCCGGTTCCCGCGACGACTCACCTCTATGTTCAAGTGGGCGCGTTCAGTTCCTATGAGAACGCGATGCGGATGCGCGACCAGCTGGGCGGGGACTTAAGGGTCTCCACGACCAGGAAAAACGGCCAGACTCTCTATCGCGTGCGCACGGCGCCCCTGAACACCAACGAGGAAGCGGATGCCGCGTTGGCGCATCTGAGCGAACTTGGTAGTAACGACGCGCATATCGTCGTCGACCAGTAGTCGGCCCCAGCGGAGTGAGTTCATGCGGCGCATCGGTTTCGTCGGCTTAGCCCTTTTCATCGGTCTCGCGCTTCAACCCGCGTCGGCGGCGATCTCCACCACCGCCGAACATGCCCTCCTGATGGATGGCGATACGGGGCAGGTGCTCTGGGCCAAGGACGCGTTCGTGCCGATGCCGCCGGCCTCGATGAGCAAGCTGATGACCGTCGAGATACTCTTCAAGGAATTGAAGGACGGCCGCATCAAATTGAGCGACAAATTCCCTGTTTCGGAAGCCGCTTGGCGCACGGGCGGATCGAAAGGCTTCACGCGTGTCGGCGATCATCTGACGGTCGAGGACCTTATCCAGCGCATCATCGTCGTTTCGGGCAACGATGCCTGCATTGTCGTGGCAGAAGCGCTGGGCGGCACGACAGCGAACTTCGTCGCGATGATGAACGCGCGCGCAAAGCAACTCGGCCTCAACCAGTCGCATTTCGTCAATCCGGATGGGCTCCCCGATCCCCCCGGGCAGTCGATGTCGGCGTTCGATCTCGCGAAACTCGCGCGTCATCTGATCTATGATTACCCGCAATACTATCACTTCTTCAGCGTCAAGGATTATACGACCTACGATAACGGCAAGCCGATCACGCAGGCGAACCGCGATCTCACACTCGACAAGATCGAAGGCGCCGACGGTCTCAAAACCGGACACATCGATGCTTCAGGCTACGGCATTACGGCATCGGCGAAGCGCGACGGCCACAGGATGATCCTGGTGCTCAATGGGTTGCGCTATCCCGAGTACAACAACGACTACTTCCCGAACATCAAGCGCAGCGAGGAAGCCGGCCGCATCATCGACATGGCGTTCCGCGAATTCCGTCAATATCAACTGTTCAAGCCAGGCGACGCCGTGGGGCAGGCGCAGGTCTGGGGCGGCACGATGAACACCGTGCCGATGACGGTGAAAGCGCCGCTGGCACTCACGCTGCAAGTCGACTCCCGCCCCGGCATGAAGGTCGCCGTCGGCTATGACGGCCCGATCAAGGCGCCGATCGTAGCGGGGCAGAAGATCGGCACGCTGAAAGTCACAGCCCCTGATTTTCCCGGTCTCACCATGCCGCTCTATGCCGCCAACGATGTGCCGCGCGCCGGCATCTTTGGGCGGATGATGCTCGGCATATCGGCGTTCTTCTCGGGCACGAAGTGAGCGGACGCTTCATCACGCTCGAAGGCGGCGAGGGCACCGGCAAGTCCACGCAGTCGAAGCGGTTGGTGAAGGCGTTTGAGGCGCGCGGGATCGCGTGCGTTGCAACGCGCGAGCCCGGCGGATCGCCGGGTGCCGAGGACATCCGCAAATTGCTGGTGACCGGAGAGCCCGGACGTTGGGATGCGCTCACGGAAATGCTCCTGCTGTTCGCGGCGCGGGCCGATCATGTCACGCGCACGATCCAGCCGGCGCTCGAAGCCGGCAAGTTTGTAATCTGCGACCGCTTCACGGATTCGACCTATGCGTACCAGGGCGTCGGCCGCGGCACGCCGCGCGAAACCATCCGCCGCATCGAGTCCGTGGTGCTGGAGGATTTCAAGCCGGACCTCACACTTATCCTCGATCTTCCTGTCGATACCAGTCTGTTGCGCGCGCTGGCACGGGGCAGCGAAGAATCCCGCTACGAAAAGTTCGACGTCCAGTTCCATGAAAATCTCCGTCAGGCGTTTCTCGACATCGCCAAGCGCGCACCGGACCGCTGCGTCGTGATCGATGCCACCGGCAGCGAGGACGACGTGGCGGCGGCTATTTGGAAAGCCGTTTCTTCTCGTTTTTCAATTTCCTAGTTGTCATCCTCGGCGAGCATTGCCGGCAGGCAATGCGAGGGAAGGGGCCCCAACTTTCTTTGAAAATATCGAGTGCGAAGTTGGCTTCCCTTCCCCTTCGCGATGCTGTTGCATCGCTCGGCCGGGAATGACAAAGGTGGCTTATGGCAAAGCGCTCCAAGCCCGTTGAAATCGTCGAGACCGACCGTCTCGAAGACTTTGCGCATCCGCGCGAGACGCATCGCCTGATCGGGCAGGACGAGGCGCTGGCCCGCGCGGCGCGCGCGATCCGCGGCGGGCGTCCGCCGCAAGCCTGGCT
>DATJUS010000134.1:0-8832 GCA_035502175.1 Rhizomicrobium sp.
ATAGCTGCCCTTGTTGTCGGGCGTCAGCTTCCACCAGTCGTTTTCGCCGTTGCCCTGCGCCAGAACCGTTCCATCCGTCATCTGGAACGTGATCAGCGCGCCGTCCGGCGGCTGGTGGGCGAGATTGGTCAGGGTCTGCGCCGCGAGCGGCTGGGTCGCAAACAAGAGGACGAAGAGCAACGCGATACGCTGGAGCATCGGACCGATCCCTGGCTGGCGCAGCAGGCTAGCATGCGCGGCCGCTTTCACCAGCCCTCAACGCAACCGCGCTCGGCACGAGCCATCGGCATTGGCCGATACCAAGACGACAGCCGTCGCGGGCGCCAGCGCGTAGTTGCCGGTGGGAATTCGTTCGCAGAACTGATCGGTCCACCCAGCGGTTGATGTGGGCACCAGATAGTTCTGCCGGTTTTCGCCAGAGCTGTTGACCACAATGATGCCGTTCACGACTGTCCTGTCAGGATTGGAATAATACTTTCGCACGCAAACGCCACGATCCGTTCCAACACCCGTACCTCCGCACGACTCAGGCGACGGCGGCGCGTCGGAATAGGGACCGACTGGCGGGTTCATCGACGCCGGATAATTCGCGAAGGTCTTCGCTCCCTTCATGTCCGCGGAGAAGTACGCGGTGTGCAGGTTTACCGCTTCCAGCAGCCAGTTCGCGGAATTCCAGGAGATCTCATCCTGCGTGATACCCGATGCGCCGTGTCCGCAGAGATAGGCGGGGGCGAACCACCAGCTCACCGACACGGCCTGCATGTATCGCGTCTGCCATACCTTATCGACGTATTTTCCATTGAGGCGATTGTTCGGAATCGTCGTGCAACCGTTTTCGGGCCACGCCTCTTCCAGACAGCCGCCGGCGCTCTTGCAGATCAGGACGCCGAGATTGCTGTTATTCGGGTTTGCCACATTGGGAAGAATGGGGCGCCCGGTTTGCGCGAAAGTGGCGCGATAGCGCTGAACCAGATTGTAGAGCGCTGTCGACCAGGCTGGGTCGTTGTATCTGTTGCCGCGATACTCCTGAACCCACGTTCCGCCACAGGCCGGACGGCTTGCCGGAACGCACGGTGTGTGTGTGCCGGCATAATGCCCAGCCTGCTCGAAAGCGTTGTAGGGCGTGACATTGTCCAGCGCGACACCTTGAAAGCCCTCATATCGGCTTTCGATCAGTGAGACGATGAAGGAAAAGACCGCAGGGTTTTGAACGTCAACGATAGGATTGGTGACCCGACCGTTGTCGACGATCGTCGAGCGGTCGTTGCGATACATGATCCAATCGGGGTGCTGATCGTACAGCCACGCGATGTCGTACTGCGGAAACAGCCTGCCGTGAAACGAGTATGCCGGAAAATAGTAGAGATTGAACACGCCAGGTTGCGGCGGCCTTCCCTGCGGCGACCACACCAATGGCCGCGTGCCGACAAGAACACGCTTGTCGGCGATACCCGCGCTGAACAGCTGGCCGAACTGCAAGGGCGACGCCGTCTCGAATAGGGGCGTGTACGTCTGCGCGACCGCTCGCGCGACGGGCGCCTTCGCAAACGCCGCTGCGGCCACAAGGGCAAATGACGCGATTGTGAAGGCGATGCGGTTCACGGCGCCGCGTCCATTTCGTTCACCTCGATGGTGCACAGACATAGCCGTATTCCGAGGGCTTTTGGTGGCGAGACACCGGGCCGGCTTGAAATTGTTGCATTCGGAACCGCCGCTAAGTATCTGATCCGCCAGCCGGAGGGGTGTCTGAGCGGTTGAAAGAACCGGTCTTGAAAACCGGCAGGCTCGAAAGGGTCTCGTGGGTTCGAATCCCACCCCCTCCGCCACATGGCAAATTTGTTATTTTTCCAAATCCGCTAGCACTTATGGCCCGACCTTCCTATCTCAGGGGCGGTCGGTTCGAATCGTGGCGGGCGTTTCGTGACTCTCGATGAAGCTGAGAAACAACTCGGGCATTTGCTCGCGCCATTGCCATGGAACGAGTTTGCCCAGCGTGTGATCGGGCAGCGGTTTCTCCATCTGAACGACGATGCCGGCCGCGCCTGGCGGACGGCACTGCTGGGCCGCGATCCCGAAACGGCGATCCTGAACGACTACGCGCGCATCGCGCACCGATTTGGAAGCCACGCAGCCGAGCCGTTGGGGCCGGCGCCGGTTCTTGAACCACTCCATAGCGCCCAGGCGTTTGCCGAGAAGATCGCGGCGTTTCACGCGCGCGGTTACACAGTGCGGATGCCGGCGATGCGGTCGCTGACGCCTGAGTTGGAGATCATCATCCGCGCGCTGGAGGCGGTCTTTCATCAGCCCGCCACCGTCGACATTTTCTGGAGCCAGGGCGCAAATAAAGCCCCGGTTCATCACGACGATTGCGATCTCATCGTCATCCACGTGAAAGGGCACAAACTCTGGCACGTCGCGACGGACCAGTCCGAGCTGCCGAACACCTGGCGGAGCATTCCGACCGGACCTGAGACGCTCGAGCGCTTTGCGGAAGTCGAGATGAAACCGGGCGACCTGCTCTATCTGCCACGCGGAACGCGGCATCGCGTCGAGGCCCTGGCGGATTCGCTTCACGTTTCCATCGGGTTCACGCCGGTGACGCTTCGTGAAGCGCTGATCGCCTGCATTGATTTTCTGTCGGATGCCGAACGCCCGTTGCGCGAGCAGATCGGCGAGCAACTGGCGCGGCAACTGGCGGAAGGAAACACGCGGGAGATTGCTGAGCGCGTGCGTACAGCCGTTGACGTGCTGATGCGCTACTGCGCCGCCGAAGGATTTGTCGAGCATGCCCTGCAACGGCGTTCTTCGGGCGCCATAGCCAAACTCGAAAAGCTCAAGGAGCCCGCAACGACGCCCGCGCTATCGCTGACGACACGGCTTCGTCAGAATCCTCTGACGATCCATCACCTCAGCGGAAACTCGGCGAACATCGACTTCGCTTATCCCGGCGGCCATCACTACATGCACCGGGGCCTGCAGGAGGCGGTTCTGTTCGTGGCGCGTACGCCGGAATTCAGTATCCAGGATATTCCGGGAGTCATCGACCACGACGTGAGGATCGCGCTTGCCGACCGACTTCTGAAAAGCGGCGTTCTTCTGCTGGCCTGATCCCGAACAGCGGCGCGATCACATCACATGGCCGCGCCGCGCTCGAAATCTACGGAACACCGTTTCCGCTGAGGCTGACCGAATACGGCGACACCGTTGCAGAGCCGTGAACGGTGAGGCCACCGGTTCGCGTTCCCGTGTCCGTCGGCTTGAAGGTCACGGCAATGTTGCACGATGCGCCCATCGCCAGCTGCTTCTTGACGCCCGTGCGGCAGGTGGTCGACGGATCGATGGCGAAATCGCCCGTCACGCCGAGCGTGGCGATCGTCAGCGGAACGACCTGCGCGTTGGTGAGTACGATCGTCTGCGGCGCACTCGTCGTGCCCGTTCCCTGATCGCCGAAGGTGAGAGCGGATTGCGCCGTAGACACCTGGGTCGCATAGGCCCACAGCGGCACGGCCGTTATGGGAACGCTCGCATCGACATCGATCTCAGAGCGGTCGACGCCGCTGGCCGTGGGCTTGAATTGCACCTTGATCAGGCAGCTGTGATGCGCCATCAGCGTTCCGCCGCAGGTCGTGCCGTAGAGACTGAAACCTCCGTTGTAACTCGCGCCGAGGCTCACGCCGTTCACCGTGATGCCGGATGACAGCGGATTGACCAGCGTGAAGATGTGCACAAGGCTTCTTTGCCCGACGAAAGTCGGTTCGAATGTTCCACCGGTCGGCGCGATCGCTGCCGAGGCGTTGTCCGTCACGACATAGCCGACAGTTTGACTCGAAGTGTTGCCGTTGCTGTCGGTTGCGACGACGGTAAAGGCGTGGTGACCGACAACGGACGTATCGATGGCCGCGCCGTTCGCCGCCGGACCGGCACAGGTCACGACCGTTGCTTCGGAACTGGAACAGGAATAGCCGGCAAGAACACTATCGCCCTTCTGATACACGCGCGCGGGTGCGTTGATGGTAATGGAAGGCCCGGTGGTTCCGGGACCGCCAACCGTCACGGTTGCCTTCGCGCTACCCTTGTTGTCGCCGTTGGAACTGAGCACGGCGCCATCGTTGAAGCCGAGCCACAGCTTGCCCGTATAGGGCGCGATGAAGGTCTGTCCGGATCCGACCGAGATGTATCCGGATTGCTGCGGAAAGAAATTGCCGTCGTTGGGATGTCCCTGTCGCGGATCGCTGCCGATATAGGCGATGAGACGCGCTTGCGAGAAAAAGTCGAAGGGCTGGAACAGGTCGAGCGCGTTGTAGTCGTCGGTCGGGTCGCCGTCGGCACCGACGAACGGCATATCGCTGGTCCATCTCCATTTGGCGGTCGCGGAAATCGTAACGACATCCCCGGCATGAACGGAAATGAGAGTGTTCTTCCAGAGTTTCTTTGCGTAGACGGTGACCACCTTGGTAAGCGCGCTCGCGGGCGTCGCACCGGCGAACAGCATCACAGCGGTCAAAGCCACAAACACCCGGCCAAATCGGGACATGTTCCCCCCTTTTTCGAAATCGTGCCGTCATTATGTGCCGGTTCCACGCGACCGCAATGCCCTGCCCCGCGCGCCATGGGAAACCTCGGTTTCTCGCCGTTTGTAGAGCGTGCCGCTTGTAGAGCGTGCCGCCGTTTGGGACCGCAGACTCAACGGCAGCGACACCTACCAATACCCGCCCGATGCGCCGATCGAGGAATCGCAGTTCTGTCATCTACGTACGTATCTGTGCCAAGTTGTAGCGCCGCCATGCATTGGACACCGATGCTGCGACTTCGGCGGCGAACATAGCCCATCGCGCTCAATATTGTATCGAACACTCTCCGCCGTACACATCGCGCGGACGGCGTGAAGTGCGTCGCAAAATGTAGATGATCCACAAAGTGTCTGCGCTGCGCTGACGATTGGACACTTACACACTTTTGCGCGTGCGCGCGATGCAACCGACAAGGTTCTCTTGCGAAGAATGGATAGATTTCGCGTTGTCGAGCGCTTACGGGCACGCATTGTTGCGGCTGCATGCGCGGCAAAAGAAGCGCAATCTTATGTCCATCGTTCAGCATTCGCGCGGAAGTTCTCAGGACGTGCTGAAGCGCGTCACCGCCGCGCTTCATGACAAGGACGTGTCACTCGCCACCCGGCTTGCATCCCAGGCGATCGATGACGGTCTCGAACACCCGCTGTTCCTGAACCTGCGCGCTTTTCGCCTGGAGAACGAGGGGTGCGATACGGAGGCGTTGTCCGATCTTCGCAGGGCAGCGCGTTTGGCGCCGCACGATCCGATCATTCTGAATGCACTTGGGCTCGCCTATGCCCGATGCGGCTATCATGACGAAGCCGTCGAGGCATTCGAGGCCGCCGTCACGGAGCAGCCGGACTTCAGTCAGGCCCATTTCAACAATGGCTGGTCGCTGGAGGAAATCGGGGACCTCGCAGGCGCCAAAGAATGCTATCTGCGCGCCCACAGGAACCAGCCCAACGCGGCCGAACCGTTGGGGCGCCTCGCCGGCCTGGCCGCGCGGCGTGGCGCATGGGCCGAGGTCTTTTCCTATGCGGAGCTGGCCCTGGCACGCGATCCTCACAATGCCTCCGCGGTGATGGCCCTAGGACAGCTGGAAATCGAGAACGGCGCATTCGGCAAAGCGGAAAAGCGCCTGCGCACATTTCTGGGACGCCCGACATAACACCGTTCGATCGTGCTATCGCCGAAGGCGTTCTGGGCGATGCGCTGCACGCGCAAGGAAGATTCGCCGAAGCGTTCCAAGCCTACGCGGCCTGCAACATGGGCCTTCGCACGATGCACGCGCACCGCTTCTCACGCGCCGGTGTCGAGACGATGCCGAAATACCTTGATTGGGTGATCGGCTATTTCCTTCGCACGCAGGCGGGTGAATGGGCGGCAGCGGAGCCGGTAACCGCGGCGGAGCCTGACAAGCCGGCAGCGCACATTTTCATCGTCGGCTTTCCACGCTCCGGCACGACTCTTCTGGAGAGTATTCTCGGGTGCCTTCCCGGCGCCGTGACGACCGACGAAAAAGACGGTCTCGGTGACGGCGTGCGCGAATTCATGGCAACACCGGGCGGTCTCGACCGGCTGGCGACACTGCGTGGGCCGGATCTGGTTCGTTATCGGGAACTGTACTGGCAACGCATGCGGGAGCGCGGCCTCGAACACAAGGATCGCATCTTTGTGGACAAGCAGCCGTACAATACCGTGAAGCTCCCGCTGATCGCAAAGATGTTCCCGGATGCGCGCATCGTTTTCATGGTCCGCAATCCGCGCGACGTGATCCTGAGCTGCTTCCGGCAACGCTTCCGGATGAACCCGTCCAACTTCGAGTTGCTGACATTGGAAAGCGCGGCGAGTCTCTACGACCAGACGATGCGGCTGGGCGAAATCTATCGCGCGAAACTGCCGCTCAGCATCCGCCAGGTTCGCCATGAAGATATCGTGTCGAGCTTCGAGAGCGAGATTCGCGCGCTGTGCGATTTTCTGAAAGTGCCGTGGAACGAGAGCATGCGGACTTTTCAGGACCGCGCGCGAACCCAGTCCATCGCGACGCCAAGCGCAAACCAGGTGGCGAAAGGCCTGAGCCATGACGGAACGGCGCAGTGGCGCAACTACGCCGATCAGATCGCGCCGGTGGTTCCCGTGCTTGAACCCTGGGTGAAAAAGTTCGGTTACGACGCCCGCTGAACCGGCGCGCAAGATTTCATTCCGAAAATTGCCGCCGCCTTCCGGCGCGGAATTATGAAAGCCTTAGTCACGGCCGCATTTCCTGCGTGCATCGACGGGGATTGTGGTATGTCGAAAGGGCTTTTCCTGCGGGGATTACCATGAAAGCGTTCGCTGCCGCGCTCGTCCTGACCTTTCTGACGGCGGCCGGGGTGCAGGCCAAGGCCACCGATGGCGGTGTATGCCCGCGCCCGGCAGCCGGAAGCATCGTGGAGCAGCCGGCCGATCTCTACAGTTCCAACAACGTCCTCAACGTCACCTTCGACTACTACACGTCCGTCGACGACGGTGGGCGAACGCTGTTTTGCCTTGTGACGCCGGACGGACAGGAATCCCCCACCCTTCATGTGAATCCCGGCGACACGCTCAAAGTGACGCTCAACAACATGATTCCCGCAGATCGCAGCGGACCGGCCGAGATCATGTTCAGCAAGAAAGACAGCTGCGCCGACACAACGATGACCGACACCTCGGTCAACCTTCATTTCCACGGCACCAACGTGTCGCCGAAATGCGGCAGTGACGAGGTGATCCACACACTGGTCAATTCCGGCGACAGCTTTGTCTATACGATCAAGATTCCGGCGAACGAGCCGCCGGGCCTGTACTGGTATCATCCCCATGTTCACACGCTCAGCGAATCCGCATTGCTGGGCGGCGCCAGCGGTGTGATCGAGGTCGAAGGCATCGCCAATATCCAGCCGGCGGTGGCGGGCCTTCCGCAGCGCTATCTGACGATCCGCGACCAGAGCGTCGTCACCAATCCCATCCCCGGCAAAGGGCCGCAACCTTCATGGGACATTTCCCTGAACTACGTGCCGATTTCCTATCCCGAAGAAAAGCCGGCCGTCATCCAGATGCAGGCGGGGCAACAGGAACTCTGGCGCGTCACCAACGCGTCCGCGGACACCATCGCCGATATCCAGCTCAAATATGACAATGCAAAGCAGAACTTGCAGGTCGTGGCACTGGACGGCGTCCCGACGGGCTCGCAGGACGGCAAGCGTCAAGGGACAATCGTTACCGAGAAGGACCTGCTACTGCCGCCCGCGGGCCGTGCCGAGTTCATCGTGACCGCACCGTCCGCTGACGTGAAGAAAGCGCAGCTCATCACGGAGGCGATCGACATCGGGCACTCCGGCGCAGGCGACCTCGACCCGAAGCGCGTGCTCGCGAAGATTCAGGACGTTACGGGCCCGCTCGGGCTCTCGAAAATACCGAAGCGCTCAGGCCCGCCGAACGTTCAGCGTTTTGAGAATCTCGCCGATGCGAAGGTGACGACGTCGCGCCTTCTCTATTTCTCGGAAGTCGGGTTCTCGCTCTTCTTCATCACCGTCGACGGCCAGGACCCTGTTCCGTTCGATCCCAACAACCCGCCGGCGATCACGACGACGCAGGGCGCCGTAGAGGAATGGACCATCGAGAACCGCTCGCCGGAGGTCCATGAGTTTCACATTCACCAGATCCACTTCCTGCTGACCGCGATCAACGGAAAGAAGATTCCCAAGAAGAAGCAGCAGTTCTACGACACCTATCAGGTCGGCTATTGGCCCGGCGGCGGCCCCTACCCCAGCATCACGGCGAAGATGGATTTCCGTGGCGCGACGGTCGGCGACTTCGTCTATCACTGCCACATCCTCAAGCACGAAGATCACGGCATGATGGCGATCATCCGTGTACAGAAGCCGGCGTCATAGCTTTATCGGGTAAAGTTCCGCGGAAAAGAAGCGCGCCCTTGATCGGACGCGTTTAATTCCGCACGCGCCGGAACGTTCCCGCCCTCGCTTCCGTTAAGTGCGGTGGTGAACCCGCGTTGCACCGCCACTGTGCATCGCAACGCGCTCTCGGACCTCGAGGAGTTTCCATGCTGAAGACGACCAGCATTGCGCTTGGCCTCGCACTGCTCGCATCGACCGCACTGGCCGGCGGTACAGTCGCCAGCACCAACACAAAAACAAGACATACGCGCGGCGCGCCAGCCACCGAATTTCAGGTCACGAATCTCGTGTCGGATCAGGACGGCACGGCAACAACGACCGACCCCGACCTCATCAATGCCTGG
>DATJUS010000135.1:0-10385 GCA_035502175.1 Rhizomicrobium sp.
GCTTGCCGGCCTTGTTCCCGATCACGAACTCGAACCCATCCACCGACGGATCGATGGTCCAGAGCTCGAACGTGCCGTCGTCGTTCTTGCGCGTCGCGGCGTGGCTGTTCCAGCTTCCGAAATCCATCAGCAGACCGGCCTTGTCGTTGCTGATCCTTATCGCGCCAAGTTCCGGATTGGTATAATGCGCGGCAAGACCTTTCACGATATCCGGCGCCGCCGGGATCGCGAGATGTGTGCGCTGCTCCGCGATCTCCGCCTTGAAGCGCGCCGCCTGTGCCGCGACGTCGGCGGCGGCCTCCGGCTTTCCGTCGTACAGAATCTCCAGCACGCGGCGCATGAACGGCCGAAGCATGAGCTGGCCGAGATCGGCGTTCGTCAGCAGAACGGCGCCGACCTGCGCATCGGGGATCGCAATCCAGTCGCTCTTGTAACCGCCGAGGCTTCCGCCGTGATGGACGACGGTCACGCCCCAGGTGCTGTCGGTCTCCAGACCCATGCCGTAGAACGCATCCTCGCCGACGGGCACATTCGGCTTGCGCCGTTCCAGCAGGTTCTTCTCCGACACGAAGCGCTTGCCGTCCGGCAGCACGCCGCGCGTGAGTTCATCCTGCACATAGTTGATGAGATCGTGCGGCGACGACCACGCGCCGCCTGCGGGACGATACGGCAGCACGGTGTAATTCAGATCCATGCTCGCCACGCTCGGCTTGCCGTCGACGTCGGTCGCGTGCGGGCTCGCATGATCGGCGGCCAGCGCGCGGGGCATGTCGAACGTCGTTTCCTTCATGCCGAGCGGATCGAAGATCATGCTCTGCATCGCGGAGTCATACGCTGCGCCGAGTTCCATGTTCGGGTTGACGATATGGCCGCCGATGTATCCCGCCGCAGAGGCCATCAGGTTGTTGTACTGGAACACCTCGCCGAACTTGCTCGTCGGCTCGGTCGTCGCGAGCTGATCGAAGGTCGTCGATGCCGGCGTGGTGCGCGGCGTGTTGAAGATCCAGTCGAAATCCTTGCGCGGCAAACCGGTGCAGGCGCAAACGAGGTTCTTCATCAGAACCTTCGACGTCGTCTCCGCGCTGCCGAGGCGGAATGTCGGATAGACATCCGTCACCTTCTCGTCCCAGCGAAGCTTGCCCTCGTCCACCAGCCGCGCGAGCAGCAAGGTCGACATGCCCTTGGTGTTCGACGCGATCATGAACAGGGTGTGCGCATCGACGGGCTCAGGCTTGCCCAATTCGCGCACGCCGATGCCGCCCTCGTAGACGACCTTGCCGTGGTCGACGATCGCGACGCCCGTGCCCGGCACGCCGAGCTCCTGCATCGCCGTCTGCACGAAGCTCTTCAACGCCTCAATCCGCGCGGCGTCGAACGGATGCGCGGTCTTTCCGGCGAAGCTCTCGCGCGTGTATCCGGCAGGGCGAAGGCTTTGCAGCATCAGACCCAGCGCCGCGGCGCGCTTTTCGACCGTCGCCTCCTTGCCGTCGAGGATGATCACCGTCCACTTCGTGCCATTGCGCTGGGCGATGGCCTGGATCGCGGCTTTCTCGTTCGGCGAGGTCTCGTATTCGACGACCTGGCGCTCATCCCAGCCGTTGCGACCGGGCTGCGCGGTCATGGTCTGCACCTTGCGATGGACGTCGGGGCGATAGAGTGCCCACGCCTGTAACACCGCATCGGCGGCATCCTTCGCCTGCGCGATATCGGCGAAGACAAAGAACGTGTCGTTCTCCACCGACGACGCGACGACGTATTTGTCGTGCGTCGCGAGCGCCCAATCCTTGGCCAGCGTGAACGTTGCGCCCGACGGAGTTTTCTCCGGCGTATCGGCGGTGACGGCCTGCGGCGGCGGCGCGGTATCCGCGGCCATAACCGAACCCGACACCATAGCAACGGCACCAAGTGCCGCAATCAACCACGCCCGCATGAGAACT
Organism: Rhizomicrobium sp.; assembly: GCA_035502175.1. Taxonomy (GTDB): domain Bacteria; phylum Pseudomonadota; class Alphaproteobacteria; order Micropepsales; family Micropepsaceae; genus Rhizomicrobium. The sequence continues at coordinate 1,938 of DATJUS010000135.1, forward strand.
CCCCTTGTCGCTCCGAGGTTTCGGAGACTAGCCCTTGGCAAATAGGCACGCCAAAGGGCGGAGTCCAGACGCGCTCCGGCTTCTTTTTTCTCACCGCATGAGCGCGCAGGAACGATCCGTCCTTCGCACCGGCGCTACGGCAGCGGGCAACATCGGGTTCGACACCGATAAACACCGCACCTATGCACCGCCTCGGGACTCGTGGGGCGAGCGGCTCCGTTCGCCGGCCTGTGCGCCGCGCAAGACGGATTGATCCCTCACCTCACCCGGATGCGCGCAAGCCCGCACCCTCACCCTGTATGATCTCGCGGAGTATGTTTTTCGGGCCAAAAAGCCCGGACATGGGCGGATTCCTTCTATCTCCGGGACAGAGATGGGGATTCCTGAAATACGATTCAAGTCCTCTTATGAGAATAATTTCTGACCATTGAAACCAGAGCTTCTGCGCGTTAGCGCCGAAATAATATGATCGAAGATATCATTTGGGCTTCGCTGGCGACGATTTCTTTAAGGCGTCACATAGGAAACCAGAAAGCCTCGCGTCGGTGACGCCCGCACGAATGTCATAAAGTTCGTCTGATAAGGATTTGAGCTCTTTGAGCGTCGGAGCCTTCTTGTAGTTGTGGTTTGCATCCCGGATCACAGGGGTGTCCTTCTCCGTTCCCCAGAATGAGTGCAAAATTTCGTTTCTTCGTTCAGAAGCTTTTCTCGCTCGATCCAATAGAGCATCAAGCTTTACGAGTGCAGGACCTTCTCCAAACCGTTGCTTGGCGAGTTTGTGAATGCGATCCCTAAGGTCCCTGCCGGTGGACATAGCTGTTGCATCGAGTGCCTCAGCCCAAGAAACGGAGGCCAGACTTTTCACGGCCATTTTAAGCGCATTATCCAACTGACCATGACGTATAGCGATCGTGCCAATTGCTGCCAAAACCTTCTGATCGTCGGGCAGATTATAACTAGCCATCCTTTTCTCCGGAGACTGCCATCTACTTGCTAACCTTGCGAGCTGCTACCTGTGCGGGCAGCGTGAATAAGTATCGGAGAACGGCATCTGTAAAGCCCCGCATCGCCTCCAGTTCCTTGGGGTCGATGCCATCGACCTCATGCACTGAATCGTTTCCGACAATGCGGATTTCGTGTGCCCAAGTTCCGATATCCGCAGGAAGATCGCCTCGTGTTACAAGGTCGTCTATTCGCTGCGCCAAGCTGCCTTTCGAATCGGGATACTTAGTTTTGAGCCCCATTTCGAGTGCCTTTCTGTACATGCTGGCGGCGGCATCTTCGTTTCCTGATTGAAGGAAGTTTCGTTCGGCTTGTAGGTATGCCTTCTCTGATGAACTTGGAATGTCGGAAGGCACTCGAGGCCCTTCGGACTTTGGCCAAATACCGAGGACAGCGGCGCCAGCGGCGGCGGGCGTCTTGTTCTTGCTTTGAAAGTTTGCAAGGCCTTGTTCAAATGCGGTCAAATTGCCGGGGTAGTTCTCAAATTTTAGTTTTGCAGCCACTGGCTTGTTGCATATCGGACAAGCCATTCCGGTTAGAAATGTTCCCAGCTCTTCATTCGCAGCGTTAATGCCTAGAACGCCGAATGTGTGCATGCCCACCGTATGACCACAGTGGGGGCATAGAGTATGAACAACAGCCACAGAAAATCTCCCGTATGATCCGAGCTCTGCGATCAGAGACTGCGATTCAAATTGATACTTCCAAGCATCATCAGTTCGAGATTGTCGAAACGGTTTCAACTTATCAGAGATTTGAATAATCGCTATAGAGATGCGTAAGCTGAGCTTTGGTGGGTTGGGCACAAATGACAGATCACAAAATCACCAGGCGCGCGCTCGCGCCATTGGCGGCGGGGGCTGCGGTTGCGGCCACTGCGTCTTGCGCGCCGAACGTGCCCACCGCGCCGCAATCGCGGCAGTTTCCGAAGGACTTCAAATGGGGTGCGGCGACCGCTGCGCCGCAGATCGAGGGATCGCCGGATGCCGACGGGCGCGGGCAGAGCATCTGGGATGTGTTCGCGAAGAAGCCGGGCAATATCATCGATCATTCCGATGCGTCGTACGGCACCGACAGCTATCGGCGTTACAAGGATGATGTCGCCCTCCTTGCGGCGGCCAATCTGAAAGCCTATCGCTTCTCCATCGCGTGGACGCGCGTGTTGCCGGATGGCGCGGGCGCGGTGAACCAGAAAGGTCTCGACTACTACAAGCGCCTGACCGATGCGCTGCATGAAGCCGGCATCGAACCGTTCGCGACGCTCTATCACTGGGACTTGCCTGAGAAGCTGCAAGACAAGGGCGGATGGGGCAATCGCGACACCGCGGTGCGTCTTGGCGATTATGCGAGCGTCGTTGCCGATGCGCTGGGCGATCGTATTCCCAATTTCATCATCCTCAACGAGGCGGCGGTTCACACTATCGAAGGCCATGTCGTCGGCACCGGCGCGCCGGGTGCGAAGGGCGGCGATCTGCTTGGCCCCGTCACGCATCACCAGAACCTTGCGCAGGGTCTCGCGATCAAGGCGATCCGCGCGCGCCGGCCGCAGGCGAAGATCGGCACCACGATGGCGCTGATGCCCGTGCGCGCGGAGGCGCCGTGGTGGCATCTGCAGAACCAGTTGCCGGCCTATGAGTTCGATCTCATCTGGAACCGCGCCTATCTCGACCCGCTGTTCAACGGGTCGTATCCGTCGCTGTTCGAGAACTTCGTGAAAGCAGTCGTGAAAGACGGCGACATGGCGATCACCAAACAGCCGGTCGATTTCCTCGGCGTGAATTACTATTCGCCAGTGCAGATCAAATACGACAGCCGGAATCCCGGCTCGATCGGACAAGGTTCGCCGCCGCCGGGTGCCGAACTCGATGCCTTCGGCCGCCAGATCGATCCGAGCGGCATCGGCGAAGTTCTCGCCCGCGTGCGCAACGAATACGGCAACCCGCCAGTCATCATCACCGAGAACGGATGTTCGGAGCCGCTGGGCAACGGCCCGGGCGTGGTCGACGACACATTCCGCATCGACTACATCCGCCGCCACCTCGACGTCGTGAAAGCGGAGATGGAACAGGGCTCGCCGATCAAGGGCTATTTCGTCTGGTCGATCCTCGACAATTGGGAATGGAATTCCGGGTTCACGTCGAAGTTCGGCCTGGTCGCGGTCAACCGCACGACCGGCGTCCGCATGCCGAAGAAGTCATACGCGTGGTTCGCGGAACTGGCGAAGACGGGCCTGCTCAAGAGCGCGTAACGCTCAGCTGTCGTAACTCACCGCGACGTCGTCGCTCGTCGGCACCGCTTGGCAGGTGAGGATATAGCCTGCGGCGACCTCTTCGTCGGTGAGGCCGTAGTTCTTTTTCATTTCCACGGTGCCGCTGATGACTTTCGCGCGGCATGTGGAGCAGACACCGCCTTTGCACGCATACGGCGCGGGCAATCCCGCCGCCTGCACGCTCTCGAGGATGTTGCCCTTCTCCGCATCAAAACGGATTTTGGAGCGGCGGCCATCGAGCGTGACAGTGATCTGGGTGCCTTGCGCCTTCTGCTGCAGCGCTTCGTTGCGCGCGAGTTGCTGGGCGGAAACAGTGCCGGTGGTGAAGCGCTCGATGAAGATGCGAGACGGCTCGACACCGCGCGCGAGTAGCGCCTGCTCCGCCGCATCCATCATCGGCCCCGGCCCGCAGATGAAGAATGCATCCGCCGCCTTCGGATCGACCAGCGAGGAAAACACCTCCGCGCATTTCGCGGCGTCGAGGCGGCCGTTAAACAGCTCAATCTCCTCCGCCTCGTTCTCCAGGAAGTGATAGACTTCCAGCCGGTCGAGATAGCGGTTCTTGAGGCCCGCGAGTTCCTCCAGAAACATGATCGAGGCGCTGTCGCGGTTGCCATAGAGCAGCGTGACATGCGCGCGCGGATTTTCGGCGAGCACGGTCTTCAGGATCGACAGCACCGGCGTGATGCCTGACCCGCCTGCGAGCGCGACATAATACGGCTCTGCGCTGTCCGTCGACGGCACGACGAAGCGGCCAAGCGGCGGCAGAACCTCGATCTCGGCGCCGGTCTGCAGCGCGCTGTTCGCCCAGGTGGAGAATCGGCCGCCTGGCGTCTGCTTCACCGCGATGCGGATCTCGTTCTCATGCGGCGCGACACAGACGGAGTAATTGCGGCGCAGGTCCTCGCCATCCATCGTCGTGCGCAGGGTCAGATGCTGCCCCGCCTTGAACGCGAACGCGTCTTTCAACGCCGCCGGAATCTCGAAGCGGATCGACACCGCATCCGGCGTCTCGCGGCGCACCTCGGCGATCTTCAGTTTGTGGAAGCGTTCGTTGACGGACATGGTGCTCTCAATTTACCGCAACAAAAGTTGTCATCCCGGCCAAGCGCTGCGTTAGCAGCGCGCCGAGCCGGGACCCAGGCCAGCCAAGTGGCTCGCTGGGTCCCGGCTCTCGCTGCGCTCGGCCGGGATGACAACTTGGGAGGTGGCTAATGACATTTGAACCTGTCGAACGGTTCTTTGCAGTCCAGACACCGCCACAGCGATTTGCATGGTGTCGAACCGAACCGGCTGATCTCTTCGGTGTGCGTCGAGTTGCAGCGCGGGCATTCCGTGGCGCGCGTTGTCGGCGGCGCGATGCCGTAGGCGCGGAGTTTTGCGTGACCCTCTTCGCTGATCCAGTCGGTGGTCCACGGTGGCGCGAGAACGGTCTGTATCTTCAGTTTCGACAGCCCCGCGCGATCCAGCGCCGCGCGGATATCGGCCTCGATCGCGAGCGTCGCCGGACAACCGGTATAAGTCGGCGTGATGATGACTGCCGTGTCCGTCACGTCGCGCACGATGCCGAGATCGACCACCGACACGGCCGGTATCTCCGGATCGGGAACGTGTGCGAGAATCTCGAGCACGCGATCCTTAAACGACGTCGAAGTGGCGGCAGCCGCTACCATCGCGCATCCGGATAGGCGCGCTGCAGAAACTGCATCTCGCTCAGCAGATGGCCGAGATGTTCGGAGTGATGGCCTTTGCGACCGCCCATCGTGCCACGGCGTGGCTTTGGCGCTTCGAGACCAGCTTCGCTCAGCACGGCGGCGATGCGTTTATCCCATTCGGGACGCAGCGACGCGGCGCCATCCTTCGCGTCGAACAGTTCGTCGACGAAGCGCCACATCCAGTCGAGGCCTTCAATCATGCGCTTGCGGCTCTCATCGGTGCCGTCGCCGAGGCGCACGACCCATTCGTTCGCAAAGCGGCAGTGATAGGTGACTTCCTTAACCGATTTGCGCGCAATGTCGGAGAGCGCGGTGTCCGGCGCGGCGGCGACTTCGGTGAACAACAATTCCTGCCAGTTCGAGAACAGGAACTGGCGCGCGATGGTCTGCGCGAAATCGCCGTTCGGCTGTTCGACCAAGAGACAGTTGCGGAAATCCAGCACGTCACGATGGAACGCGAGCTTGTCGGCATCGCGGCCATTGCTTTCGGCCTCACCCGCAACGCCCAGGAAATGCGTCGCCTGACCTAGCAGATCGAGCCCGATATTGGCGAGCGACAGATCGACCTCCAGCATCGGCGCATGTCCGCACCATTCCGACAGCCGCTGACCGAGGATCAGCGTGTCGTCGCCGAGGCGGATGGCGTGATCGAAACGCTCGTTCCCCACATCCGTCATGGCCGGGCTTGACCCGGCCACCCATCGCGCTCGCGTCCGCGAGCGCAAGAGAGTCGTTTCGGCGCGCAGCCGCGCGCCGGATGGGTGGCCGCCTCAGGGGCGGCCATGACGAAGGAGAAACGGGAAGAGAAAACGCTCATATATTCTTGATCCCTTCCGGGATCACGTAGAACGTCGGGTGGCGATAGACCTTGTCGGCCGCGGGTTCGAACAGCTCCGCCGCATCGCCGGGATCGCTCGCGACGATCGCCGCCGACGGCACGATCCACAGGCTCACGCCTTCCATGCGCCGCGTATAGGTATCGCGCGCGGCTTCCAGTGCCATCTTTGCGTCCGCCGCATGCACGCTTCCGGCGTGACGATGCGAAAGCCCGTTCTTCGCGCGGATGAACACTTCCCAGAGCGGCCAATTCTTCGACATGAATTACTCCACCGCCATGCGTGCGGCGCGCTTTTCAGCATGCGCCGCCGCAGCATCGCGCACCCACTTGCCGTCTTCCCACGCTTTCACGCGCGCCTGCATGCGCTCCTTCGCGGTCGCGCCTTCGCCGCGCACTACGGCGTAGAACTCATCCCAATCGATAGCGCCGTAGTCATACGACCCGCTTGCTTCGTTCCATTTCAGGTCGGCGTCAGGGATCGTCAGCCCGATCGCTTCGGCCTGCGGCACTGTCACGTCGATGAATTTCTGGCGCAGTTCGTCATTGGTCTCGCGCTTGATGCGCCAGCGGATCGATTGCGCGGTGTTGGGCGAGTTCTCGTCCGGCGGACCGAACATCATGATCGACGGCCACCACCAGCGGTTCAGCGCGTCCTGCGCCATGCGCTTCTGCGCCTCGGTGCCAGCGGCCAGCGCCATCATGATCTCGTAGCCCTGACGCTGATGGAAACTCTCTTCCTTGCACACGCGCACCATCGCGCGCGCATAGGGGCCATAGGACGTGCGCTGCAACGGCACCTGGTTCATGATTGCCGCGCCATCGACCAGCCAGCCGATCGCGCCGATGTCCGCCCATGTCAGCGTCGGGTAATTGAAGATCGTCGAATATTTCGCGCGCCCGGAATGCAGCGCCTCGATCATCTCCTCGCGCGAGGTGCCGAGCGTCTCGGCGGCGCTGTAGAGATAGAGCCCGTGCCCACCCTCGTCCTGCACCTTGGCGAGTAGCACGGCCTTGCGGCGCAGCGACGGCGCGCGCGTGATCCAGTTTCCTTCCGGCAGCATGCCGACGATTTCGGAATGCGCGTGCTGCGAGATCTGGCGCACCAGAGTCTTGCGATACGCGTCCGGCATCCAGTCTTTCGGCTCGATGAAATCATCCGCCGCGACGCGCGCCTCGAACGCCGCGAGACGCTCCGGGTCTTCCGGCGCGGCGACCGGCGTCACCGATTTCTGGTTCTTGTCTTTGAGTTCGGTCGTGTACATGGCGACACCTCGATCCAGACTCGTAAAGTATAATAAACCGACCGGACGGTCAATTAATCCCCATCGAGGATCGCGCCGCCGATCGACCGCGAAAGTCCTTGGAAAACCGCGATATTCTCGCCGTTCTGGTTCCGGACCTTCACCGCGTAAACGCCCGAGCGCCCGGTCTGGCTCTCTTCCCGCGCCTCAGCCACGAGCCTATCCCCTTCCCTTCCCGGCGCCACGAAAACCACCGTCGCACTCTGCGCCACCGTATTCACGTTGCGCGAGTTGCAGGCATAGGCGAATGCCGTGTCCGCCAGCGTGAAGATCATGCCGCCATGGGTAATGGCCTTGCCGTTGAGCATGTCCCTGCGCACGATCATGGCGATCCGCGCATAGCCCTCGCGCACCTCCTCGATCTCGACACCCAACGCGGCGCTCGTGCCTTCCCGCGCATGCAGACGATCCGCCACGCGGCGCGCGAGTGCGTCGGCTTCGTTCATGGAATTGACCGCCTTGTGCTTCTCTCCTAAGCCTATAGCGCAAGAACGGCGCGGCCAACCGCGCGAAATTGGGAGATGGCGATGGCGTACGAAACGATCCTTTTCGACGTCGCCGATGGCGCGGCGAAACTCACGCTGAACCGGCCTGACCGTCTCAATTCCTTCACGCTGCAGATGCATCAGGAAGTTGCCGACGCGCTTTCGAAGGTCGAGAAGGATCCGGCGGCGCGCGTGGTGATGATCACCGGCGCGGGACGCGGCTTCTGCGCGGGACAGGATCTTTCCGATCCCGGGGTAAAGCCCGGTGGCGATCTCGGCGATGCGTTGGAGACAAGCTACAACCCTCTCGTCCGCCGCATCATGGGCATAGAGAAGCCCGTCGTGTGTGCCGTGAACGGAGTCGCCGCCGGCGCCGGCGCGAACATCGCCTTCGCCTGCGATGTTGTGCTCGCCGCAAAGAGCGCGAAGTTCATTCAGTCCTTCTCCAACATCGGTCTCGTTCCGGATTCGGGAGGCACGTGGATATTGCCGCGTCTCGCGGGTCACGCGCGCGCAATGGGATTGGCGCTGACCGGCGAAGCGCTAAGTGCAGAGAAAGCAGAAAACTGGGGCCTGATCTGGCGCGCCATTGATGACGAACAACTGATAGCCGAAACCGAAAAGCTCGTCTCGCGCCTCGCGCACGGCCCGACCAAGGGCCTCGCCGCGATAAAGCTCGCGATGCGCAAGGGCTGGCAGACCGATCTGCATGCGCAGCTCGATTTCGAACGCGATCTGCAAAGCGAACTTGGCCGTTCCGCCGACTACAAGGAAGGCGTCACCGCCTTCTCAGAAAAACGCGCACCGAAATTCACGGGACAATAAAATCCACCCTCCC
>DATJUS010000136.1:0-12982 GCA_035502175.1 Rhizomicrobium sp.
CAGGAGATCGCGCGCGAGAACCGGCTGCCCTGCATCTATCTGGTCGACTCTGGCGGCGCGAATTTGCCGAACCAGGCCGACATCTTCCCCGACCGTGAACATTTCGGCCGCATCTTCTTCAACCAGGCGAACATGAGCGCGCAGGGCATTCCGCAGATCGCGAGCGTGATGGGCTCCTGCACCGCGGGCGGCGCGTACGTGCCTGCGATGAGCGACGAGACCGTGATCGTGAAGAACCAGGGCACGATCTTCCTCGCCGGGCCGCCGCTGGTGAAGGCCGCGACGGGCGAGGTGGTGAGCGCGGAAGACCTCGGCGGCGGCGATGTGCACACGCGCGTCTCAGGCGTGGCCGATTATCTCGCCAACAACGACACGCACGCGCTCGCCATCGTGCGGCGCATCGTCGGCGGCCTCAATCATGTGAAGCAGCCGAACATTCCGGTCACAGCACCACGCGCGCCGCTCTACGACACGGCGGAGCTCAACGGCATCGTGCCGCCGTCGCTGATGACGCAATACGATGTGCGCGAGGTGATCGCGCGGCTGGTGGACGGTTCGGAGCTCGACGAGTTCAAGAAGCGCTACGGCGCCACCGTCGTCACCGGTTTCGCGCGGATCGAGGGGATGCCGGTCGGCATCGTCGCCAACAACGGCATCCTGTTCAGCGAGAGCGCGCAGAAGGCCGCGCATTTCATCGAGCTGTGTGCGCAGCGCAAGGTGCCGCTGCTGTTCCTGCAGAACATCTCCGGTTTCATGGTCGGCCAGAAATACGAGCAGGGCGGCATCGCCAAGGACGGCGCGAAAATGGTGACCGCCGTCGCCACCGCGCAGGTGCCGAAGATCACGCTCATCATTGGCGGTTCATATGGCGCAGGCAATTACGGCATGTGCGGCCGCGCGTACTCGCCGCGCTTCCTGTTCTCCTGGCCGAACTCGCGCATCAGTGTTATGGGCGGCGAGCAGGCGGCAAGCGTTCTCGCGACTGTCCACCGCGACGCCGACAAATGGACGCCGGATCAGGCCGAAGCCTTCAAGGCTCCGATCCGCCAGAAATACGAGGACGAGGGCAACCCCTATTACGCGACCGCGCGCCTCTGGGACGACGGCATCATCGCCCCGGCCGACACGCGCCGCGTTCTGGCGCTGGCTTTGAGCGCGTGTTTGAATGCGCCGGTGGGTGAAACGAAGTTTGGTATGTTCAGGATGTGATGTGACAATGAAAGCTATCGGCACGGGTGTGGTGTTGGTTGGCATCTGCCTAACGAATGTCGCTTGTGGCCAGCAGCAATCGTTGGCACCTGATCTTGCGCTAAACTTTGAGTGTAAATCTCTTCCTTCGGAAGCCGCGGTCGAAGATTTTCTGCTTAAGCGCAATTTTGAAGTCGCCAATTTGGAACGGGTTAGACGGCAATTCCAGCGCAGCTTTTTCCCAATGGACATCGAAGCCATCGACAAACGATCTTGGGCGATAACATTTCGAGGTCTAGACATCCCCGCTGTTCCGACAAGGCCGGAACATGTTTACTATACAGTCGATATAAATAGCCCACCGCCCACAAAGCACGACGATACACTTGAGGAAGACGTCAAAAGATTTGTTTCAGATAGTTTGAGCTGCAAAATTACCTCGACAAATCGAGATGGAAATGCGGTCGGGGCTTCCGATTTCTTCTGGCGCATTATCGAAATGCAGAAGAGCCGAATGCGCGAAGCCGAGATTTGTGACAAAACCATATCTACCTACAGTGCCGCTAAATGCGCGAAGGTGCCCGGCCTCGAATAGCTTGACTTTCTCCGAATTATACGTATAATTCATATTTTCCGGTGAACCTCATGTCACAAACCACCGCCCAGCAGTTCCAGCGCAAGTTCGGCGAGTTTCAGCACAAGGCGCAGCGCGAGCCGGTGGAGATCACGCGGCATGGGCGGCGTGAACTCGTTCTGATGTCGGCGGAGCGTTATGACTGGTTGGTGGCGGCTTCGAAGCGCAGCCACGCCATTCAGGACCTTCCGGACACGATCATCGAGGCCGTGCGCTCGGCCAAGATGGACAAGCGCCACGATCGTCTCAACAAGCTGATGAAATAGGCGATGCCGCTTCCGCGGCCAGAGCCCGGCCTTGTTATCCGTTATGACTACCTCTGGCAGCGCGAAACTGCGTCAGCACGTGGGTCCGGCAAAGAGCGCCCGGCGTGTCTCGTTGCGACGCTGGACGATGAAGCCGATCCGCAACTCGTCTTGATCCTGCCGATTACCCATTCGCGACCGAGCGGTGAAACCGTCGCTGTCGAAATCCCATCCGCCGTCGCGGAACATCTTGGTTTGGATGATGTGCGTTCGTGGATTGTGGTCTCAGAAGCCAATGTCGATTTCTGGCCGAACGCTGGACTGGCTTCTGTTCCCGGCAAGCGCGGCGTCTATGCTTATGGCGTCTTGCCGCCGTCGCTGTTCGAAAAAGTCAAAGATGGCTTCGTGAGGCTGTTGGAGAAGCGCCGCGCAAAGCTGGTACGCCGCTAACCCCATGGCCCATGTTGATGCGGGTCGGATGACGCGGGCGCGTCGATGGCGGGCGCAGACGCGGGATACGTCAGTTTATCCGGCGCGTGCCCGCCGAGCTGTTCCAGCACCGCAATGCGTTTGGCGATCGGCGGATGCGTGTCGAAGAGTTGGGCGAGGGCGAAGCTCGATGGTGGGGACTCGATGAACATCTGGCGGACTTCGCTTGAGACGTGCGGGACGTCGGGGTTTTGGGAGATCTTCATCAGGGCGGAGATCAGGGCGTCGGGGTTTTTGGTCAGATCGATGGAGCCGGCGTCGGCCTGATATTCGCGGCGGCGGGAGATTGCGAAGCGCAGGACGAGCGCCAACAGGTAGCCGACGAACGACGCCACCGCGGCAACCAGCAGAAAGATCATCATGCCGTTGTTGTCACGACCGCGCCGGCGCGAGAACGACTGGATCTGGATGATGCGCCACAGGCCCTGCGTCAGGAACGAGATCATGCCGACGAATACGATCGTCACGATGAGGACGCGCGTGTCGCGCTCCAGGATGTGGGTGAGCTCGTGCGCGAGCACGGCTTCAAGCTCGTCCCTGTTGAGGATGGCGAGAAGGCCGCTCGTCACCGTGATCGCATAGGAGCGGTCGTCGATGCCGCTGGCATAGGCGTTCAGCGCGTCGGTATCGACGATGTACAGCTTCGGCACCTTCATGCCGCGGCTGATGCAGAGATTTTCGACGAGGTTGTAAAGCTCCGGCTGCTCCTGCCGCGTCACCGATTGCGCGCCGGTGGCGCTGTGGATGATCGCATCGTTGAAGAAATAGCCGATCAGCACCCACACCGCGGCGATTCCGATGACGATGGGCCAATAAGCGTAGATCGCCGACAGCGCGAGATCGAGCGGATCGCCGGTGCCGAGCACCGGCTCAAGATCGAAATCGTAGAACGCGTAACGTGTGTTGCTGAACTCGCCGACAAAGAAAAAGATGAAGCCGAGCAGCGACAGAAGCAGCAGAGGAAACAGCGCCAGCAACACCATCGATTTGATGTTGTTGTTCTGGCGATAGGTGGTTAGGCCGAGAATCGCCATGAATTAGCGCGTATTCCAATAGATTGACCCATACCCGTCATGGCCGCCCTCGTGGCGGCCATCCATTTTCAAGAGGCAGACCGATACTTGCATCGCTTCTGGAAAATGGATGGCCGGGACAAGCCCGGCCATGACGATTCGAAATAGATTCATCCGATAAAAAACCAATCTAGCTGGAGAAGCTCACCTTCGGGGCGTTTCGTGTCTCGGCGCGCTCGGTTTCATCGAGCGTGAACATCTCGGCCGGCTGGAAACCCAACGGGCCTGCGAGCACGACCGCCGGGAATTGCTGGATCGCGCCGTTGTATTCTGCGACCGCGTTGTTCAGGAAACGGCGTGCGGCGGCGATCTTGTTCTCCAGATCGGACAGTTCGCCCTGCAGGCTCATGAAATTCTGATTGGCCTTCAGGTCGGGATAGTTCTCCGCTACAGCCATCAGATTGCCGAGCGCACCGGTCAAGGCACCTTCAGCGGCGCTCTTCTCGCCAACGGTCGTCGCGCGCATGGCTGAGGCACGCGCCTGCGTCACCGCGGTGAAGACGGAGCTTTCGTGAGTCGCATACCCCTTCACGGTCTCGACCAGATTGGGCACGAGGTCCTGCCGCTGCTTCAGCTGCACGTCGATGTCGGCGAAAGCGCGCTTCCACGCCTGGCGGAGCGACACCAGCCGGTTGTAGGTGAACATGACGAACAGGCCGATGAGGACAACAATTCCAAGGACAATCAGGGCGGTCATGGCGGGTGCCGATTCCTATGAAGCAATACAACGGGAATATAGGATTTCACCGCGCCGTCTGCCACCTTTGGCGGATAAAGGAACTGTCACACTATGATTCTGGTCATCGGCACCGTCACGGCCAGCGCCGACACCATTGCGGAGATGCTGCGCGTTTCGACCGAGCACGTGCACCGCTCGCGCAAGGAGCCGGGCTGTATCAGCCACCATGTCAGCATCGATGCCGACGACCCGCTGACGCTGCATTTCACCGAGCGCTGGGAGAGTGTCGAGGCGCTTAAAGCCCATTTCCGCGTGCCAGAATCGCGTGCGATGTGGAAGCAGGTTCAAGAACTCTCCGTGCATCCCGGCGCGATGCACATCTACGAAGCAGCCAGGATCAAGGTCTGAGGAACTTTTTTCCGTCCCCAAGCGAACAATTGCCATATTCGCGCGTTTACGTTGCGATGGTTAACGCCTTGGGAGGGCTCCATGGAAAACGTTTCTGTCTATCTCCATGATATTCTTTACTTTTTCAAAGACGGATTTCGGGAAGGCTTCGCGCATGTTAACGGTGCGCTCGGTCTTCTGATCGCGCTGTATGCCGCCTACCAGCTCACCGAATGGAAGCGCATCTGGGCCGTCGCGCTGGGCGCGACGCTGGCGCATCTCGTGGCCGTCGTCGTTCTGCCGGTGCTGGTGAACGAGGGCAGCTTCCGCCTTCCGCCTGATCTGCTCGAGCTTTCCTACTGGAAGACGGCCGCGGCGCTGTTCCTCGGTTATCTCATCGCCATCGCCGTGTTCTTCGCGCTGAAAACCAATTTCCTCGCCAAAGGCGGCGAGTCACACGCGGCGCATCACTGATATTTCGAAAGGCTGCGCCGTCCGCGAACCGGGCGGCGCAGGATTCTAAGTCATGGACCTTGTCGATACCTGGTGGGCCATCATCCGCGATGGCCTCTATCACATTCATCCGATCCAGTTCGTCGTCATCGGGCTGCTGTTCGGCATCATGGCCAGCAGCATCGTGTCGGCGATTTTCGGCGCGGTGTTCGCCTCCGTTGTTTATCTGGCCGTCGACGTGCTTTGGCCGGTGGTCTTCAACCATCAGGTCTTCGCGCTGCCGGTGATGGACGCGCCGTTCTGGCACTTCTTTGTGTCGCTGACCTTTGCGTTCCTGATCGTCACACTCGCGATCTTCATCGTGAAGTCGATCTTCGAAAGCATCCGCGGTTAGGAATCGCGCTATGCTTGCGCGGCTTGCAGGGGCTGCGCGATGGACGATCTCTACGCGTTCTGGCTGATCATCCGGAACGGCATCTATCATATTCAGCCGATCCAGTTCGCCGTCATCGCGGTGCTGGCCGGTATCGTGCTGCCCCGCATCGTGTTCATCGTGCCGGCGGCGATTGGCGCGTCTCTCGTCTATGTCCTCGTGAACGCGATCCTGCCGACCCTGGGCGGCGCCGAATTCGTCCGCCCGCACCTGAACCACGCCTTCTGGTATTTCTTCATGTCCGGCGCGATTGCGTTCACCGTCGCCATCGGGGTCGTCTACCTGTTGAAATCGCTGGTCACGGGCCTTAGGAACTAGTCACAAAACTGGAAATCCTGGGGGCGGATATGCCAGAAACAGGCATGATCTCCACCCTGCTCATCGCCAATCGTGGCGAGATCGCCTGCCGCATCATCCGCACCGCGCGGAAGATCGGTGTGGCGACCGTCGCCGTCTATTCCGATGCCGACGCCAATTCCGCCCATGTCGCGATGGCGGACAAAGCGGTGCGCATCGGGCCCGCCGCTGCGCGCGAAAGCTATCTACGCGGCGATGTGATCCTCGCCGCCGCGAAAGAGACCGGCGCGGATGCGATCCATCCGGGTTACGGGTTCCTGTCCGAGAATGCGGAGTTCGCGGAAGCGTGCGCGAAAGCCGGCGTGATCTTTGTCGGTCCTCCTGCGGATGCGATCCGCGCGATGGGCTTGAAGGACCGCGCCAAGGCGCTGATGGCGAAGGCTGGCGTCGCGGTGGTACCGGGTTATCTCGGCGACGATCAGGTGCCGGAGTATCTGGCAAGGGAGGCGGACAAGATCGGCTATCCGGTCCTGATCAAGGCCGTTGCCGGCGGCGGCGGCAAGGGCATGCGCAAGGTCGAAGCGGCGGGCGAGTTTGCCGCCGCACTGGAATCCGCGAAGCGCGAGGCGAAGTCTTCCTTCAACGACGACCGCGTGCTGATCGAGAAATATGTCTCGCGCCCACGCCACATCGAAGTGCAGGTGTTCGCCGACAGTCACGGCGAGGCCGTGTATCTATTCGAACGCGATTGCTCCTTGCAGCGCCGCCATCAGAAAGTGATCGAGGAAGCACCCGCACCCGGCATGCCGGAAAAGATGCGCGCCGCGATGGGCGAGGCGGCGGTGAAGGCGGCGAAGGCCGTCGGCTATGTCGGCGCCGGCACGGTCGAGTTCATTGCCGATGCGTCGGAGGGCCTGAAGGCCGACCGCTTCTGGTTCATGGAAATGAACACGCGCTTGCAAGTCGAGCATCCGGTGACGGAAGCGATCACCGGCACCGATCTGGTGGAATGGCAACTGCGCGTCGCTTCTGGCGAGAAACTGCCGAAAGCGCAGAAGGATCTTCGCATCGACGGCCACGCGATGGAGGTGCGACTCTATTCGGAAGACCCCGACAATGGCTTCCTGC
The DNA here is from genome assembly GCA_035502175.1 of Rhizomicrobium sp. Classification (GTDB taxonomy): domain Bacteria; phylum Pseudomonadota; class Alphaproteobacteria; order Micropepsales; family Micropepsaceae; genus Rhizomicrobium. Next base: position 7,007 of record DATJUS010000136.1, read on the forward strand.
CGTCCATCGGAAAGTTGGAGCGGCTGCGGTTGCCGCAGAACGTCCGGGTCGACAGCGGCGTGCGCGAGGGCGACTCCGTCACGCCGTTCTACGATCCGATGATAGCCAAGGTGATCGCGCATGATGCGACTCGCGAAGGCGCGGCGGCCAAGCTCGCCGATGCGCTGTCGCATGCGGAGATCGCGGGCGTCCGCACCAACAACGCCTTCCTGATCCGCGCCTTGCGCAACAAGGCGTTCGTGAGCGGCGAGGTCGATACCGGCTTTATCGAGCGCCATCTGAACGAACTCGTGCCCCATGCCGAGATCGGCGTGGATGTGTTGCAGGCGGCAGCGCAGTTCGTGGCGCACGAGCACGCCCAAGACTCCGCCGATCCGTGGAACGCGCGTGATGGTTTCCGCCTCGGTGGCGTATCGCGTCAGGTCGTTGAGTTCACGGCCGGCGGAAAGCGCATCACGGCTTCCTTGAATGGAAATGCGGCGTCGGGCGATGTGATGCGGCTTGCGAATGGCGATATCGCAGTGATGCGCGGCGGCGAGACATTCACGCTCAAGCCGTTCGATCCGTTTGAGGCGGCGGAGCATAGCAGCGAGTCCTCCGATCTCGTCATCACGCCGATGCCGGGCAAGATCATTCAGGTTCTGGTGAAGGCCGGCGACACGGTGAAGCGTGGCCAGCCGCTGGCGATGCTGGAAGCGATGAAGATGGAGCACACGCTTGCAGCGCCGGCGGACGCGACGGTGGAAAGCGTCAACGTCGCGCAGGGCGATCAGGTGCCGGCCGAAACGGTCGTCGTTCAGTTCGCGAAAGCCGCCGCGTGACCCTTCACATTATCAAGCTTTGCGTCGGGGTGGATTCGCTTGAGGAACTGGCCGACTGGCAAAAGAAGCGCCTCGCCGAGCGTAAGAAGAAAAAGCTGCCGTTGGTGCTTCAGCACGTCACGCGCATGACGCCGAGGCAGAAGGACGAAGTGCTCGATGGCGGCTCGCTCTATTGGGTGATCAAAGGCCAGATCGCGGCGCGGCAGAAGCTGCTCGACCTCAAGCCGGTGCAGAAAGAAGGCAAGCCGCATTGCGCGCTGGTCTATGACCCGAAGCTCATCCCCGTGATGCGCCGCCACCATCGCCCGTTCCAGGGCTGGCGTTATCTCGATCCCAAAGACGCGCCGCTTGACGTGAAAGACATCAAGGCGGGCAATCTGCCCGAGAAGCTGAAGCAGGAGTTGGCGGAGCTGGGACTGCTGTAATTCCTTGTCATCCCCGGCGAGCGCGAAGCGGCGCGTCAATGCTCGCCGGGAATGACAAGTGTTTATGGCTTCTGTAACCGCGTAACGCGGTCGCCCAAGCGCGGCACGCCGATTTTGTTCTGCTCGTCCCAATAGACGAACTGCGAAATGACTTTGAGGCCTGCCGATTGGGCCAGTTCGGCGAACAGCGCCGCGGTCATCGGTGCGCGCCAGCCTTCGGCCTTCGCCTGCGTGTGCGTGTCGAGGTCTGCGACATTCGAATGATGGATGATTGAAGTGCCGCCGGATTTGAGCACGCGCGCAATCTCTTTCAGATAGGCGCCGATCACGTCACGATCCATGTGCACGAAGGCATCGAAAGACCAGACGAAATCCATCCGCGTCGTCGCATCTGGCGGCAGCGATGTGCCGTCAGTGACGAAGTAGTCGATGTTTGTCGCGCCGCTGAACCGCTCCTTGCAGAACGCGATGCAATTGGGGCTGAGATCGACGGCGGTGACATGACTTGCGCGCGCGACGAGATGCTCTGTCCAACGGCCATGGCCCGGTGCGATCTCCAGAACATGCGTCGTCGCATTCACGTTCGGTGCGATCAGATGCGCGACGAGTGACTCTTTCCACATTGGATAGGCGATGCCGCACGCCGTCGCCTGCCGGTTCCATTCGTCGCCATGCTCAGGCCAAGCGTGGTCCTGATCCCAGCGCTTCAGGTTTTTGGCGACGTTGTCGGACATCTAGATAGCCATATTGTCGATGAGGCGCGTGCCACCCACCTTTGCCGCAGCAAGGATGCGGGCGGGTCGCGACAGGTCGGAAACCGTCTCCAGCGTCTGCGCATCGCGGATCGCGACGTAGTCCACGGAGTCGAAGCCAGCTTTCAGCAGGGCGCTTTTTCCGAAATTCTCGCCGACACCGATATGGCCGCGTTCGCGCACGCGCTCGATCACATCCTTCAGAACCACATTCATCGATGCTGCGATCTCGCGTTCGCGCGGCTTCAGATAAGCGTTGCGGGATGACATTGCGAGACCATCCGGCTCGCGCACGATTGGCACGCCGAAGATTTCGATGGGCAAGCCGAGATCGGCATTGAGCCGGCGGATCACCAGAAGCTGCTGGTAATCTTTTTCGCCGAACACCGCGACGTCGGGCATCGCCGCGATCAGGAGTTTGGAGACGACCGTCGCCACGCCGCCGAAGAAGTGCGGCCGGAAGTCGGTCTCCAGCCCGATGGACGGTCCACCGACCTCGATCTTGGTTGCGAAGCCGTCCGGATACATCTCCTTCACCGAGGGCGCGAAGATCAGGTCTGCGTGGCCTTCCAGCTTCGCGGCATCCGTTTCCAGATTGCGCGGATAGCGGTCGAAATCTTCGTGCGGCGCGAACTGCGCCGGGTTCACGAAGATGCTGACGACGGTCCTGGTCGTGCGGGTTCGTGTCGCGCGGGTCAGCGCGAGGTGGCCTTCGTGGAGCGCCCCCATGGTGGGAACGAGGACGATGCGGCGGCGGGTCTTGCGCCAGCCCGCGACATGCGCGCGCAATTCGGCCGCCGACGTGACAATTTCGGGTGTTTTCATGTAGGGCAACATTAGCGCGGCGGCGTGCGCCCCGCTAGATTGCCGCCCTCGATTCAAAGCCCTGCTTCAAGATGACATCTCCGCTGCGTAAAGCCATTTCCGACGTCTATCTCGCTGATGAAAACAAGATCGTCGCGGAGCGCATAGCTCAGGCGCGTCTGACGCCCGACGAAGCGCGCGCGACGCATGCACTGGCGGAAAAGCTGGTCAGGCGCATTCGCAAGGAAGGCGCCAAGGGCGGCGGCGTCGACGCGTTCATGCAAGAATATTCGCTTTCCGGCCCCGAAGGCGTGGCGCTGATGTGTCTGGCGGAAGCGTTGCTGCGCATTCCCGATAGCGAGACGCAGGACAAGCTGATCCGCGACAAGGTCGGTTCCGCGGACTGGACCAGCCACAAGAACAAGTCGGATTCGATGTTCGTCAACGCCTCGACCTTCGCGCTGATGCTGACGGGCCGCATCGTCAAGCTCGACGACGCCGCGAAATGGGACATGGAAGGCGTGCTGCGCAAGCTCGTCGCGCGCTCGGGCGAGCCGGTGATCCGCCAGGCGGTCCGCTATGCCATGCGCATCCTCGGCAAGCAGTTCGTGCTCGGCCGCACCATATCCGAAGCGATGAAAGAAGGCCGCGCGTGGGAGAAGGAGGGCTATCGCTATTCCTTCGACATGCTGGGCGAGGCCGCTTACACCGCGCATGACGCCAAGCGCTACGCACAATCCTATCGCGACGCGCTGACCGCGATTGCGGCGGCGCATCCGAAAGACGGGCGTCCGATCTTCGAGCGTCCGAGCATTTCGGTGAAGCTATCCGCGCTGCATCCCCGCTACGAATGGATCAAGCGCGAGCGCGTGATGAACGAGCTGCTGCCCATCGTCGTCGCGCTGGCCGAGCAGGCGAAGGCGAACGATCTGGCGCTGACCATCGATGCCGAGGAATCCGACCGTCACGATCTGATGCTCGATTTCTTTGAAGCGGTGGGCGAAGCGCCGGGGCTCAAGGGCTGGAGCGGGCTTGGCCTCGCGGTGCAGGGCTATCAGAAGCGCGCGTTGCCGACGCTCAACTGGCTGATCGATCTGGCGCGCCGTCAGAACCGCCGCATTCCGGTGCGTCTGGTCAAGGGCGCGTATTGGGACACGGAGATCAAGCGCGGTCAGGAACAGGGGCTCGCGGATTATCCGACGTTCACGCGCAAGGCCGCGACCGACACGTCCTACATCGCCTGCGCACGCGTGATGCTGGCGGCGAGCGACGCGATCTATCCGCAATTCGCCACACACAACGCGCATACCGTCGCTGCGATCGACACGCTGGCCGGGAACCGCACCGATTTCGAATACCAGCGCCTGCATGGCATGGGTGAGGCGCTGCACGAATTCTATCGCGACGAGCGCAAGGGCGTCGGCACGCGCATCTATGCGCCGGTGGGAAGCCACGAAGATCTGCTCGCCTATCTCGTGCGCCGCCTGCTCGAGAACGGCGCCAACACCTCGTTCGTGAATCGTCTCGCCGACGACGAAGCGCCGCTCGACGACATCATTGCCGATCCCATAGTTCAACTTTCCAAGGACACGCCGTTGCGCAATCCCCGCATTCCGCTGCCTGCCGACATGCTGCCGGGCCGCAAGAACTCAGCCGGTTTCGTCTGGGCCGATCCGGCCAAGAGCGAACCGATGATCGCCGCGATGAAGAAATCGCTGGAGACGCTGCCGACCGCCGGCCCGATCATTTCCGGCAAGGAGACGGGCAAGGATTTCCACGATGCGTTCGATCCGTCGGATCGCTCGCGTCTGATCGGCAAAGTCGCGGAAGTCTCGGAGGCCGACGTCACAAACGCCCTCGAAGCCGCCTGCCGCGCGCAGGACGATTGGGACGCACTGAAGGGCAACAAGCGCGCCGACATTCTGGAAAGCGCCGCCAATCTGTTCGAAGACAACAGCGCGCAGCTGATGGCGCTGGCGGTGCGCGAAGGCGGAAAGATTCTGCCGAATGCGCTGGGCGAATTGCGCGAGGCGGTCGATCTGCTGCGCTATTACGCGTCGCAGGCGCGCGAGAAATTCGAGAATCCCATCGAGCTTCCGGGCCCGACGGGTGAATCCAACCAGCTCTCGCTGCATGGCCGCGGACCGTTCTTCGCCGTGGCGCCGTGGAATTTCCCGCTCGCGATCTTCATTGGCCAGGTGGCGGGTGCGCTCGCGGCCGGCAACACGGTGCTGTCGAAACCGGCGGAACGCACGCCGCTGATCGCTGCCGCTGCGGTGCGCCTGATGCATCAGGCCGGTGTGCCGGCGGATGCGCTGCATCTGCTGCCGGGCCGCGGTTCGAAGATTGGCAAGATCGTGCTGTCCGATAACCGCCTCGCCGGTGTCGCCTTCACGGGATCGACCGAGACCGCGATCACCATTAACCGCGCACTTGCGGCGCGTGATGGTGCGCTACCGGCCATCGTTGCCGAGACCGGCGGCCAGAATGCACTGATCGTGGACTCCACAGCGCTGCCGGAACAGGTCGCGCGCGACGTTCTCTCATCGGCATTCGACAGCGCGGGTCAGCGCTGCTCGGCGTTGCGCGTGATGTTCGTGCAGGACGATGTCGCCGACAAGATGATCGAGATCATCACCGGCGCGATGGACGAGCTGAAGCTCGGCGATCCGTTTCTGCTCTCCACCGATATCGGCCCCGTCATCGACGAAGCCTCGCGTCAGACGTTGCAGGAACACGCTGACCGTATGACTCGCGAAGCGAAGCTGCTGCGCAAGCTCGCGCTCGGGCCGGATACCGCCAACGGCGTGTTCTTCCCGCCGCATGCATTCGAGCTTCAATCGCTCGATCAGTTGAAGCGCGAAGTGTTCGGCCCCGTGCTGCATGTCATCCGCTACAAGGGCGACAGACTCGACGCCGTCTGCGATGCGATCAACGCCACGGGCTATGGCCTGACCATCGGTATTCACAGCCGTATCGAAGAGACCGCGCAGTTCGTGCGTCAGCGCGTCAAAGTCGGCAACATGTACGTCAACCGCAACCAGATCGGCGCGGTCGTCGGCGTGCAGCCCTTCGGCGGCGAAGGCCTGTCCGGCACCGGACCGAAAGCCGGTGGCCCGCATTACATGCTGCGTTTCGCGCTCGAGCGGACTTACACCGTCAACACAACGGCGG
>DATJUS010000137.1:0-8505 GCA_035502175.1 Rhizomicrobium sp.
ATTGACGTCCGATGCCGGGCCGCCATCGATACCGCGCGTTACGAACTGCGCCTTGTGAACCGAACTCGATGGCGCCGCGACGATGAATTCTGCGCGTGCCGAGGGCATCAGCATGATGTCGGTTTGCGTGACGATCGTGCCCTGGTGCTTTCCGTTCTTCGACCCGGTCGGCACACCATCGAAAGCCACGATCTGGAGCGGCTGCGCTACGCCATCATAGAGAACCTGGACATCCATGATCGTGTTGGCGCCCGCATTCACGACCCGCCAGAATTCCTGGCTGCCCGACTGCATCTTGATGATCGCGGGATGGTATGCGGGGAAACTGACTGGGACATAATTGATCGTCGTGTCCCAGAATGGCTGGGCCGGCAGCCCGCTGCCCTGTCCGGCGCTCTCGGTGAACTGCTGGTCGCGCAGGATGATGAAGCGCTCCGGCAGACCGGACACGGCAGGCTGGATGTTGGCGATACCCTCAACCTCGATCATTCCGGTAGCACCGCCCTGCAGCATCATCGAAGAGGTGCCGTGGACATGCGGATGATACCAATACAATCCCGGCGGCTCGTCCTTTGGAATCTTCAGCACATATTGAAAGTTCTCACCCGAATTGATCAGCGTGTGGATGACCTCATCGCTATGACATTTCGGGGTGGTGTTCGTTCCGTGAAAGTGAATGTTGACCGATGCGGCGGTCATTACTGTGCTTCCGCAGGCTACATCCGGCGTGAACATTTTTTCGGATGGCGCGCCGGGAGGGTTCGGCACTTGATTGGTCAGATTGATCTTGATCGTGTCGCCAGGATTCACATGCAGCGTGGGCGATTCCTTCCCGTCCGAGGTGACGAAGCAGAACAGCGTACGGCCCTGGTCATCGACCGACGTGTAGTAGTTCATCGTGACATCGAGGGTCCCGTTGACGCTATAAAGATCGGGCGGAGGCAACACTTCCGTTTGGGCCGCGGGCCTGGGGCAGATGCCGCCATCCGCCCACGCGGTTGCAGGCATAAGGGCCGTCAACGACAGGACCAACAGAAATCCCCGGAGAATGTACTTCATTTTTCCCTCTTCTTTTACGCCCGCGCGGCAACACCCGACGCCCGCCCCAAAAAGGCAAACGTTACGTTATTGTGAGAATGACACTAAAAAGCATGGCAGGTGAAGAGATATCCGGCAAGGAAATGTAATGATAACGCTCAGACACAACGCCTCGACCGATGAGGTTCCCGATCCGCGGGAGGCAAATCGCTTTTTTTGGGTCGTAAGAGAAAAAGCCGGCGCAATTTGAAATGCTATCGCTAGTGGATATTCATCTTGTCACGACGCTTACCGGGGTGCTGCCAGCCTCCGTGCCTGCCGGCCTCGCCGTGGCTTACGCTGCACGGCACTTGGCCCAGAGCCAGCGTCCGCGGGTGGTTGTGACAATCGCGGAATGCGCTGCACTGGGCGTCTGGGCTGCGCTCGTTATGCCGACCGCTCCGCTCATCGCCATCAGTTGCGCGCTGGCGTGGATTCTTTTTCTTCTTGGTCTTGTCGATGCGCTCGCGTTTCGCCTTCCCGACATCGTCACACTACCTCTGCTCGTCGTGGGTGTGGCCATTGCGTGGTGGCTTCCCGATCACGACGTGTTCGGCCATGTCATCGCAGCATTTGTGGGCGCAGCCGTCTTTTATGGGATCTCCATCGCCTACCGGCAGACACGCGGGCAGGATGGGTTGGGCATGGGCGACGCAAAGCTCGCGGGCGCGGCTGGTGCGTGGCTTGGTTGGCAAGCGTTGCCCTATGTCGTTCTTCTGGCATGCGCGGGAGGTTTCGTCTGGGTCGGCCTCGCCGTCATGCTGCGCGGCAAGGACGCGTTGCGCGAGCGCATTCCGTTCGGCGTCGCGCTGTGTTTCGCGATATGGATCATCTGGCTCTACGGCACACCGGATTTCGCCGGCTCGCTTTCAGCCTAATCGAGATAGCGGAACCAGTAGTAGCTGCTCGCCGTAGACCCCGTGATCTCAATGATCGCGGTACGCTTCAGATAGGCTGCTCCGCGATGGGCCTCTACGCGCACCGTCAGCGTGCGGCCGATGAGATTCACCTTCGCCAAGGTCTGCGGAATCGCCGCCTCGCCTGCCAGTTCTTTCTGGCGCTCAATGACTTCGGGGGAGTTGGCGGCCATTTCTCCAAGGACCTGCAACGCCAATGGCTGCGCTGTTGCCTCGCTGAAACCGCCGCTTTCACCGAAGAAGACTGTCGTCGACGGTGCGATGCGTGCATACAGATCGTCCGTCATCCCTTTGATCATCCGCAGTTCGCCGATAGTCCGGAATCCTGCGTTGCGCGGCTTGTACCCGAAGCTCGCATAGGCGGGCGCCTCGGCGCCCGAGGGACGCGCGGAATTGTCGGAATCTTCCCAATCCTCAAAAGAGTCCGTGACCGTGTTGAGCTGTTGCCCGGTGGCGCCCGCGGCAGCAAACATGTCGCGCACTTCTTCCTCGATGATACCGTTCAGCGGGATCTTGCCGCGCTCGTCCTCGACGGTGATCACCAGCGTCGTCGGACCAAACTGAACGGTGCGCGCGCGGCCGTCGATGCCCCAGCGCTGCGTGACGTCGGTGGTCGCGAGACCGGAGATCGCCAGGTAGAGGCCGGCGTTGCAATCCGCCGTAAGTTGCGCCTGCTCCGCTTCACCGCGAACTTCTGCGAGCACGCCACGATCCTGCGCCAGCATTTCGAACGCGATGAAGGCGAACGCGGCAACACCAATGATCGCCGCGATCATCGCATAGCCGCGCTCGCGGCCCGGCATCAATGAATCACGCCCCGCGGCGGTCCGGGCGGTGCCACCGTGCCGATCTTTTCCTTAAGCTCGTCGGTGATCGACTTCGCGTCCAGCGCATTGCGGATGACGCGAGGCGTCAATAGCACCAGAAGCTCCGTGCGGTTATCGATATTGTCCGTCGACCCGAACAAGGCGCCCACATACGGAATCTCCGAGAGGTAGGGAATTCCGTCGCGGTCGTGACTGTTGTTGTCGCGGATCAACCCGCCAAGCGCAATTGTCTGCCCATCATGCACTGCAATTGAGCTCGTGAACTTTCGGTCTTCAATCGTGGGCGTGTTGGTCGTGCCGGCGGACCCCGGCTTTACGTCGCTGACTTCCTGCGAAATGTCGAGCAACACCAAGCCGCTATCGTTCACTCGCGGCGTGACGGTTAGAATAACACCGGTGGGAAGATATTGGATTTCGTTGGCAACCGACGGATCCGTTCCTGTTACACCGCCGGTAACGAGATTGCCGGTCGAAATAGGAACCTGATCGCCGACCTGGAGTGAAGCCGTATGGTTGTTCAGCACCAGGACTTTCGGTGCCGAGATGACCTTCACGGTCGTGATTGTCTTCAACGCATTCAGGGTGGCCGTGATCTCGTTGCCACTGTTGATGTAGGAGAAACCCGGGAAGATCTGCGTCGGTGTCGACGTCGTGCCTTGGGAGAATCCGACGGACCCGACGCCCGTGTTAAGCAACCATTGCACGCCGAATTGCAGTTCTTTGGTCAGCGAGACTTCGGTGATTGCGGCTTCGATGACGACCTGCAGCGGCGCCGCATCGAGTTGGCGGAGGGCGGCCTGGATGATCGCGTATTGACGCTGCGTTGCGTAGACGACGATGGAATTGTTGGTCTCGTCGGAGCTGACGCTGATGGGCGTCGAACTGCCTTGGAGCTGAAGCGTCTGCGACACGTTCTGCGGCTGCTGCGGACCGGTACCGCCAAGCGTATTGGGATCGGAGCTGCTTGTGGTGCTCTGCTGGGTTTGGCCGAAACCACCGCCAGCCTGGAATCCACCACCCTGGAAGCCACTGCTGCCTCCAAAACCACTTGTGCCACCGAGGCCGCCGGTTTGCTGCATGCCGCTGAAGCCGGACGTCGTGCTTCCGATCTGCGAAGGCTGCCCCGTAGCCGCGAGATTCGGCGCCGTCGGGTGCGGGGCAGCACTCGAGGAACTCTGTCCGCCGCCAAACGCGTTGATCAGGACCGTAGCCATGTCTGCGGCGCGGCCATTCTGCACGTGATAGACGAAGAGCTTGCGGTCGTTATCGCCTCCCGCGCGGTCGAGAACCTCCATCCACTTCTTGAGATCTTTCAGGTATTGCGGCTGCGGCGAGATCGCGAGAATGCCGTTGAGGCGATCGATGACGACGAGCTTCACAAGCCCCTGCGTCGGCGAGTTCGGCGTGTTCACGATGGCATCGAGCTCGGGCTGCAGCATGTGCGCATCCGTGCGCTCCGGCACCAGCAGCGCAAACGACATGCCGTGCAGCCAGTTGACGTCGAACTGCTTGATCAGATCGCGCATCGCGTTGCGTTGATCCGCAGTTCCGGTGATCAGCATGATGTTGCGGCCGGGGTCCGCCTGCGAGATCGAGTTCTCCGGCACGAGCGGATCGAGGAGTTTCTTCAGCTCGACAGCGTTGACGTAGTGCAGCGTGATCGACTCGCTGCCATAGCCCGGCTCGGCCGCATTCAGCAGTTGCGGCTGGCGTTTCGCCTTGTCGATCGGGATAATCGTATAGACAGTGCCCTTCTTGATGAGGCCGAGCTTCGCAGCGCTGAGCGACTCCTCGAGGATGGGGAGAACATCGACCTTCGCGACCGGCTCCGCGGTCTGCACCGTCACGGTGCCCGTCGCAGACGGATCGACGGCGTAGTTCAGCCCCAGAATATCGCCGAGAATTGCCTTTGCCACTTCATGCACATCGGCATTCGGGAAATTCAGCGTGACATCGTTCGGCTGGCCAGACGCCTGCATCGGATGATGCGGCAGGCTGAACGCCTCCGAACCGGGATAGATCGCAGTGCCGTTCGGCGACGACGACGGCGGACCGTCGGCGACGGCCGCGCCGGTGAGAGAAAGTGCGCAGAGCGCGGCCAGGACATAACGGTTCATCGATCGTCTCTCAATTGTCGCTGTCGTCGTCGTCGCTGTCGTCGCTGTCGTCACTGCTCGACGAACTCGACGCCGCGCTGCCGGCACCCAACTTCGTGTTCATACCCGGACGCGACGGCGCTGTCGCGGTGATCTGGAGGGACTTGCGCTCGCCATTCCGATCAAACGTCAGGTCGGTCGGACCGATCGAGACGAGCTTCCAGCCGTCGATCTCTTCACCGACTTTGATGCGGCTGAACTCGCCGTCGGCATCGCGCACCAGGGCAGCGGACACCTTGCCCGCAATCGCAGTGCCCAGAACCTCGACGCCACTCAGATTTCCGGCCTCGTCGGCCTCCGCGGGGGGCGGTGCGCGATCGGGCGCAAAAATCGGATGGGCCATGATCGCATTGTAGGCGTTGAAGGCCGCATGGACCGGCTCGACGGAGGACAGTGCAGCCGGCGGAGCCTGGCGCGTGATCTCAGGCAGGGTCGCCGATGAAGGCAGCGCGAACTGCAAGCCCACTGCGAGAAGCAGGACCACGGAAGCCACGGCTGGCATCAACTCCGGATTACGACGGCTGATTAACTCGGACGGGAGCCGAGACCTCAAACCGGACATCCATTGTCGCAAGGTGTCCGGTTTGAACTGCCCGGTCGGCCACGACCGAAACGTATCCAACAACGACATAAGGCGCCTCATTTTCGAGCCGGTTCAGACTCTTGTAAAGTTGACTCATTGTAAGCTGCATATCGGCGCGCACGCGCACCCAGTTGTCCCCGCCCTCCGCAGGCAGTTCCGAAACGGATTGCACCGTGCCGCCGGTCGCCGCTGCCAAGCGGTTCAGACGCTGCTTGAGATTCTCCACCGCCAGCGCCTTGGTGGGCGCGACGATCGCGAATTGCGATTGCGTGGAACTCTGCTCTTCCGCCTGCTCGCGCCAGGCGGATATGCCGGCGAGCAGATGTGCATTGCGCTTGTAGTTTTCGGTCAGTTCGCTGCGCTCTTCGGCGCGGCCGATGAATCCACCGACGACAGGCTGCAGGAGTCCGAACCAGACGATCACAATCGCCAGCACAAGAATGCCGAGTGCAACGATCTGACGTTCGCGCGGCTCAAGCGGTCTCATCGCGAGCCTCCGAACTGTCGGTCGGCCTGCATATCGAAGGGCTGGGGCGTTACGCCGTCACCGGCACGCGTGTCGCCGGACAGCGAGCGCGCGTTTTTCAGAACCGGTGAGGCTTCAAGCCGCGCGAGAATATCGTTGGACGATTTTCTCTGACCGCGAATGTGAACTGTCCGTCCATTCCATTCGAAACGGCTGACCCAGGCGTCCATCGGCATCGCCTTCGTCACCGCATCGAGTACGGGCAATGGCGACGTGCGGCTCTTGGTTTGCAGCAGCAAGGTGCGTTGCGCTGCTTCGCGGTTGACCTTGTCGCGCGTGCGCAAGGCCGCCGTGACGGGGAGCTGCTGCGCCTCGACAGCTTGGCGCAGTGCGTCGAGATTCGACGAATCCCGATAAGCCAAAAATCCGATGTTGACGACGAGAAGGACCGCCGCCGCGACCCACCAATAGAGCGAACGGCGCTGCGCCGCATCGCCACCCTGCGCATCGCGCATCGCCGCAAGAAAATCGAAATCGGGAGCGGCCACCCCGTTGTGCGTTATCCCGATCGCAGCCGGTGCGAGATCGTGTTCGTGCATAAACCCAAGAACCTGTTCCGCGGTCGTACGCGGAAGAATGCCGACGGCAACCTGCTGACGTCCGCTTTCCGGATCGCGCGCGATGATATCGGCGTCGAAGTAGACCTGCTCGGGCTGGAACGGCGAGAGGCGGTCGATCTCGAGCGCCACCATCCTCTTGACGTCGCTGATCGGCAGGAGTGGCAAATCAATCTGCCGCGTCAGCACACGCTCCTGCGGGATCAGGAACTTGATCGCGCCACGTGGCTTCGAAGCCAGCACCGAACCGGTCTCTTCATTCGTGTAGACGATGTTGTTTCCGCGAACCTGCGCCACGATGTGGCTACGCCGCGTCAGCCGCTCGCGCCACTCCGGCGGCAGCATCGCCAACAGTTCATCCGTCCACCAGCGCCAGAACTGCAGCAGCAACTGTGCAGCTGACGCCATGTCCAGATTGAGGAGGTCCTTGGCGTTCATTGCCGGCCTCGGCACTTTCCAGTCATGACCGTCAGAACGCACATGGAATCGACCGTTGCAAAAGGTTTGATCAGAAGGTCCGGCCAGGCGCGGGTGTCTTCAGGCGGGAATTGTACGCGCACGCGCATTAACAATGGTAAAGTCGGCTTAAGCTGCCATTGGTCGTGCCAGGCGGGGTCCTTGTCCGGCGGGACCACGCCGAAGTAGGCGATATCGAGTTGCTGCACATTGTGCAACAGGACCAGGGGTTCCCCGGGCGCCTTGGGGTCTATGGCCATGTCGCTGAGTGCCGACAACACAAGGTCCCCGTTCGGCGCCAGCGCAAGGGTGTAGCGCACCAATCCAAACGGGGCATGGATATCCCGCGGTGGCGACAGAAAATTGACGCCGTTCTCCGCCCCGAAGAAATCGGCATAGGTCGGGATCTTGTCGTACCGGGTTGCGGGATAGGCGCGCTCCACGCGCTCCCGCAGCAACATCTGCGCACCGGAAATCGTTTCGCCTTGGCTGTTGGCGACATCGGCGCGTTCCCAAACGCGCCGGCCGGCCGTGATGCCGGAAAGCATCATCATGCTCACCATGCCGATGATGACGAGGCTCGCGAGCAGTTCGACAAGCGTATATCCGGCCTCCCGCACCCGCATCGTCAGGTGCCCTTGACCAGCGTCAGAGTCGTCAGATTGGCAAGCGGCTGGCGGCGCGCGTCCCCGACCGTCACGTGCACCGAACACAATGTGCCTGCCGGATTTGGCGGCGTCCCAAAACCCGGCTGCGGCTGGGAACTGCCAAACGGCTCGATATCGACGCGCCAGTAATAAGTGCCCTGCGTCCCCTCGGTGATGCCCACGGAAGCGGGAATGACGGAACCGACGGCAGCGATTTCCGACTGTGCGATCATCAGCGCCGTGCGGCGCTCTTCGATCATATGATTGTGCGCAGCGCTTTCGCGGATCGCTTCATACATTCCGGCGAGCGTGCCCATGACGATGGCCGCACCGACCATCGCTTCGACGAGCGCCGATCCGGACTCGCGCCTCCTCATGGGCTGTCCACCGTGACACCGCCGGTGACGGCATCCACCGTGAGCGTGTGATGGCGCCGGCCCGACGACATCACCATCGGCGGCGCGTCCACAGAGCCATCCGGATAGACGACGAACGGACGCGACATCGCAAGCGTGATGCCCGCCGGCAAGAACCGCGATCCTCCAATCCAGTCGTATTCACGGCCGCGGTTCGTCGCCTCGAGATCGACCTTCTTTCCGGTGCGCAGCGCCGTCGCGCGCGCCACACGCAAATCCGCCTGCAGCAAACGCACATTCTGCTGAAGCGTCAGCACGTCCAGAGTGCGTTCCATATTTGCGGCAACGATCGCAGCGATCATCGCAGTGATTGCGACGACAACGAGCGTCTCGAGCAGGGTAA
>DATJUS010000138.1:0-9467 GCA_035502175.1 Rhizomicrobium sp.
TCTCGAACGCTTCAGCATGCGCGGCGTGAGCTACGTGAACCAGCTCTATGGCCCCGACCAGGAGCTCAAAATCCTGCAGCGCCGCGATGCACGCTTCGTCAACACCGCGATGATGGTGACACTGCTGGGCGCGGCCGTCTCCGATGGGCTCGAAGACGGCCGCGTGGTCAGCGGCGTCGGCGGCCAACACAATTTCGTCACCCAGGCGTTCGCGCTGCCCGATGCGCGTTCCATCCTCACCGTGAAATCGACGCGGCGTTCCGGCGGCAGGGTGCAATCCAATATCCGCTGGAATTACGGCCACACCACCGTGCCGCGCCACGAACGTGACATCGTCATCAGCGAATACGGCATCGCCGATCTGCGCGGAAAGAAGGACGCGGACGTTATCGCTGCGATGCTCTCCATCGCCGACAGCCGTTTTCAGCCCGAACTCCTGCGCGTCGCGAAGGACGCCGGCAAGATCGCGAAGGCTTACGAGATTCCCGCCGCTTATCGGAACAACACACCCGACCGCATCGAAAAGGCGCTGGCCCCCTTCGACCTGCCGCCGTTTCCGGCGGGCACAGATTTCACGCCCGTCGAACAGCGCCTGCTTCCCGCGCTGGAGAAACTGCAACATGCAACGCCCGGTCAAATCGTGGCGCTGGCGCTCAAAGGCCTGTTCCGCGCGCCGTCGACAGACGCTGCAGCCGCGTTGTCGCGTATGGGTTTGGACAAGCCCAACAGTGTGAAAGACCGGTTCTATCGCGCGCTCGTCGGCGGCGCGCTTGAGTGACAAAGGCGTAATTGCGCCGTCGCACAGGTGAAACCTGCGACGGGACACGCTAGTCTCCCGCCAAACAGGGGGAGGAAGACATGATCCGCACCGCAATTCTGGCCTGCACAGCGACGGCGCTTCTTTTGGCAGCACCGGCTCTCGCGATACCGCGCAGCGACACGTACATCACCGCCGCCGTGAACGACCCCGCGCGGCCCGATGCCGACAAGCAACTCGATGCCGAGCGCAAGCCCGCCGAGATGCTGGCGCTCATGCACATCAAGCCCGGCATGAAGGTGATGGACCTGGTCCCCGGCGGCGGCTACTTCACCCGCCTGTTCGCCAAGGCGGTCGGGCCGAAGGGATATGTCTACGCATTCCAGCCCGCGGAGTTTTCCTCATTCAACAAGGGCAAGCCAGCGAAGGTGCGCGCCGTCGCCGCGGACTATCCGAATGTGAGCGTCATCGAAGCCCCCGTGAACAGCCTCGCGGCGCCCGAAGCACTCGATGTCGTGTGGACGTCGCAGAACTACCACGATCTGCACGACAGCTTTGCCAAGCCCGCCGACCTCGCGGTCATCAACAAGAAGGTGTTCGATGCGCTGAAGCCCGGCGGCGCGTTCATCGTGCTCGACCATTCGGCGGAAAAAGGCTCGGGCCTGCGCGACACCGAAACCCTGCATCGCATCGACGAAGCCGCCGTGAAAAGCGAAGTCGAGGCGGCGGGATTCAAGCTTGCGGGTGAGAGCAACGTCCTGCGCAATCCCGCAGACCCGCGCACGGCGAAGGTCTTCGATCCGTCGATCCGCCACAAGACCGATCAGTTCATCCTGATCTTCCGCAAGCCAAAGCACTGAGTTTCGGAGAGCCTGCGTATGCGTTTTGCATGGTTCGTCGCATTCCTGACAGCGGCCGGCACGCTCCCCGCGCTGGCGGACAATCCCGCATCTTCCGTCGCGCCCACCGCGCAGCGTATCCGCGGGAAGATCGACGCCTACGATCCGGCGACACGCATGCTCAACCTCACCACGATCGACAAGAAGCCGATCCTGGTGGAGCTCGAGCCCGACGTCCGCGTGATCTATGATGCGCGCCTGAAGCTTACCGATCTCAAAACCGGCGATTTCATCGGCTCGACGACGCTCAAGGCAGCGGACGGAAAGCTGCGTGCCCAGGAAGTCCATCTGTTTCCCGACGTCATGCGCGGTGCGGGCGAGGGTCAATATCCGGCGAGCGAAGCCAATCCCAACCGGCTGATGACCAACGCAACCGTCTCCGCCGTGACGGCAGCGGCCGCCAACAAGGGCACGATTACGCTGAACTATCGCGGTGCAACCGCGGCCGCGGACGGAACATGCAGCGGTCGCGCAAACTCGGGCGCGGGCTGCACCGGCAATGCGGAGATTCTGGTTGCGCCCGGGATTCCCGTCATCGGCATCATGGTCGGCGACGAGTCTCTTCTGGTGCCGGGCGCTGCCGTGTCGGTTTCCGCCATGCCCGGCATAGACGGCACATGGCAGTCGTCGCGGCTGACGGTCGAGAAGGACGGCGTGAAGCCGATCCTCTAGCCGAGCCTGATCTTCACGGCGCGCGCGCGGCCGGAGAGAACGGATACGATCTGAATCGGCATCGCCATCAGCGAGCGCAGACTGCGTGTGAGCTTTTTTGCGAACGGCGGACGTGCGCGCTTGATATCGGTGCCGCCTCCGACCTGCACCTGTTGCTCCACGATTGCCGGCACCATCTGCCACGGCGCCAGCGCGCGGAAGACCGGTGAGTAAATCGGATTGAACAGGAGCTGGTCGATCGGCACCGCGATCTTCTCTTTCATCGCTGCCAGCAGCGCCGCGCTCTCGCGCGAGATGATGTACCCGCCGGAGCCGGGATGGCGTGAGAGCAGCGGCGCCATCTCGCGGTCCTGGACAGACCGGCCGCGGCCAACGAGTGTGAGCTGATCGCTGTCGCCATAGCGCTCGATCTTGATGAGACCGGCGTCGGGCGGAATCCAGTCCGCGCTCTTCAGAAAGTTCGGCGCGGCGGCGCTCAGTTCCACATCGTCTTCCAGAATGACGGCATGGCTGTCGCTGCCCGCAGCGATCTTCCGCCAGAGATGGATGTGGCTCGTCGTGCAGGCCTTGTCGCCCGGGGTCAGTTCCGCCATCGCGCCTTCTGCCGCAAACGGCGCGTTCAGTTCGGCGGGATTGCAGGTCTTGCCGTCCACCGCGTCGAAACGCTCATAGATAAGGCCAAGCCTGTCGAGTTGTGCCGCCATGGCCGCCATCCGGTCGGGCCGGCGCGCGAGATTTATCACGAAGATTCGCATGGTTTTGGTGTAGGAACGGCGCGGCGGAAGATAAGCTGCCGGCCACCCCATCGCAAACACCGGCAGCACTCGAGGATTTCACGGCTTGAACGACGACAGCCACAACCGGCGCAAGACGGTCTCGTTCATCTCCTGCGCGCCGCATCAGACAAAGCTGTTTGCATTCCTGCGAAAGGCGCTGCCTGCCGAGGTCGTGTCGAGCATCATCAACGTCAATCTGCTCCCGCTGACGCCGCGCTATTGGGCCGCGGCCCTCGCTTCGCTGTTCGCAGCCCCGCCCGCTGCAACCGATTCCATCATCGCGCTCGACCTGATGAAGTATATTGCGCACCGCCCCGCGTCTCTTCGTGCCCTGGACGGATTGATCAAGGCGATCTGGACGCGCGTCGCGGCGATCAATTACCGCTATTTCCGCCGGCGCTTCGCGCGCGAAACCGTCGATCTGCTGGTCGTCTGGGGCGGGTTCCAGTTGCCGGTCGCGGCCGCATTGGCCGCGGCGCGCGATGCCGGGATCAAGACCCAGTTCTGCGAGAACGGCTATCTGCCGAGAACCATCGTGATGGACCCGAAAGGCATCAACGCGGGCAATTCGCTGCTGGGCAAACAAGCCGAGTTCTATCGCGCCGTGGCGATCCCGGATGGAAAGCGCACCCATCTGCTCGGCACACCGTTGGTGACGCGGGCGCTCAAGGGCGGCGCGACGGCAAGCGAGACGCTGGTTCTGCCCGAACATTTCGTCTTCCTGCCGCTTCAGGTCCATGACGACAGCCAGATACTTCTCTATTCGCCGCACTTTCGCGACATGTCGTCGGTCGTCCGCTTCTGCGCGCAGGGCGTGGATACCTATAACCGGCGTCACGGAACGCATCTGAAGCTGGTGGTGAAAGAACACCCGTCCGACCATGGCCGCATCGACTACAGCGGAATGCGACGCGAATTTCCGGACGCGGTGTTCACCAAGATGACGCCGACACAGGAACTGATCCAGAAATGTGCAGCCGTCATCACCGTGAATTCGACCGTCGGCATCGAGGCCCTGTTGCACCTGAAGCCGGTCATCACCCTTGGCGATGCGTTCTATGCGGTGCCCGGTCTCGTGCGCGTATCCAACGACGAAGGCGATCTTGCCGAAACGCTTCAGGACGCGTTCGAAACGCCCATCGACCGCGATCTGACGGAGCATTTCCTCTATTTCCTGCGCTACCATTACCTGGTGCCGCTGGATCGCAACGCTCTGGAAGCGTCGGAGCCGGCCCGCGCCATCGCCCGGATCATGGAGGCGCTTGGCTGATGCTGCTCAACCGCCTCTACAATTTTCATTGGATCGACGGGCGCGAAGCGGCACGCGCTTCCCAATCCTATCTCGGCGGGCTCGATACGTTCCTGACGTCGAACGGGCTCAAAGCCATCGTCAATTTGCGCGGCGCACATCCCGATGTCGCGTGGTGGCGTTATGAAACGCAGACCTGCGCACGTCTCGGCGTGGCGCATTTCGACGTGACCTTGAACTCCCGGCGGCTTCCACTGCGCGAGATGCTGGTTGGATTGTTCGATGCGTTCGATGCCGCGCCGCGTCCTTTCATCGTGAAATGCGCCGGCGGACAGGATCGCACGAGCTTTGCCTCCGCGCTTTATATCGTGTACCGCCACGGCTGGGATGCGCTGGAGCGCGCGCAGGGACAGTTCGCGATGTTTCCGTTCCTGCATTTCCCGCGCACGCATCAGCGCTGGCTGCGGCAATTCCTGCGCTTTGCGAAGGAGCAATCGAAGGGTGCCCCGCTCGCAGACTGGGTACGGCGCGAGTACGATCCCGCCATCTTCGCGAAATGGCTCGACACCAACGGCTTTGCCGGGACTTACAACGGCATCTGGGAACCGTGGAAGCCACGCGCGCCGCGATGAAGGCTATCGCAATCGCGCCGGGTGTCACGCTGTGGCGCGAGCGGTTCGACCGTGCCGCGCAGCTGGCGCTCCTCGACGAAATCATGCAGCGCGTCGAACACGCGCCATTCTATCGTCCGCAGATGCCGGGATCAGGCGCGCTGTTCTCCGTCGAGGAAACAAATCTCGGCACGCTCGGCTGGGTCTCCGACAGGAACGGCTATCGTTATGATGCGCACCACCCGTTGACGGGCGTAGCGTGGCCTGCAATTCCGCAAACCTTGCTCGATCTCTGGAACGAAATGACGGCGTATCGTGCGCCGCCCGAATGCTGCCTGGTCAATCTGTATCGCCGCGGCGCGCGGATGGGCTTGCATCAGGATCGCGACGAACAGGCCGAAGACGCGCCGGTGCTGTCGGTGTCGCTCGGCGACGCGGCGATCTTCCGCATCGGCGGAACGACGCGCAAAGGATCGACACAGAGCGTCAAGCTTTCCTCCGGCGATGTGCTGACCTTTGGCGGACCGGCGCGGCGGGCGTTTCACGGCATCGACCGGATCGTGAGCGGAAGTTCGACGCTCATTCCCGGCGGCGGGCGGATCAATCTCACGCTCAGGCGGGTGACAGTGCCCAAATAAAATGGCGCCCGACCAGGGGGCTGATCGGGCGCCGGATGCGCCGTTACGCGCTTGGTGCCGGGAGGGGATGACCGGTCACCGCGAAGAACGAGACCCGGCTTGCGAGCGGGGGGGCAGTGCTTGCCAGATCGTTGTTCGTCCTTCGAAAGTGAACCTATGCATTCCAGCCACAGCTTTCAACTATTTTCTCCGTAACCCGGAAATCTTAGACATTTTTAATGACAGTGGCGAATTTGCACCACATCGGGCTGGCTAGTTCCGACCTATTTTGGCCGTCAACGCCTGACGCCAGCTCTCCGCCAGTTGCGGCGTGTCGCGCGCGCGCAACTGTGCATCGATTCCGATCCTGCGCCCGAAAAGCGCAACAAATGTTTCAAATACGGACGGCGCACCGCTTTGCGACACGCGAGTCAGCGCCGCCGCGCTGATCGGCACATGTCCTTCTGCGACAACACGTAGGTACCAACCACAGCGCGCGGATAGAGTCATCAACTGCGGCGCATCGGGACGGCCCGTGTACATGCCGAGCTTGTAGCAGGGCGCGCGCGGCTGGCTGACTTCCAGCACCGCGTCGCCCCAGCGGAAGCGATCGCCGATGGAGACGTTGTTCTCATCCGCGCCCTCGAGCGTGAGATTCTCGCCGAAGGTCGCGGGACCGCACGCAATGCCTTTCTCACGCGTCCACCACGGCCAGTTCTCGCTCGGATAAGCATATACGGCTTTGTCGATACCGCCGTGCACGGTGAGATCGGCCTGTTCGTCGCCGTTGATGCCCAGCGCGCCGACGAAAGCCGTGTCGCCGTCCATCGCCTTCTTGTCGATGCCGGACAGAACCGGCTCGCCGTGCACCGCGCCGATAACACGCGCGCGGCCGATATTGACCGAGAGAATGCGGAGGTCCATGGATCACAGGATAATCCGAGTCCCGACAATGTCCGATTCCAAATCCCCGCAGCGCCGCGCGTTCGATCCGCGGCTTCTGGAAGGCTCGATCTCGCGCGCCCTGTTCCTGCTCGCGGTGCCGATCATGGGGGCGAACATCCTGCAGGTCGCCTATCAGGTGATCGACGCGTTCTGGGTCGGCAGGCTCGGCGCGGCCGCCGTCGCGTCGGTCTCGATCACCATGCCAGTGATGTTCGTGCTGCTGGCGCTGGGAATGGGCTTTGCCATCGCAGGCACGACGCTGATCGCGCAATACACCGGCGCGCGCGATCACAAGATGGTCGACCACGTCGCGGCGCAGACGCTGCTCACCATCGTCGTCGTCTCTATCGTGCTCGGTGCGGTGGGATATTTCATCGCGCCGCCGCTGCTGCATGCGATCCGCGTCGCGCCGGAGGTCTATGACGGCGCGCTGTGGTTCATGCGCATCGTGTTCATCGCCGTGCCGTTCACCTTCATCTATGCGATGGCGCAGGCGTTGATGCGCGGCGTGGGCGAAGTGCGCGCGCCGCTCTACATCGTGGCGACGACGGTCGTTCTCAACTTCTTCCTCGATCCCATCCTGATCTTCGGCAAGTTCGGCATGCCGGCCTGGGGCGTTGCAGGCGCGGCCATCGCGACGCTCATCGCGCAGGCGATTGCGGCGGCGGTGGCGCTGCGCCTTCTGTTCAGCGGGCGGTTCGGCATCCACATCCACTGGCACGATTTCAAGCCGGACTTCGCCTTTGTGAAGCGCGCGTTCTTGCTCGGCTATCCGGCCTCCATCGAGCAATCGGCGCGCGGCCTCGGCATGATGGTGCTGACCTTCCTGATCGTGAGCTTCGGCACCGTCGTCACCGCGAGTTTCGGCGTCGGCAGCAATCTGTTCAACGTCGTCATCATCCCCGCGATGGGTTTCGCGATGGCGACGTCGACGCTGGTCGGCCAGAGCATCGGCGCCGGCGACATGGCGCGCGCGGAAAAGGTGGCGCGGCTCTCCGCCATCATCACGTTCACCTCGCTCACCGCCGTCGGCCTCCTTTGCATCCTGATCGCGCCGGACATCGTGCGCTTCTTCGTGCCCGAAGATCCGCGCGTGATCGCCGAAGGCGCGCATTACATCCGCATCGTGGCGTGGAGCTTTGGCTTCATCGGCCTGCAGTTCGCGCTGATGGCCGTGTTGCGCGCGGCGGGCGAGATGATCGCCGCGATGGTCATCAGCCTCGTCTCGCAATGGGTGCTGCAGATCCCGCTCGCCTTCGCGCTCTCGAAGTACACGCCGCTCGGCATCGACGGCGTGTGGTGGTCGACACCCATCGCCAATTTCGCGACGGCCCTCGTGGCCGCCCTCTGGTTCGCGCGCGGTACCTGGAAAACCCGCAAGCTCATCGCGCGGACGCCCGTGCAACAGCAACAGGCCGAGGTCGATCAACAGGCGCAGATGGAACCGTGATCTTCACCGTCCAGCGGTAGACGCAAGATTGTTAAAACCCCAATCGCTTGAGACTTGATATCGCTTTCTCAACAATTTTTGTCCGCGCACCTCTCTCTTCCCATTTGAACCTCAATTTCCAGAGGGAGTACCCCTCTGCTTATCGAACAGCGCAGAGAAAGATTCCTCCGCATAATCCCACCGCACCGGATCGATAATTGTCCGGCGAAAATCACGTCCCCTCCCCCTCTTCTTCGACTGCGCGAATGCGCAGTCACTGGAAACACCGAACAGACACCGCCCGCGGAGAATCTCACCGCGGCTTCAAGCTTCCAATGTCGAACATTTCGTACGGGTGCGCGTAGGGACACCCTCGCCCTGCAAGGTCCCACGCCGCCCTCGGGTCAGAGCCCGGGGCAGCAAGACACGCATGGCTCAGGGGAAATGGGGACGGAAAAAGGCGATTCAAGGGGAGCGGGAAAATTTATTTTCCGGGAGTGTGGTCGGCCCCTATAGAAGTTACGTCGGCTACGAGTTTTGTAAATCAGACATTATCTGTGCCAACTCCAGCGGAACGAGTCGAATACGCCTGAAGCTTTTTTTGAGTCGTGGCGGCGTTATTGTGTTTTGCCCGAATATGGTTTGATAGATAGACACCAAATCATGGCCGCGCCTCGTCAGCATCCAGTTTGGGTACCCTAAAGAAATACCGCTCGTAAACGAGACGGGTGAGACCAAGCGCTCGTCATTATTCAACGCCCCCAACTCGGGCTCAACCTGCTCCGCAATATAATCGACAACGCTTTGAAGAACCACAGTCGAAAGCGACCGAATCAAATGCTCATCTCCGGGAGAAATCTGCAAACTCAGTTGCGCGGGCGTACGAGCGTCTTCGATCAAGACGCCAAGTACAACGAAAGGATCTACAAGATAGTTTTCAAAACTATAGCGATTTAGAACATGGACACGCGTTGACGCAGTGTTCCCGCGATCTAGATCAATAATACCGTGGAACATTTCTCTAAGGGGCGGTGTATCAAATTTGTCGACCCACTGACGCACAGCATCTTTTCCGCCACCAACCTTAGTAGCTCTGCTCCCCGCAGACGCTGGCATAAAGACGAGGCTTGGCGCGGGCTTAAGCGCCAGCCGGTCTTTACTTGGCCCTTGATCGGCCAAGATATCTCTCACCATGTTGTAGAAGCTCACATCGCTTTCGTCCTCGACCAAAACGAAACGCGTTCCGGGCGAAACGATTACCAATCCCGAAGTTAACAAGCCGATGGCTTCAGCTTTTGAAGATGGCTTCCTTATTCGTGGCTGATCTCGTGACATCACGTACAGCGACTCTTCCGGCGCCAAAGCAACGGTCGATGGAGAATGAGTAGTCAAAATGACTCGTACGCCATATTGATCCACGAGAACGTTCTTCAGCACATCAATAAACTGACGAGTCATCGAGGGGTGCAAATGGGCGTCGGGTTCATCCAGGAGAAATAACTTAGGAAAGAC
>DATJUS010000139.1:0-22252 GCA_035502175.1 Rhizomicrobium sp.
AGCGCCACATCGTCCTGTGCCGTGCGCTTTCCGGACGGCGACTCCTTCTGAAACGCGTGCAGCACATAGATCGCGTCCGCGAACCGCACCGTGTAAAGCGCGCGATACGCATCGCCCGCAAAACTCTCCACGATCTCGAACACGCCCGGTCCTTCGCCTTTCCAAGGCTTCGCGCTCGGATGCTTTCCGCCGTACTGCGCCACGCCGAGCGCGTAACCCATGGCGCTGCGGACTTCGTCCGGCAGCCGCATGAAATCCCGCTTCGCCGACCCGACCCGATGGACGGGCTTCTCGCCGGTGACCTGCGGCTCGCGAACCATCGCCTGTATATCCCCGAATTGGTATAAATCCAAGCATCAAATTCAACCTGGACAGGTAACATATGTTCATGGTATGTTCTAGTTCGTTCGGTGAGTTCAAAGGAGGTGCTCGGCGAAAATGCCAATCAAATGGTGCGCTGCAACGAAGGAAGACGAATTTGTTGGCGGTTCAAACGATTAGGCTGCGCGCGGCCTATTCGAATTGCGGAAAATCAAAAAGAGGGTTCGTGGTTCTGTACAGAAGATACAGACCTCAGCTCCGCCAGCGCAGCGTCGTCGCTTTGAGCGGATTGACGAAGGGCGTGCCGTTCGCAACGGACTCGGCCCAGGCTTTCTTCAGGCGGTGGTACCACATCGCGGGCATGTCGGCGTCCTGGATGAGCATCAGGCGCGGATCGAATTTCAATCCTTCGCGCTGCAGCTCCACCATGCGGCGGTCGTCGCCGAGGAAGGTTGGGCCCAGCGCCCAGAAGAACGGCTTGATGAAGCCGAGCCATGCGGGCCAGAAGAAGGTCTGCGTCACCTCGGTGGTGTCGGCGTCGCGCGGCGTGCAGGTGGTGAGGCCGACGACGTCGATGCGGCGGCCCAGAACCGTGCCGGTGATGTTCTCGAACCGCGTGCTCGGCAGTTCGAAGGTGATCTCGGTGGAGACGTCCGCGCCGAGGAGTTTGTACGCGGCCTTGGTCGGCGCGTGGCGCGTCATCACGAAGCCGTTGGGGCCTGGCGCATAGTTCTTTGCTTTCTCGCGCGGCTTCACCCGCCACCACCAGCGGCCGTGAACATAGGGCGCGTGCGCGGGATCCATCAGGCCGATCACGGCGTGATCGATGGCGCAGCGGAATGTCTGGCTGATCGACCAGCGCGGTTTCGCGTTGGGCACGCCGACCTTCGGCGGCGCACCGATCGGCGCCGCGGCTTCGTGGCCTTCGGCGGCCATGTAGACCCAGATCAGGCCGTCCTGCTCGCGCACCGGATAGCTCCGTACACGGATGCTTTCCGCTTTGATCGCCTCGCCGCCGACGAGCGAGGGGATCAGCGAGCACTGACCATCGGCCTTGAAGCGCCAGCCGTGATAGGGGCACTCGACCGCGCCCTCCGGCATCACTCTGCCGGCCGACAGCGGCACGCCGCGATGCGGGCAGATATCGCGCAGCGCGAACGGCGTGCCGTCCTTCATCCGCCCGATGTTCACCGGTTCGCCGAGCAGCATCACGCGCTGCATCTGGCCGCGCTTCACCGATGCGGCATGCGCGCCGTAATACCAGAGATCGCGGAGATAGAGATCGTCGGCCATCGGCGTAGGCCTAGCGCGGGGAAGGCTAATTGTCGACTACGGCGCCGCCGCAGGCTTACCGCCCTTGGGTTTCAGCAGGCTTTCCTGCGTCGCCATGAACGCCGCGCCCTTGTAGTCGGAGAGCTTGTAGGCCCATCCGCTGACCCGCATGGTGATCGCGCGCGCCTCGCGGCCGATGGCGGGATTGGCGACGGTGCTCATCGCCCCGAACTCCGCCCAATATTCGTTGCCGATCTTCACGACATCGGTGGTGACGCTCATGCCGTCGAAGGTCTTGGTGATCGTGCGCACCGCGTTCTCGAAGTCGATGTCCTTCGCCGGCTTCACGTCCTGAAAATCGAGATCGGAGATCGCCGTCGCGATGCCGTCGGCCGCGGAGTCGCTCGCCATCTCGCGGCCCGGCGGCATGACGGTGAGCTTGAAGTCCGGATCGGTGCGGTTGTCGCGATGGACCTCGAACGAATGACCATCGGGACTTTCCACCGTCGTCGTCTGGATGCGCGTGCGGTCGACATCGACGATGGTCCTGTCAAGCCAGTCGAACGGGTTGCCGCGCGGCTCGAACTCCGCGCGCGCAAGCCAGCTCTGCGTCTGGTTCGGGTGGCGCACGAACAGGCCCGTCGCGCCGCTGCTGTCGCCGATGTCCTCGCTCTTGCCGGCGATGATGTCGGCAAGGACGCGGCCGCGATCGTTGCTCACCGTGATCGCCACGCCGTCACCGGCCGGCGGCGCGTCGAGGCCGATGTAGTGCAGCCAGTCGGGGCGCGCCGTCTTCGGCTCAATGGTTTCGAGCGCGGCAAGACCTACGAGCGTGCGGTTCACCTGATCGAACGACGCGGGGTAATCGTTCTTGGTCGGAAGCACCCAGCCCTTGTTGGGTTTGAAGACGACGTCGAACGCGCCGTACTTCTTCGAGATGACATGGATGCGCGACGCTTCGCGCACATGCGCCGCAAAGCCCGGCAGGAACTCGGTCTCCGAATATTTCGGCGCGACCTGCGCGGCTTGCCTGTGAATACCGAACCAGGCGGCGATCAGCGCGAGCACGGCGACACCGATGAGGATCGCCAGGTTGCGGCGTCTCGGGTCGGCGAACATCGGCCTGGTTTCCGCCACGATGACCTCAGAGTGTCAGCGCGCGCGCACGGCGGCGGCGCCGGAACGCTGCGAGGCCGATGGCGAAGATTGCCACCAGCAACGGCACCAGCACGATGTTGATGAAGGCGAGTCGGGCACCAAGCGCATCGATGTCCTTCCGCAGATTGTGCTGCACGTCGCGGAGTTGCGTGCGGGTATCGACCAGCTCGCGGCGGAAGCGCTCGATCTCCGCCTGCTGTGCGACCGTCAGGCCGGCCGCACCGGAACGCGTGCCGCCACCCTGCTCAAGCTCGTGCAGGCGCTGCTGCGTATCCGTCATGCGCGCCTGCAGTGCCTGTTCTTCCTGCTGGAATTGCGCCTGCGCGTTCGCCTGGATGTCGCGCACCACGGTGAAGGGGCGCTGGCTGGCCGTGCGCGTGCGCAGACTTATGAGATCGCTGGAGCCCATCAGGTTCTCGACCGCGTTCATAACGAACGCGCCGTTGTCGGCGAAAGGCGCCGCGATCTTCTTGCCGAGCACGTTCTGCACGCGGACCCAGAAGCGGTCGTCGAAGATGTCGCTGTCCGCCATCACGACGACATTGATCTTGCCGGACTTGATATGCGCGGTGGCCGGGAAGGCAGTCTTGGCGTCGCCAGAGACGCGCGCGGCGATGACAAATTTCTCTCCGGTCGGATGGATATCGTTGATCAGATCCTGCGGGCGCTGGTTCATCCGCACTTCGGCGGCATCCAGCAACGAAGACTCCGCGGAAGATGAGACAAGTGGCGCAAACGTGGTCGTCGCCCCCTTGATCGGATGCAGCGCGCCGACACTGGCGAGGTTGAGCGATTGCAGATTGGCGGTGACGGGATCCTTGCTGTCGAAGTTGTCCGGCGTCAGATGCAGCCAGACGGGATACAGCGCGACCGGGTCACGCGGATCGCCGACCTGGACGTGCTGCGCCAGCGCCCGATCGCCGACGATCTTCTGTGTGTTGTAGCCGATGCCCCACGCCTGGAAGAGCTTCGGCAGATCGGAGAACGGAGGAGTGGCCGACGGCTGATACGGATTGGCGCCGGCCTGCGCGATCTCGGAATTGGGATCGACGAACACGAGCAGGCGGCCACCCGATAGCGCGAACTGATCGATCGCCTGAAGCTGCGCATCGTTCAGCGCGGCCGGATGCGCGATCATCAGCACATCGATGCCCTTGGGGATCGCTGTGAAGTCGGCCGCAATCATCTGCGGTGCGTATGTCTGGCTCAACTCGGAATAGACGGCGTAAGGCTGACCCTGGCCCTGCATCATCGCCTGCATGCCGCCGGGTCCGGTCTGCAATGGCAGGCTCGAGATGATGCCGAGTTGCGGCTTCTTCGGATTCGAAAGGCGATAGATCAGCGAGGTGAGGTCGTATTCGATGTATTGCTCGCGGTCGGGCGAGAAGTAGGGAATGACTTCCTTGCCGTCGATGCGGTTGGTGCCGACAAGGCCGAAATAGACGATGTCGCCGCTGTCGGTCGGCGCGCCGGTGAGGCCCTGCGCCGTCGCCTGATCTTCCGCTTCGGTGTAGGGCTGCGGATCGATCTCCTCGACAATGATCTTGCCATGGCTGAGCGACGCATATTCCCCGAGCAGATCGCTGACACGCTTCGCATAAGCCGCGGTGCTCGCATATTCGGCGGCAACTTGCTTCGAATAATAGAAGCGGAGCGTCACCGGCTCCTGCAGATTGGCGATGATGTTGCGCGTGCCCTGCGCGAGCGTGAACTGTCCATTCTCGGTCAGATCGAGTTTTGCGGTCGTCAGCCAGGTATCGGCTGCGATATTGACGATCACGAACAGGATCGCGGCGAGCACGACCATCAGGATATCGTAAGTGCGGCGGGACAGACTGCTCATCGCCTCAGCCGCTCTTCTTGAGATCGAGGATCGCGACATTCGCCGTCAGGAAGAGCGCGATAAGCGAGAAGAAAAAGATCAAGTCGCGGATGTCCAACACGCCGGCTGTGATCGCTGCGAAGTGGGTGACGAAGCTGAAAGACGAGATTGCGGTGATCAGCGTTAGCGGTGCCCACGCCCGGAAGAAGTCCAACACCAGCGGCGCGCCGGAAATCGTGAAGAGGAAGCACACGACCACGGTTATGACGAAGGCAATGACCTGGTTGTTCGTCGTCGCCGACAGGCACGCACCGATCGCGAGATAACCGCCGGCCATCAGCAGGCTGCCGATATAGCCCGCGAGGATGACACCGTTATCGGGGTGGCCCAGATAATTGACCGTGATCCAGATCGGAAATGTGAGCGCAAGGGCCACTGCGGTGAAGGCCCACGCCGCGAGATATTTGCCGACCACCGTGGCCCAAAGCGGCACCGGCAGGGTGAGCAGCAATTCCATCGTTCCCGTCCGGCGCTCTTCAGCCCACAGCCGCATCGCGATCGCGGGCACGAGGAAGAGGTAGAGCCACGGATGATAGGAGAAGAACACGCCCAGATCGGCGACGCCGTTGTCATAGAAATGGCCGATGTAGAACGTGAACGCACCCATCGTGAACAGGAAGATCACGATGAACACATAGGCGAGGGGCGTCGCGAAGTATGCCGCGAATTCGCGCTTGAAGATCTGCCAGACCTGACTCATGCCGCGTTCGCCTTTACGCGCGCGGTGTCGTGGGTGGTGATGGCGCGGAACACTTCATCGAGGCGCCCGGCTTCCGCGTAGAGCTCCTTCACGTTCCACTTTTCGCGCAGGGCAAGCGCGCTCACATCTTCGATCAGCAGCGCGCCGCTCTTCGGGAAAGCCGTGATTTTCACTACGCTGTCGTCCGGCGGCGTCTGTTCAAGGGTTGCGATGGTTGGAAGCATCTTGATCTTCGCCACCGCGGCAGCAGCCTGATCAGCCGCAATCGTCATCGTTACCGCGTTATGATAGCGCGAGCGCGCGAGCAACTCGGATGGCTTGCCGTCAGCAACGATGCTGCCACGGTCGATGATCACGGCGCGCGTGCACACCGCTTCCACTTCTTCGAGCAGATGCGTCGAGACGATGATCGCCTTGTGTGGTGCCATCGCCTTCAGTAGCGCACGCACGGAATGCTTCTGATTGGGATCGAGGCCATCTGTCGGTTCATCCATGATCAGAACCGGCGGATCGTGCAGGATCGCCTGGGCGAGGCCGACACGGCGCTTGAAGCCCTTGGATAGAGTCTCGATGGGACGGTCGAGGACAGGGGCGAGTTCTGTCTTGGCAATGGCTTTCGCCACAGCAGCGTTGGCGGCATCACCACGATAACCGCGCACGCCGGCGATGAAGGCCAGGAACTGGCGCGAAGTCATGTCGCCATAGGCGGGCGCGCCTTCCGGCAGATAGCCGAGCATCGACTGCGCCGCGATTTGATCGGTCTCGACGTCATGTCCGCAGATGCTGATCCTGCCGACGGTCGGGGCGAGATAGCCCGTCACCATCTTCATGGTCGTGGATTTGCCGGCGCCGTTGGGCCCGAGGAACCCGAGCACTTCGCCTTTGCCGACAGACAGGCTCAGATTGGCCACGGCTGTTACCGGGCCGAAACGCTTGGTCAGTCCTTCGATCTCGATCATGGGAGTGCTGAACAGCGAAAGAAAGCGCGATTTGCTTAGAGAAATCGGCCCCTTACCGCAACGGGGGAATAGTTACGTTTGAGATATGCGGCAAATCCGCAACAGTTGGAACTTGACTTAGTTGAACGATCAATCAAGTATTTTCCATGCCTGAAGATACCAAGCAGCGGCTCGCGATCACGGCGATGCGCCTTTTTTCCGAGAAAGGGTACGAGTCGACCAGCGTGTCGGACATCCTCAAGGCCGCCGGCGCCAACAGCGGCAGTCTCTATCATTTCTTCGCGACCAAGCAGGATCTGCTGATGGAGGTGCTGCGCCTCTATCGCGACGGCATCTATCCGATGCTTCTCAATCCCGCGTGGGAAGGTGTGGCTGATCCAATCGAACGCGTGTTCGCGCTGCTGGCGCAATATCGCCGCGCGCTGGTGGAGAGCGAATGCTTTTACGGCTGCCCGATCGGCAATCTCGCGCTCGAATTGCACGAACCCGATCCGCCGGTGCGCGATCTCATCGCGGTGAATTTCAACGGCTGGGTCGACGCGGTCGAGCGCTGTTACGTCGAAGCGGGCAGCCGCCTGCCCGACGATCTCGATCGCCGCGGTCTCGCGATCTTCACGCTTACGACGATGGAGGGCGGAGTCATGCAGGCGCGCACCCATCGCACCGTCGACGCGTTCGACCGATCGGTCGCAATGCTGCGCGACTACATCACCAGACTCGAGAACGAGGCTGCGTCCAGACAAAAACAAGGGAAGGGAATGCCATGAAAACGATATTGGGGTTTGCAACTGCCGCGCTTTGCTTCGCGCAGGCCGCGCAAGCAGGCGCGATCAAGGATACGTCGTTCCGCGATGCCGACGGACACCGGGTGCAGCAGCTTGAAACCGTCATCGATGCGCCGGTCGCGAAAGTCTGGGCGGCGTTCACGACCGACGAAGGTTTCAAGGCGTGGGGTGCGCCGGTCGTGCACATCACGCCGGGCCATGACGGCATGCTCGAGGCGTCTTATCTGCCGGCGTCAAAAATCGGCGACGCGGAAAACATTCGCAATCGCTTCGTCGTCTACTTTCCGGAGCATCTGCTGGTGATTCGCAATGAGCATGCGCCCAAGGGCGGACCGTTCAAACAGGAGATCATCGATAAAATCAGCACGGTTTTCGAATTCGAGGACATCGGCGGCGGCAAGACGCGGCTGATCGAATCCGGTGTCGGCTATGGCGAAGGTGCCGATTTCGATAGCATGTATAAGCGCTTCCACGACGGAAACGCGGAAGAACTCGATCTGCTGGAGAAAAGCTTCGTCAAAGGGCCCATCGACTGGAAGGCTGAGATGGGCGAAGTCGACAATTCGGTGAAGACGCCCGCTGCCAAACCTTGAAAGGGTCCACGCATGATCGATGCACGAATTCTGCAGCGCTCCACGGTGGTCGGAACCGTGCTTCAGCTCGCGATGGTCATCGCAGGCCATTTCGTCCCCTGGGTGCGCGACAACGTCTTCATGTTCGGCGGGATGCTTATCTCCGGTGTTGCGGGGCTTCTCTATGCGCGCGAGGTGGCGCTGGGGTGGTGGCGCGGCGCGCTCGGCGGCGCGATCGCCGGCGGGTTGTGCGCGCTGATCGGTATCGGCGTATCCGTGCTGCTTGGCGACACGCCGAACTTTGTGCTTGGGCTTGGGACCGCGATCTCCGTCGTTACCGGTGCGGTCGGCGGCCTTTGGGGCGAGGTCGGCGCGCGCATACGCGCCAGACTTGGATAGGCAATGCCCGCCCGGTGTTCGCCGGGCGGGCATCGGTTGCTTCAGTTCACCGTCACGTTGACGGGCGTTGAGGCGATGCCGTTCGCAACGACGACCATCGTGCTCGCTCCGGTTTCCATGCTGGCCGGAACATCGACCTGCGTGAAGACCTTGGTGCTTCCGGTCGCAACACCCATCGTGCTGTGATCGTGCGTGCGCGCATAGAACACATGGCCCGTGGCTGTGTTGGTAATGCGGACCAGCGGATAGTTTGTGAAGGTCTGAAGCTCATCACCGAACGAGTTCGCCTGGCTCAATCCATTGAACTGTGTGCCGGTGAGCTTGAACGTCGCGCCCCGTGTGATCGCGGACGGCGATTTGGTGATCGCGGGCGCCCAGGCGGGATTTGCGCTTCCCGTCGAGCGATAGACCTGCGCGCCGCCGAGGAGGATTTCCCCGGTCGGAAGAACCATCAACGGATTTCCCGCGCCGTTGAGGTGCGTGGTGATGATCGATGTGCCGTCGAACTCGTAAAGACTTCCGCTCAGCGCTTCGAACAATGCATGCCCGTTCGGAAGCAATGACGCAAAGGTATCTCCGCAATCGTCATGGTTCGGAATATCGGGACCGGCTGTCCATGTCGCGTTCTTGTAGACCGCGGTATGGGCCGTGTTCCCACCCTTCGGGATGGCGCCGGTCGCAAAGACCGAACCGTCAGGCATCAGAAGGGCTGGACCGATTTCGCCGGGCGGGCAATAGGGCTTGGGTCCACCGAAACCCTCACAGCTGCAGCAGGGTGGGCCATTCAGCGGAAGCGGCGTATTGCCGGCGTCCGACCAGACTCCGGTGACGGGATTATAGATCTGTGTACCGGGACCCTTCTTGACGTTCTCGGTCAACACAGTTCCATCGGGAAGCAGCGTCCAGGTTTCTTCCGAATTGAATCCCTTGTGGCCGATCGACTGTAGCTCTTTCCATTTCAGTTTCTTGGGGTCGAGCGCGGCCATCAGCGAATAAAGCTTGTCGCCAATCAGATAGCGGCCATCCGGCAGGACGAGCGATGACGAATCGCCGATGAAGTCCCAATGCGCACCTTTCGGATGCGCCATCGCCGTCCATGTATTTGCTTTGGGATCGTAAATCGCGCCGAGGCCCGTCAGCGAGAAATCCTGATCCGGCTGATATTCGCCCCCCATGATGATCAGCCGCCCATCGGCGAGAACCGCGGAAGCGAATGCATAGGGACGATAGCCGGTGGGAAGGCTCGCCATTTTCGTCCAGGTGCCGTTGACGTAGGACCCGGTGTTGTCGGGCGTGAGCTTGTACCAGTCGCCCTGATTGTTTCCGGACTGCGCCATGACCGTACCGTCGGTCAATTGCAGGGTAATCAGCGCAAAACCGCCTGGAAACGAATGGTTCAGATTGACCAGAGTCTGCGCCTGTGCCGGCACAATCGCGCCCAGACATAACGCGAGCGCGATAGCGAGTTTTCGAAGCATCGACATTTCTCCCGGAGATCGTCCTGTGAATCCCGGGCACGCTAACAGTTCTGTCACGCGCGCGTCAGGCGTCCTGCGAAAATCCCGGGGCGATTTGTCGGCGGGTTACGGCAAAGGCATAAGCCTGCAAGCCGTCCGTCAGGACATCGCAACTTGACTACGTTTTTGGGAAAAGTGCCGGCCGACCGATCAGGACAACCCGCAGCGAGGGGCTGGGGGGCTTAAATCGCCGCGAAACTGTCCCTCAACCCGGCCAGCCGACATCCGGAAGATCGGTTCGGATAAAGGCCTCACCAAGGTTCAAACGTGGCGATTTCGTGGCGCGTGCCAGAATTACAAATCCGTATAGCGGCTTAGCGGAGGCCTCACGAAAGTTTGACGTGCCGGGAGACGCGCGCCATCATCATCGCAATGGCTGAGGAACCCATAGCGTTCCTCCGTGTGGAGCAGGGCCCGCAACCCACGCGGACGGCATCTTTCGGCGGGCAGGTAGCGCAGGTGCGTTTCGATCGCGCCGAACTCGACCGTATCCTCACGATCTATGGCCGCATGGTCGCTGCCGGCGAATGGCGTGACTACGCGATTGATTTCTTGAGCGAAGTCGCCGCCTTTTCGATCTTTCGCCGAACCAGCGAAGTCGCGCTCTTCACGATCGAGAAACGTCCGAAGCTGCGTGCGAAGCAGGGGCAATACGCCGTGATCGAAGCAAGCGGCCGCATTCTGAAGCGCGGGCACGATTTGGCTCAGGTCCTGCGCGTGTTCGACAAGAAGCTGTTCAAGGCGCTCGCAGCGCAGACGCCTTAAACGCAAAAGGCCCCGGTGTTTCCACCGGGGCTCTTGTCATTCGCCTGCTTTAGCGGCGTCCGCCGAATAGGCGCAACAGCGACAAGAAGAGGTTGATGAAGGCAACATATAACACAAGGGCGCCGAAGACCGCTTTGCGGCCCGCGACAGTGCCATCATCGTTCACGGAGTACATTTCTTTGATGGATTGCGAGTAGTACGCCGTGATCCCGGTGAACACGATCACACCGGCGGCCGAGAAAACAAAGCTCAGCATTTGCGACTGCAGGAACACATTGACCACAGACGCGATCACGATGCCCCACACGCCCATGATGAGGAACGAACCCCAACCTGATAGATCCGCCTTTGTCGTGTAGCCCCACAGGCTCATGCCGCCGAACATCGCGGCAGTGATGAAGAACACCAGAGCGATGCTCGTCATGGTGTAAGCGACGAAGATCGTGGATAGCGAGATGCCCAGAACGGCAGCATAGGCGAGAAAAGACGCCTGTGCGGCGCCTACACTCATGCTCGGGATGCGCGCTTGAATGAGCAACACCATCACCAGCGGCGAGAAAATAACGACCCACTGAAGCGGGGTCCCGAACAGCACGTGACCGAACTGCGTCACCATTACGCCGTTCTCGAAGCGGCCAACGGCCTGCGACGGATCGGTGGTCACGGCTAGCATATATGTTCCGTAGGCCACGATTGCCGTTACCAGCAGGCCGAGGAACATGTAGTTGTACACGCGGAGCATGTAGGCGCGCAGGCCTGCGTCCATGACGCCGTCTGCGGCAGCCTGACCGCGCAGCACAGGGTTGTTGTAGTCAGCCATAAGATTCCTTCCTTCCCGGCGGGCGCGCCGGTTTGCCTATTATATCGTGTCGATAGGCTTGTGTATCAAGCGGTTCCGATCGCCGGGAAAATCATGAAAAGCCAGCAATCCAGAGCGTTTACGATCGAGCAGAATTGTGACGGCCGCGCGGCGGAGGTCGCCGGCGTCGTCGAAGCGGCGTTTCGGCTGCAATACGGGAACGGTTGCGGCGAGGTGGCACTCGTCGCAGCACTGCGCGCAGCAGACGATGCGGTTGCCGAATTGGTAGCTGTGGAGGAGGACACCGTCGTCGGTCACGTGATGTTCAGCCGGATGACGCCGACCCCGGCGGACCGCCAGATCGCCGCGCTTGCGCCCGTTTGTGCGCGGATCGACCGCCAGAATACC
Organism: Rhizomicrobium sp.; assembly: GCA_035502175.1. Taxonomy (GTDB): domain Bacteria; phylum Pseudomonadota; class Alphaproteobacteria; order Micropepsales; family Micropepsaceae; genus Rhizomicrobium. Next base: position 11,538 of record DATJUS010000139.1, read on the forward strand.
GGAATTGGCAGTGCCTTGGTTCGTGCCGGTCTGGACATCTGCCGTGAGAGAGGCATCGGCGCCGTCATCGTGCTTGGTGAGCCGGACTACTACGGCCGGTTCGGTTTCCGCGCCGCCAAAGCGGAAGGAATCGCCTGCGTGTACGCCGGTCCGCATCTACAGGCGCTTGAACTTATTCCAGACACGCTAAAGGGCGTAACTGCGCTCGCCTATGCGCCGGCGTTCTCCGCCGTCTAATCTCAGCAAGCGAGTCGAATCCGGTTCCCATGCTCAAGCGCCTTGCCTCCGTCGGCGGATACACGCTGCTTTCGCGCGTGGCAGGGTTCGTGCGCGACATCATCATGGCGGCAGTGCTGGGCGATGGCTTCCTGTCGGATGCATTCTTTGTCGCGTGGCGCTTGCCGAACTCATTCCGCGGCATTTTTGCAGAAGGCGCGTTCAACGTCGCCTTCATTCCGCGCTACGCAGCCGCGCGCGAGAAGCAGGGGGAAGAGCAGGCCGCACGGTTCGCGGACAATGTCTATTCCTGGCAGATCGTGGCGCAGCTTGTCCTGCTCGCGCTTGCGCTCGCCTGCATGACCTGGCTCGTGGACATCATGGCCCCCGGCTTCTCGGCGCATCCGGGACAGACGGAACTTGCGACGGCGCTCTCGCGCATCACCTTTCCGTACCTCATCCTCACCGTCATAGCGGTGCAGCTCTCGGCGATGTTGAATGCGCATGGCAAGTTCGCCGCCGCGGCCGCGTGGTCGATCTTCCTCAATCTGGCGATGATCGGCACGTTGCTTGCCGCGCGCTGGTTTCCCAATGCCGCCTACGCCGCGGCGAGCGGTGTCCTGCTCGCGGGCTTCCTGCAGATCATCTTCATCGTGTTGGCGGCCGCGCGCAGTCATTTGCGCCTGCGCTTCATCTGGCCACGCTGGAATCCGGAAACCGGGAATTTCATGAGGGCGCTCGGCGCGGCCACCGTCGGTTCCGCGAGCGTTCAGATTCAGCTGTTCTTCGATACGCTGATCGCGAGCTTCTTCCCCGGTGTGCTGACCGCGGTGAACTACGCCGATCGCATCAACCAGTTGCCGCTCGGAACGCTCGGCATTGCGCTCGCGACCGTGCTGCTGCCGGAGATGTCGACGTTGATTGCAAAGGGCGATGAAGCGGGTGCGCAGGCGGCGCAGAACCGCAGTGCCGCGCTTGGCTTGTTTCTGACCTTGCCGTTCATGGCCGCGTTCCTGCTGGTGCCGCAGACGATCATGCGTGGGATATTCGCGCATGGCGCATTTCATGTGGATGCCGCCGACGTCTCGGCGATGGCGTTGATGGGTTACGGCGCCGGGTTTCCGGCGTTTGTGCTGGTGCGCGTGATCGCGGCGACGTTCTATTCCCGACACGACACGGCCACGCCGGTGCGCGCGACAATGTTGGCCGTCGTGGTCAACATCGCAATGAAGTTTCTGCTGGTGTGGGGATTCCATCTGGGCGCCCTCGGTGTCGCGCTGGGGACATCGCTTGGCTCGTGGGCGAATGTCAGCATGCTGGTGTACCTCGCACTGCGGCGGAAATTGCTCGTTGTCGATCGTCTGTTCCTTCAGTCCTTGCTGCCAAGCTTTCTCGGTTTTGCGGCGACCGGCGGGGCCGCGCTCGGGGGCGCGATGCTCGGTGTTGCGCTGAGACCGCAAGGCGGTCTGGTTCAGCACGAAACGGCATTGGGACTCGCGGTGCTGTTCGGCGGCATCGCCTACAGCATTGTCGTGCTCCTGTTCCGCAAGCGGTTGCCGCTGGGACGGCTCGCTGGCGCATGATGCGCCTGTTTGTTGCGCTCGCGATTCCCGACGCCGTGACGTCGTCGCTCGCGATGATTCAGTCCGGTGTTCCCGGCGCGCGCTGGCAAACGCAGGAGCAGATGCACCTGACCTTGCGCTTTATCGGCGAGGTGGATGGACGCGATGCTGCCGCGATCGACGATGCGCTCTCCGCGATCTCTGCACCCGTGCTCTCGCTGCAATTGAAGGGCGTCGGGGAATTCGGCGGAAGCAAGCCGCGGGCGCTATGGGCCGGTGTCGCGCCGAACGAGGCGCTGCTGCATCTTCAGCGCAAGGTCGAAACCGCGATGCAGCGTATCGGTCTTGAAGCCGAACCACGCAAGTTCACGCCGCATGTCACGCTGGCGCGCCTTCGCAGGACGCCACCAGGCGCCGTCATGGACTATCTCGTCGATCACGCGCTTTATGCGACCGCGCCGTTCGAAACGCGAGCGTTCATTCTTTATGAAAGCCAACTCGGCCCGAACGGCAGCCTTTATGTGCCGCAGCGGAGCTATGCGCTGCGCTAGTCGGACGCGTCCTCGATCTCGTGCATGTCTTCGTCGCTGAGCCCGAAATGATGGCCGATCTCGTGGATCACGACATGGCGCACGATATCGCCAAGCCGCTCCTCATGCTCCGCCCAGTAGTCGAGGATGGGGCGGCGATAGAGAAAGATCATCGTCTGGAGCGCATGACCTCCGCCGGCCTCGCTGGACGCGAGATCCGGTCCCTGGAACAGGCCCAGAATCTCGAATTCGCTTTCGAGCTCCATATCCCTAACGACGTCTTCATCAGGAAAATCGTCCACCCGGAACACGAGATCGCCCACAAGCGCACGAAATTCCTCCGGCAACGACGCGAAGGCCTCGCGCGCCAGTGTCTCAAAATCGTCCAGCGACGGAGATTCGATTTGCGACCAGTTCATGCTTTATACGTTAGAGAGAAATCGGAACTTCGCCCATGGAAAAACTCGAAGCCTCCGCCCGCGCCGCGGCGCTCAAGGAATTGCCGAAGTGGTCGGATGTTTCCGGCCGCGATGCCATATCGCGGACATTCGAGTTCGGGGATTTCAATGCGGCATTCGCCTTCATGACCCGTGCGGCGATGCTCGCGGAGAAAATGGATCATCATCCCGAATGGTTCAACGTCTACAACAAGGTTGAGGTGACGCTGTCCACGCATGACGCGGGCGGCGTGACGGACAAGGACATCGCCATGGCAAAAGCGATGGAGGCATGGGCGTGAGCTTCGACTTCAACGCCGCGCAACGCTGCTTCAGCGACTGCCGCGCCGGGGAAGGCGGTGGCCGACTCGCGCACTACTGGCTGTCGCTCTGGCGCGGCGACCGGCTGCCCATGCGTGCCGATTTCAAGCCGAGAGAGATCGCCGATCTGTTGCCGTCGGTTTGCATTTTCGACGTCGTGCCAGATGTCAGTGTGCGTTGCCGGCTGGTGGGTTCGATCATCGTCCAGGGCGCGGGGCAGGATCTCACCGGCATGGATTGGCTGGCCATGACGCCGCCGGAAAGCCGCACTGAGCGCCTGTCGCGTTTTTCCCGCGTTGCGCATGGCGCGATAGGGCGCGGTCTTCGTTCCGCCAAGCGCGTGTCGGGCGAAGGCGAGGTGGCCGAGGAAATCATGCTTCCATTCGGCGACGTTGGTGAAAACGGTGCGCGGCAGGTCCTGACCTATCTGGGCTGGAGGCCCTCGCTCTACGATCCGACGATCACCGGCGTCGAAAACGCGGGTGGCCTGCTGCTGGAGTTTCGCCTGACGCAACTCCAGATGAGCGCTGCTTCCGCCGCGTGATTGCGATGAGTTCCGCAATTTCAGCGGGAACGATAGCTTTATTTGTTCGCTATCGTACAATGGATCGAAGGGTCGAAAACCTCTTCCGGAAAGCCGCGCATCTGCGCCACTCGGCGGCGGCGACTTTCTGGATGGACTACCGCGAGAAGATGTTAAAGGTCGCGCGGGAGCTCGAAGCCCGCGCCACGCGGCTTGAACAGGAACTCGAACAGCGAGCCGACAAGGACGGCTAAGCGGTCTCAGGCCTCGAAGCGGTGCCCATCTTCATGGCTGCGTATGTGCCCCGCCGTCGGCGCCGCGAAATGCGTGCCGATGATGAGATAGGGTTTGTCGGCCCATTGGCGGATCATGGTGTTGCGCCGTGCGGCGCCCGCGTTCTTGTCGGTATCGAACTCACTCACCCAGTCCGGCCGGCTGACCTGACAGGGATGATGCATCATGTCGCCGGTGATGATGGCAGTCTCGCCTCTGGATTCGATCATCACGCTGACATGGCCTGGCGTGTGGCCGGGTGTCGGAAGCAAACGGATTTCCGGCGAGAGGCGATGATCCATCTCGACCAGCTCTGCGAGACCCGCGTCGAAGATCGGTGACACGGAGTCCGACATGATCGCGGCGGTCTCGCCTTCGGTCTCCTTGATCCAGTGTTTGTATTCGGTCCGGCCGATCAGATAGCGCGCATTGGGAAACGTCGGCGCCCATTCGCCGTCCACCAGCATCGTGTTCCAACCGACATGATCGACATGAAGATGCGTGCAGACGACGGCATCCACTGCTTGGCGCGGAAAGCCGGCTTCAGCGAGGTGATCGAGAAATTGTGTTTGCAGCGCCTGCCTGCGCGTCATCAGGCGCGGTTTGTCGTTCCCCACACAGGTATCGACGATCAGCTTCAGACCGGGCGCCTCGACCGCAAGCGCGTGTATCGACAGCATGAGCGCGCCCTCAGGCGTCACGAAATGCGGCGCCAGCCATGGCATCTCTTTCAATGCGTCCGGCGTCGCCTGTTTCAGGAACGAATATTTCTCCGAATATGGAACCGGCAGTTCCATTTCCACGACACGCGTAACGGTGACATCGCCAATGCGCCAGCTGAGATTTCTCACGTCTTGGGTCCGTTCTTCACCAGATCGTCCACCACTGTCGGGTCGGCCAGTGTTGTCGTGTCGCCGAGGTTGGACGTGTCGCCTTCGGCGATCTTGCGCAGGATGCGGCGCATGATCTTGCCGGAACGGGTCTTGGGCAAACCTGGCGCGAACTGGATCACATCGGGTTTCGCGATCGGGCTGATCTCGTGCGAGACGAATTGTTTGAGCTCGGCATTCAATGCGTCGGTTGCGGCGATGCCGCTCTTCAGCGTGACATAAGCATAGATGCCCTGGCCCTTGATGTCGTGCGGATAGCCGACGACGGCGGCTTCGGCCACGTCGTGATGGGCGACGAGGGCGCTTTCCACTTCCGCCGTGCCGAGGCGATGACCCGAGACGTTGATCACATCGTCCACGCGGCCGGTGATCCAGTAGTAGCCGTCCTCGTCGCGGCGGCAGCCATCGCCGGTGAAATACTTGCCGCGATAGGTTTTGAAATATGTATCGATGAAGCGCTGATGGTCGCCATAGACCGTGCGCATCTGTCCCGGCCAACTATCCAGTAGCACGAGGTTGCCGCTCGCCGCGCCTTCGAGAACTTTGCCGTCGGCGTCGACCAATTGCGGTTGGATGCCGAACAGCGGTTTGGTCGCGGAGCCCGGCTTGAGATCGGTCGCGCCGGGCAATGGCGAGATGAGAATGCCGCCCGTCTCCGTTTGCCACCACGTGTCGACAATCGGGCAGCGGCTATCGCCGACCACGCGGTGATACCAGAGCCATGCTTCCGGATTGATCGGCTCACCAACGCTGCCGAGCAGGCGCAACGATTTGCGTGAGGTCTTTTTCACCGGCTCTTCTCCGTCGCGCATCAGCGCGCGGATCGCGGTTGGGGCGGTGTAGAAGATGTTGACCTTGTGCTTGTCGATCACTTCCCAGAAGCGCGAGGTGTTTGGATAGTTCGGCACACCTTCGAACATCAGCGTCGTCGCGCCGTTCGCGAGCGGGCCATAGACGATATAGCTGTGCCCGGTTACCCAGCCGACATCGGCGGTGCACCAGTAGATATCGCCATCGTGGTAGTCGAACACGTATTGGTGCGTGAACGCGGCATACATCGAATAGCCGCCGCTGGTGTGCAGCACGCCCTTCGGCTTACCCGTCGAGCCGCTGGTGTATAGGATGAACAGCGGATCCTCTGCACTCATCGGCTCCGGCGCGCAATCGAATGAGACCTTCGCTGCCGCGTCGTGATACCAGACATCGCGGCCCGCTTTCATGGCGACAGCGCGGCTGGTGCGCTTCACCACGATGACGTTCTTCACGTCAGGGCATTTCGTCAGCGCTTCATCGACATTGTTCTTGAGCGGGATCGGCTTTCCGCCGCGCACGCCTTCATCGGACGTCAGCACAATGGTCGAGGCGCAGTCCTGAATGCGCCCCGCAATGGAGTCGGGCGAGAAGCCCGCAAAGATCACCGAATGCACCGCGCCGATGCGCGCGCAGGCCAGCATCGCGTAGGCCGCTTCCGGGATCATCGGCAGATAGATCGTCACACGGTCGCCGCGCTGCACATTGTGCGCCTTCAGCACATTGGCGAATTTGCAGACTTCGCGGTGAAGCTCCGCGTAGGTGATGTGTTTTGCTTCCGCATTCGGATCGTCCGGCTCCCAGATGATTGCCGTCTGCGCGCCGCGCTTCTCCAGATGCCGGTCGATGCAGTTCGCGCTGACGTTCAGAACGCCGTCTTCGAACCATTTGATGTGCAGGTCGTCGGCGTCCCACGACACGTCCTTCACCTTGGTGAAAGGAACGATCCAGTCGATGCGGTGCGCCTGCTCTCGCCAGAAATCGACCGGATCGCGAACCGACTCTGCGTACATCGCGTCGTATTTCGCTTTGTCGATAAGCGCGCGGTCTTTCCACTCTTTGGGAACGGGCAGCAGCGTGTCGGACATTGTGGTTCCTATTTCGCAAGGATCGTGTCGTTGTCCTGTCCCGGGCGCGGTGGGGCGAGGCGGATGGAGGCGGGGGTCTTCGAGAATTTCACCGGCGGCTTGATCGTGCGCCAGCCGCCTTCGGTGGGGTGCTCGCGGACTTCGAAGAAGTTGACGGCTTTCAGATGCGGATCGTTCAGCACTTCGTCGAGGCCGTTGGCGCGCATGATCGGGATGCGGTGCTCGTCGCCCAGCTTCATCCATTCCTCGACGGTGTGCGCCATCGCCGCCTCGCGCTGCATCGCGTAATAGACGCCGACGCGGCTGCCCTTCGGCGCATTCTTGAAGCGGTCGCTTTCATAGGCGTCGGGAATGCCGCCGAGCTCCATGAATTTCACAGACGCCGCGCGGCTGACCGGCTGGATGCAGATGTGGCCGTCCTTGCATTTCAGCGGGCGGCGGTCGTTTGCCAGCGCTGGTGTGTGGCCCATGTGACTGACCGGTGGCTCGAATGTCTCGCCATAGAGATGCTCGATGAGCATGAAATGCGTGAAGCATTCGAACATCGGCACTTCGACGAACTGGCCTTCGCCGGTCGCCTTCTGGTGATAGAGCGCGGCGAGCGTCGAAGACAGCGCGTGCATGCTCGACACCTTGTCGGCGATGAAGCTCGGCAGCAGGCGCATGTCTTCGTTGCCGTCGACACGCGGCAGCAGGTCGGCGGTGCCGCTCGCGGCCTGCACCAGATCGTCGAAGGCCTGACGCCCGGCATAGGGGCCGTCGGAGCCGTAACCGACGCAATGCACATAGACGATGTGCGGATTGATCTTCGCGACTTCCTCATAGGAGAAGCCAAGCCGCGCCATCGCGTCGGCGCGGACATTGTGGATGAACACCTGTGCCGTCGGGATCAGCGCGCGCAGCTTCTCGCGATCCGCGTCCGCTTTGAGGTCGAGCGTGACCGAGCGCTTGTTACGGTTCATGGTCATGAACGTCACGCCCATGTCTTCGTGTTTGGCGTGTTTCGACCCATAGCGCTGGCGGTCGCCGCCGGGATTCTCGATCTTGATCACATCGGCGCCGAGATCGCCGAGCGTCTGCGTCGCATAGGGCCCGAAGATGAATTCCGTGAGGTCGAGGACGCGCACGCCGTCCAAAGGCCCTTTTTTCGCCGACATGAAATCCTCGTGAATGCTAGAATGGCTTGGTAAGGGGAGATTACGGCATGGCCACAAAGGCGCAACCGAAAGCGAAAGCGGCGAAGAAGAAGACTGCCCCGAAGGCCGAGGGCGAGTGGCCGCCCAAGTCCATCAGTGAGGAGAAAGTGAAGGCCGCGACCGGCAAGGGCTGGATGGGCTGGTTCTCGATCCTCAACAAGATGAACGCCAACGCCCTGCCCCACAAAGAGGTCGCCAAGCGGCTGAAGGAAGAATACGGCGCGCCCAGCTGGTGGTGTCAGATGATCGCCGTTGAATACGAACGTGCGCGCGGCGGCCGGAAGAAGAACGAGCGCGCGGGCGGCACCTTCGCCGTGAATGTCACAAAAGTGATGCCGGTCAGCCTCGCCAAACTTTTCGCAACGGCAACGAGCGAGAAGACGCGCAAGACCTGGTTCCCCGCCGGCGCGTTCGAGGAGACCTCGAAGACGAAAGATAAATACTGGCGTGGCAAATGGAAGAAAGAACGCAAGCTCGAATTTGGCTTCTACGCCAAGGGCGACGGCAAGTCGCAGATCGCGCTCGAAATCCGCCAGCTCCCGACAGAAGCCGATGTCGAAAAAGAACGGGCCGCCTGGAAGAAGGCGATGGAGAAGTTAGTGGCATCGTTAAACGCATGAGCATTATCACTCATGCTGCTGTCTGGCGCGACCGCTTTCGTGTTGCAAGCGTGGTACTGGCACTAGTTCTCGGCGTGGCCATGCTCGCCGGTACTGTGATCGAATATCGCAGATATCTACTTTGCCATGCCGTGAAAGAAGACTGTGACATGTTGATCGTTGCCGTTTGGCCGATCCTGACGACCGTTGCAGTTGCGCTCGTTGCTGCTTCATTGTCGGCATTGTTGTGGCGGACGGCGTGGCCGTTAATCTTGGTATGGACAGCCCTATGCGTCATACCGCTTGGTATCGATATGTGTTTGTTCGTTCCTGCGATCCGTGAATCTTGGGGCGTGCCGGAGACGGCGCAATTTTACCCAATCGCACTGATCTGCTCGCCATTTCTCGCCTTAGCGATGCTCGGGCTGTTGCCAGCGTATGAAGAAGTGCGCCAAGAAGCGTCTGCGCCAAGATAAGGTTTCGAAATGCAACTCCATCTCTCCTCCTGGCCGGAAGTTCAGAAATATCTCGAGACCTCGAAGGCCATCATCATTCCTATCGGCTCGACGGAGCAGCATGGGCCGAACGGGTTGCTCGGCACCGACGCGCTGTGTCCGGAGATCATCGCGAAGCGCGCGGGCGACGAGAGCGGCATCCTGATCGGCCCGACGTTCAATGTCGGGCAGGCACAGCATCACATGGCATTCTCGGGCACGATCACGCTGCGTCCGTCCACGATGATCGCGGCGATGATGGATTGGGCGCAGTCGCTGACGCGCCACGGCTTCGAGCGCATCTACTGGTTCAACGGCCACGGCGGCAATATCAACACGATCAACGCCGCGTTCAGCGAGATGTATCACGGGATTTCGTTTGATCGCTCCGGCTCCAACCATCCGCCGCTGCGCTGCATGCTGCGCAACTGGTGGGAGCTTTCGGGTGTGATGGAGTTATGCCGCCAGCTCTTTCCGGTAGGCGAGGGCCATCACGCGACGCCGAGCGAAGTGTCGGTGACCTATTTCGGCTACCCCGAAGCGGTGAAGAACGTCGAGATGACGCCCAAGATCGCGCCCACCGGCCCGATCTACGACGCGGAAGATTATCGCCGCCGCTTCCCCGACGGCCGCATCGGCTCCGACCCCTCCCAGGCCAGCGTCGAAGCCGGCGGCAAGATCGTCGCCGCCGCTGTGAAAGCCGTGATCGCGGAGTTCAGGCAGTTCGAGATGTCGTAGCGCTGTCTTTCGACAGCGAGAAATTCGTGAGGTTGCGCCACAGGCGTTTCAGGCGCCGCTTCTTGCCTTTGTAGACATAGCGCACATCCGGCGTGCGCTCTTCGTTGCGGCTGCCGTCGGTGAATTCCACCGGTTCGCAGCCGAGTTTCTCATAGAACCGTCGCGCGCGCTTGTTCGCCTGGAACGTCCAGAACTGGAATCCCTTCGGCCGTTCCAGTTTCGCCGTGTAAAACAGGGCGTAGCCGACGCTGCGGCTCTGATGCTCTGGATCTACATAAAGTTGTTCGAGCCAGTCGCCATCGAGGCACATCATTCCCGCGATCTGCCCATCCCATAGCGCGACCCAAACCTCCTTGGTCATGATGAGACTGCGCATGAACGCACGGTCTTCCTCGTCGCTGTGAATCTTTGGAATGCCCGGCATGCTTTTGAACCCGGCCGAGAACACCCTCGCGGTCTCTTCCGCATCGGCGCCGCCCGCGCGACGGATCGTCAGGCTCATGGTTTCCCCGTGTCGTTCCTCGCGGCACGGTATCACATCCGGTGTGAACCGCGCTATTTTGCATCGCCACTAGTGGAGAGCGGCTCATGATCGACGGTGCGCATGTCATCATCTATTCGAAGGATGCCGAGGCGGATAAGGCGTTCTTCAAGAACGTGCTCGATTTGGGCCACGTCGATGTCGGTCACGGCTGGCTGATCTTCAAGCTGCCGCCGGCGGAGTGCGCGGTGCATCCCTCCGACGAGAACGACCTGCACGAACTCTATCTGATGACCGACGATCTCGATCTCGAGATGACCAAGCTGAAGAAGGCCGGCGTCGTGTGCGAGGAACCGAGCATGCAGGGCTGGGGACGGCTCACGCGCATCACCTTGCCGGGCGGCGGCAAAATCGGCCTTTATCAGCCTCGGCACGCGCGGCCGTAACTACGATATTGTTATCTGCCCAATGGTGATCTGCGCAGGCCGGCGATCATGCGTTTGTTGATGTCTACTTTCCAAGCCGCTTGCTTGTCGGAGAGGTTTCGTTTCAAGCGA
>DATJUS010000140.1:0-36481 GCA_035502175.1 Rhizomicrobium sp.
GGTCGTGCCCGATCAGATCGGGCAGCAACGTTTCCACGACATAGTCGTCCAGCGGCACTCTACGAACCATTGCTATAGTAGGCATTGGGACGCTTGAGCGCGCAAGGGGCGGCTTCTAGCAATGGCGCGTTGAAGGAGACCGCCATGATCACCCACCTCAAATTCATGAGCATTCCAGTCGCGGACCAGGACCGTGCGCTGAAGTTCTACACCGAGAAGCTCTGCTTCAAGATCGCGACCAATCAGGAGATGGGCCCTGGCAAGCGCTGGATAGAGCTGCGCATCGGAAAGGCGGAAACGCGCGTCGTCCTGTTCACGATGGACGGCGAGGAGGGACGGGTCGGCACGCGGATGAACTGTTCGCTCGCCTGCGACGATGTCGAGGCGACCTATCGCCAGTTCAGCGAGCGCGGCGTGGAATTCGAGGCGCCGCCACAGAAGCAGCCCTGGGGAACCTTCGCGATCATGAAGGATTCCGAGGGCAACCGGTTCGTGCTCGGCTCGGATTGAGCGACGCGCGAAGGCCCTCTATAAGCCGCTCCCTTGGGGCGGTTAGCTCAGTTGGTAGAGCATATCGTTTACACCGATAGGGTCGGCGGTTCGAGCCCGTCACCGCCCACCAGTCTTCGCGACGCGAAGCGGAGCGAAGACTGCCCGGCGTAGCCCAAAGGGCGAAGCCTGGGCTCCTATCCGCGTCGCTACGCCTGGCAAGCCGGCCTTGTTGCTCGAACAATTTTGATCTCCTCGGCATCGCGCATTGCGCGCCGCACTTCGTCGCGGCACGCTCCGACCAATGCTGGAGGGGCCCATGCGTTCGATCTCGGTTTTGATGCTGACAAGTGCGATGGTCGCTGCCACCGCGGCACTCGCGCAGGACATGGACGACATGGCCGCGCCGCCATCCGTGGCGCAATCCGACGACGCGAAGTTCATCGCCTACAATCAGCCGATCATCGCCTTCACGCATGCTGAGATCGTGGATGGAACCGGCGCCGCGCCGAAATACGATCAGACGCTGATCGTCAAAGATGGGCGTATCGCGGCGCTTGGCGCGCATGTGTCAGTGCCGAAAGGTGCCACTGTAATCGACGCGCGCGGTAAGACACTGCTGCCGGGGTTCGTGATGGTGCATGAGCATCTGTTCTATCCCACGGGCACGCGCATCTATGGCTCCATGCCCTACACATTCCCGCGGCTTTATCTCGCCGGCGGCACGACGACCGCGCGCACGGGCGGATCGCTCGCGCCTTACACCGACATCAATCTGAAACGGGACATCGCGAACGGCACCGCGATCGGTCCCGATCTCGATGCGACGGGGCCGTATCTGAACGGCGAGGCCAATCCCTTTCTGCAGATGCACAGTCTGAACGGCGCGGCAGATGCGACGAAGACCGTGGATTTCTGGGCAGACGCCGGCGCGACCTCGTTCAAGGCCTATATCAACATCACGCGCGACGAGTTGAAAGCCGCGGTCGCCGCTGCGCACGCGCACGGGCTGAAGATCACAGGTCATCTCTGCTCCGTGACTTACCGCGAAGCGGCCGATGCCGGCATCGACAATCTCGAGCATGGCTTCGCGGTAATGACGGACTTCAACAAGGACAAGAAGCCGGACCAATGTCCGGCGGGTTCGCAACAGGCGATCGCTTCGGTCGACGAAAACAGCGCCGAAGTGAAGTCGCTGATGGACTATCTGATCGAGAAGCACGTCGCGCTGACGTCGACACTCACCGTGATGGAGACGTTCACGCCCGGGCGGCCGAAAGCGCCGGAACGCGCATTGTCGATGCTGACTCCAGAGTTGCGCACCGCGTATGAAAAGGTCTGGGCTGACACCGGCAATCGTCCGGGCACAAAACCCTACGTCACGATCTTCCCGAAGCTGATGAAGATGGAGAAGATGTTTGTGGAGCGCGGCGGCACGCTGATCGCGGGCACCGATCCCACGGGCTATGGCGGCGTGATCCCCGGCTTCTCCGGCAAGCGCGAGGTCGAGTTGCTGGTCGAAGCGGGATTCAGCTTCCCGGAAGCGCTGAAGATCTCCACGCTCAACGGTGCGCGCTATATGGGTCGCGACAAGGACGTCGGCTCGCTGGAGAAGGGCAAGCGCGCCGATATCGCACTGGTCGATGGTGACCCGACGAAGAACGCGAGTGCGATCGACTCCATGCCGTTCGTGTTCAAGGCCGGCATCGGCTACGATAGCAACAAGATCTTCGACGCGATGACGGGGCAGGTCGGCCTGGACTGACGCGCCTCAGATGAAATTGGCCGCGAGGTTTATCATCGTGGCGAGGATCGCAGTGTTGAAGCCGAACGCCACGAGCGTGTGAAGCGTGCCGACGCGGCGCATTTCTTTCGATGTGAAGGTGATATCGGCCGTCTGCGACGTTGCGCCCATCACGATGGCGAAGTGGAAGAAATCCCAGTAGTCCGGCTCGCCGCACTGACCGAATTCGAGCCCGCCCTTCGGCGCGCCTTCTTCCTCTTCGAGGTAATAGAGATGCGCGTAGTGCATCCCAAACACGAGCTGCACGAACAACCACGACAGAATGACGGTCGCCGCGGCCAGTCCGACGCGCCATTCCTGGCCCGGATGATCCTTGGCGAGCGACAATTCCGCCACCAGTGCGCCAACGCTGGCGATGGACGCGAAGATCGTGAGCAGCAGAATGAAGTGGCCGCCTTCGTCATGCGTGATGGCGCGCTGCTTGATCGTGGCGATGTCCGTCTTGCGCATGAACAGGAAGAACATCAGGCACAGAAAAATGGTCACGCCGCTGTTCCATCCCACCAGCGCGCGTGTGATCTGACCCGTAACCCACGGCGCGCACGCAAAATAGAGCGCCACGCCCAGCAGGATCGCTGTGAGAAGGAATGGCCGGCTGAGGAACGGTCCGATTACCGGAATGCTGCGTCGCGCATCAGGATTCTGTGCCATGCTGTGCCCCCGAGTCTTGCGCGGAGTCTAACGAGCGGGTGACGCCACATCAAAGGCGCGGTCGGGCCCATGAACGATTTGCAATCCGTCCGGAGGCGGATTGACGGAGCAAGCGATGGATGGCGCAATGGTGCCATGAGAGCGATATTTCCGGCTGTTTTAGGTTTGGCCCTTGTGCTTTCGGCCTGTGCCGACCGTCGAGACCGCGGTCCGCACGAGACCGACACGGATTTCCATCCGACGATCGATCTTCTCACGAAGTACGATGCAAACAACGATGGCACGATCACACGCGCCGAAATGGAAGCCGGTCTGAAGAAGGAATTCGACGCGGCAGACACCAACCACGACGGCAAACTTGATGCGGATGAAGTTGCAGCCGTGAACGCGCAACGCTGGAACGACGACAAATCCACCGCGTCTACCATTGTCGACTGGAACCAGGATGGTTTTGTCGATTTCAACGAGTTCGCGAGCACCGCACGCTCGTTATTTGCCGATATCGATCGCAACGGCGACGGGCAGCTGACGCCGGACGAGTTGCAAGCCTACAAGGGCCACAAGAAGCCTACGGGTGACGATAGCGATCAGGATTCGTCGCAACAGCACCACGGCCATCGCCATGGCGGTTCCGGCGGCGGCGAATAACGTCAAACTTGCCTTGACAGGCAAAGGGGTGGGCCGTACATCGGCCCTCCTTCGCGGAGTATGTGTTCCGCGAGCGCCCGCGGGGGCGTAGCTCAGTTGGTTAGAGTGACGGCCTGTCACGCCGTAGGTCGCGGGTTCGAGCCCCGTCGCTCCCGCCATCCTACGCTGCGAAGCAGCGGAGGATGCCCTCCGAAGCTCGTAGAGCGTAGGAGGGCTGCGTATCGGTCCTTCGCAGCTACGGATGGCTTACGCCAGTCTTCGCGATCTTCAAAAAAACCGGTCTTGGTACCCCTCAAATCCTCCAACATTTGCTGCCCATTTCTTGTTGCGAGTCACTCGCAATAACCGGGAAAGAAACCTGTTTTCCTGCGGCGAATCTTGCTCTAAACCCCGCGGGGCTTTCGGGTGCATTTGCGTTGTTTTGCACCTGCGAAATGCCCGGTTTGCCGCGGCAGGAACTAGTCGATGGACGCACTCCTTCTGGAATATCTGCCGATCCTGATTTTCATCGGAATTTCCGGCGTGATCGCCACCGCACTTCTGGTTATCCCCTTCATCATCGCCCCGTCCAAGCCCGACCCAGAAAAGCTTTCCGCCTATGAATGCGGGTTCAACGCGTTCGGCGACAGCCGCATGAAGTTCGACGTGCGGTTCTATCTGGTCTCGATCCTGTTCATCATTTTCGACCTCGAGGTCGCGTTCCTGTTCCCGTGGGCGATTTCGCTCGGAAAGATCGGCGTGTTCGGTTTCTGGTCGATGGTCGTGTTCTTGGGCGTCCTGACGGTCGGCTTTATCTATGAATGGAAGAAGGGAGCGCTCGAATGGGAGTGATCCCGGCAGGGCAGGCTGGACGGGCGGGTGTCGAGGGTGCTTCGGCCTCGATCACCGACAACGATCCTTATTTCAAGACCATGCAGACGGAGCTCGCGGACAAGGGCTTCCTGACCGCGAGCGCGGACTCGCTCATCAACTGGGCGCGCACTGGTTCGTTGCACTGGATGACCTTCGGTCTGGCGTGCTGTGCCGTCGAGATGATGCAGGTGTCGATGCCGCGCTACGATCTTGAGCGTTTCGGCGTCGCACCACGCGCCTCACCGCGCCAGTCCGACGTGATGATCGTCGCGGGCACGCTGACCAACAAGATGGCGCCCGCGCTGCGCAAAGTTTACGACCAGATGCCGGAGCCGCGTTATGTGATCTCGATGGGATCCTGCGCGAACGGCGGCGGCTATTATCATTATTCCTACGCTGTTGTGCGCGGCTGCGATCGCATCGTGCCGGTCGATATCTACGTGCCAGGCTGCCCGCCGACGGCGGAAGCGCTGCTCTACGGAATCATGCTGCTGCAGCGGAAGATACGCCGCACCGGAACGATCGAGCGCTGAGATATGGATAGTCTCGAACAACTCGGTCAGACGATTGCCAGCGCGCTCAATGCGCAGGCGCATGTTGCAGTCGGCGAACTGACGCTGGACGTTCAGGCAAGCGATATCGTGCATGTGCTGAGAGCGCTACGCGATCAATTTGAGTTCCGCACGCTGGTCGATATCTGTGGCGTTGATTGGCCGGAGCGCGCGAAGCGTTTCGATGTCGTCTATCATTTGCTGTCGCTAACCAAGAACCAACGCGTGCGCGTGAAGGTTCAGGTAGGTGAGGGCGAGAGTGTTGCGTCGTCTGTTGGCGTCTATCCGGCGTCGAACTGGTTCGAGCGCGAGACGTTCGACATGTTCGGCATCCCCTTCAGCGATCATCCCGATTTGCGCCGCATCCTGACGGACTACGGTTTCGAGGGTTTTCCGCTGCGCAAGGACTTCCCGCTCACCGGTTATGTCGAACTCCGCTACGACGACGAGCAGAAGCGCGTCGTCTATCAGCCGGTGAAGCTGGTGCAGGAATTCCGCGACTTCGATTTCATGAGCCCGTGGGAAGGTGCGCCGCACATTCTGCCCGGCGATGAGAAGGCCGCGATGGCGCCGAACGCAACGTCTGGTGACACGGGGAAGAAGGCGTAATGGACAAGCCCGCCCCCATCCAAGAACCGACGATGACGGTCAATTTCGGGCCGCAGCATCCGGCCGCGCACGGCGTGCTCCGCATGATCCTCGACCTCGACGGCGAGATCGTGACGCGCGTAGACTCGCATATCGGTCTGCTCCATCGCGGCACCGAGAAGCTGATCGAGCACAAGACCTATCTGCAGGCTATCCCGTATTTCGACCGCCTCGATTACGTCGCGCCGATGAATCAGGAGCACGCGTTCGCGCTCGCGATCGAGAAGTTGCTTGGCCTCGAAGTGCCGAAGCGCGGGCAGTACATCCGCGTACTCTATTGCGAGATCGGCCGCGTCCTCAATCACCTGATGAACGTGACGACGCAAGCGATGGACTGCGGCGCACTCACGCCGCCGCTCTGGGGCTTCGAAGAGCGCGAAAAGCTGATGGTGTTCTATGAGCGCGCCTCGGGTTCGCGCATGCACGCGGCGTATTTCCGCGTCGGCGGCGTGCATCAGGATCTGCCGCCCGATCTGCTCAAAGACATTTATGAGTGGTGCGGTACGTTCCCGAAGGTGCTGGACGATATCGAAGGTCTGCTGACCGAAAGCCGCATCTTCAAGCAGCGCAATGTCGATATCGGCGTCGTCAATCGCGCCGAAGCAGAAGCCTGGGGCTTCTCCGGTGTGATGCTGCGTTCGACAGGCGTCGCGTGGGATTTGCGTCGCGCGCAGCCTTACGAGTGCTACAGCGAACTCGACTTCAAGATTCCGGTCGGCAAGAACGGCGACAACTACGATCGCTATGTGATGCGCATGGAAGAGATGCGCCAGGCTGTGCACATCATGAAACAGTGCATCGAGAAGATGCCTTCCGGCCCGGTCAGTTCGCAGGACAAGAAGATCGTGCCGCCCAAGCGCGGCGAGATGAAGACCTCCATGGAAGCGCTGATCCATCACTTCAAGCTCTATACCGAAGGCTTCCACGTTCCTGCCGGCGAAGTGTACGCCGGCGTCGAAGCGCCGAAGGGCGAGTTCGGCGTCTATCTCGTCGCCGACGGCACCAACAAGGCTTATCGCTGCAAGCTGCGCGCGCCGTCCTTCGTTCATCTGGCGGCAATGGATTACATGTCGAAGGGGCACATGCTGGCCGACGTGTCCGCCATCCTCGGGTCGCTCGATATCGTGTTTGGAGAAGTAGACCGGTGACAAAGAAGCAGGTTACGTGCTCGCGACATGGCGAGGGTGACGCGGTGTTCGTCTGCGATCATCTTCTGAATTCGCTACGGGACAATCATCCGCGTGGTCTGTTCCAGTGGTTCGACGCGAACGGAAACGTTTGCGCCTGGTGCAGCGAGTGTGCGGAGCGCGCTGAAGCGTCCGGCTCCGGGCCAAACCGCGTGCCGCTGCAGTTCAAAGTCGAGACGCTGTGTGAGAAGTGTTTTGAGCCGGTACGGCAGATCAATCGCGGAGGCATTCTTTACAGATGAGTCTTCGCCGGCTTTCTCCGCATCAGCCCGAGAGCTTCGCGTTCAACGACGCGAACAGGAAGCTTTGCGACGAGTGGATCGCGAAATTCCCGCAAGGCCGCCAGGCCAGCGCCGTGATCGCGATGCTGTGGATCGGGCAGGAGCAGGAAGGCTGGGTCTCCAAGCCGATGATCGAGGACATCGCGAAGACGCTGTCGATGCCCTACATCCGTGTGCTTGAAGTCGCGACGTTCTACACGATGTTCAACCTCGGGCCGGTCGGCGATCACCTCGTGCAGGTGTGCACGACGACGCCGTGCTGGTTGCGCGGCTCCGATGACGTTGTCGCCGCGTGCAAGAAGCACATCGCGCCGACGCCGCATACGGTGTCCGCCGACGGAAAGTTCTCGTGGATGGAGGTCGAATGTCTCGGCGCCTGCGTGAACGCGCCGATGCTGCAGATCGGCAAGGATTTCTACGAAGACCTCGACGGTCCGAAGACCGAAGCGTTGCTCGAAGCCTTCCGTCGCGGTGAAACGCCCAAGCCTGGCGCCGGTAATGGCCGTCACACGTCGGAGCCTGAAGGTGGCGCGCTGACGCTCAAGGATCCGCAACTCTACAATGGCGGCTACAGCCGCAAGTCACCGGGAGCGTCCAGCTAATGCTCGCCGATAAGGATCGCATCTTCACGAACCTCTACGGTTTTCAGGACCCGGGTCTCGATGCTGCGAAGAAGCGCGGCAACTGGGACGGCACGAAGGAAATCCTCGCGCTCGGGCCTGAGAGCATCGTCGACATCATGAAGAAGAGCGGCCTGCGCGGCCGCGGCGGTGCAGGCTTCCCGACCGGCATGAAGTGGTCGTTCATGCCGAAGGAAGTGAAGGAGCGTCCGCATTATCTCGTCGTCAATGCCGACGAGTCCGAGCCGGGTACGTGTAAAGACCGCGATATCCTGCGCCACGATCCGCATACGCTGGTCGAAGGCTGCCTGATCGCGAGCTTCGCGATGCGCGCGCATGCCTGTTACGTCTATGTGCGCGGCGAGTTCATCCGCGAGCGCGAAGCGCTGCAGCGGGCGGTCGATGAAGCCTATGCCGCCAAGCTGATCGGCAAGGACAACATCTTCGGGTATCCGTTCGATCTGTATGTCGCGCACGGCGCCGGCGCCTATATCTGCGGCGAAGAAACGGCACTGCTAGAAAGCCTTGAGGGCAAGAAGGGCCAGCCGCGTCTGAAGCCGCCGTTCCCCGCGAATGTCGGCCTCTATGGCTGCCCGACCACCGTCAACAACGTGGAGAGCATCGCCGTCGCGCCGACGATCCTGCGCCGCGGCGCGGAGTGGTTCGCAGGCATCGGCCGCCCGAACAATTTCGGCACCAAAGTCTTCTGCATCTCCGGCCACGTGAACAAGCCGTGTAATGTGGAAGAGGAGATGGGCATCTCCATGCGCGAGCTGATCGAGAAGCATGCCGGCGGCGTGCGCGGCGGCTGGGACAACCTGCTTGCCGTGATCCCCGGCGGCGCTTCCGTGCCGCTGCTGCCGAAGTCGATCTGCGACGACGTGCTGATGGATTTCGACTCGCTGAAGAACGTCCAATCCGGTCTCGGCACCGCGGCCGTGATCGTGATGGACAAGTCGTGCGACGTTGTGAAGGCGATCCAGCGGCTCGCGTATTTCTACAAGCATGAGAGCTGCGGTCAGTGCACGCCGTGCCGCGAGGGCACCGGCTGGATGTGGCGCGTGATGACCCGTATGGTGAAGGGCGACTCCCATCCGGCGGAAATCGACCTGCTGCAGGAAGTCTCGAAAGAAATCGAAGGCCACACGATCTGCGCGCTCGGCGATGCCGCGGCGTGGCCGATCCAGGGCCTCATCCGTCACTTCCGCCCCGAACTTGAGCGCCGCATGGCGGCCTACAACAAGCAGGCGGCGGAATGAGCGCCTATTGGCTCACATTCCTGGACTGGTTCGCGTCGGTCAGCGCGCTGATTGCGATTGCGTTGACGCTGACGCAGCTGTTCGGCAATCGCACCTATCACGCGACGGTGCATTACCTGTCGCAATGCGATGTGGCGCTGGCCAATCCGCAGTTTTCCAATCCGGAGCTCGGTGAGATTGATTTCAACGGCCACACCTTCGACGGCGATGCCAAGCAGTTCGAGCGCTATGAGTGGTATGTCGCGCGTCTGATCTACACGCTCGACGCCGCGATGCGTCAGGCGCCGTTCCAGCAATGGGGCCAGGTCGCGAAAACGCAGCTCGCCTATCACAAGCGTTATTTCGCGAGCGAGTATTACGCGAAGCAGAATTACCTGAAGCACTACAGCGGTCGCATGCGCAAACTGATCCAGCAACAGAGGGCCGCCTGATGCCCAGCCGCAAACTCATCGTCGACGGCAAAGAGATCGAGGCGGATGACGGCCTGACACTGTTGCAGGCCTGTGAGATCGCGGGGGCCGAGATCCCGCGCTTCTGCTATCACGAGCGCCTGTCCGTTGCCGGCAATTGCCGCATGTGTCTGGTCGAATGGGTCGGCGCGCCCAAGCCGCAGGCGTCCTGCGCGCTGCAGGTCCGCGACATCTTTCCGAACAAGGACGGCACGCCCGCCAAGATCAACACGAAGTCGCCTTATGTGCGCAAGGCGCGCGAAGGTGTGATGGAATTCCTGCTGATCAACCATCCGCTCGATTGCCCGATCTGCGATCAGGGCGGTGAATGCGATCTGCAGGATCAGGCGATGGGCTATGGCCGCGCCGCGTTCCACCGCTTCAACGAGAACAAGCGCGCGGTCGAAGACAAATATATGGGCCCGCTGGTCAAGACGATCATGACCCGCTGCATCCAATGCACGCGCTGCGTCCGCTTCGCAACCGAAGTTGCGGGCGTGCCCGATCTCGGTGCCACCGGCCGCGGCGAGGACATGGAGATCACGACCTATCTGGAGAAGGCGTTCGCGAGCGAACTCTCCGGCAATGTGGTCGATCTGTGCCCGGTCGGTGCGCTGACGTCCAAGCCATATGCGTTCAACGCGCGGCCGTGGGAATTGCGCAAGACGGAATCCATCGACGTGATGGACGCGCAGGGCTGCAACATCCGCGTCGATGCGCGTGGACCCGCGGTGCTGCGCGTGCTGCCGCGCCTCAACGAAGAGATCAACGAAGAATGGATTTCGGACAAGGCGCGCCATGCCTGTGATGGCTTGCAGCGCCAGCGTCTTGACCGTCCTTATGTCCGCAAGAACGGCAAGCTTCAGCCCGTGTCGTGGAACGAGGCGTTCGCGACCATCGCGGCGCGCGTGGCCGAGACGAAGCCGGAGCGCATGGCCGCCATCGTCGGCGATCTGTCTGCCGCAGAAGAAATCAAGGCGCTTAAGGATCTGATGAGCGCGCTTGGCGCGGCCAATCTCGATTGCCGTCAGGATGGCGCGAAGCTTGGCGGTGCACGGCAGTCCTATCTGTTCAACACGACCATCGCCGGTGTCGAAGCCGCGGACTCGATCCTGCTGATCGGCTGCAACCCGCGTTGGGAAGCGCCGGTGCTGAACGCGCGCATCCGCAAGACGTGGCTGAACGGCGCGCTGAAGGTTGCGAATATCGGTCCGGCCGTCGATCTGACCTATCCGGTCGAGCAGTTGGGCGTGGGCGTCGATGCACTCGAAGCTATCGCCAACGGCAGCCACGCTTTCGCGAAGGTCCTGAAAGACGCCAAGCGTCCGATGATCATCGTCGGCGCCGGCGCGGTTGCGCGTGCCGATGGCGCTGCGCTGCTGAAGCTCGCGGCGAAGATTGCGTCCGATACCGGCATGATCGGTCCGGCGGGTAGTGCGGCCGAAGGCGGCTGGAACGGATTTAACGTGCTGCACACCGCCGCCTCGCGCGTCGGCGCGCTCGACCTCGGATTCGTGAAAGGCCGCGATGTCGCCGGTATCGTCGATGGTGCGCAGAAGGGCGAGATCGACTTCATCTATCTGCTCGGCGCCGATGAATGCGATGTCGGCCATCTCGGACGCGCGTTCGTCGTCTATCAGGGCAGCCATGGCGACGCCGGTGCGCACAACGCCGATGTCGTGCTCCCCGGCGCGGCGTATACGGAGAAGGAAGGCCTTTACGTCAATTTCGAGGGCAGGGTGCAGCGCGCCGAACGCTCTGTGTTCCCGCCGGGCGATGCGAAGGAAGACTGGACGATTATCCGCGCGCTTTCCGAGGGGCTCGGCAAGAAACTGCCGTACGACAATCTCGCCGATCTGCGCAAAGCCATCGTCGCCGATGCGCCGCATTTCGCCGATCTCGGCAAGACGCCGGTGCATGCGGGTGCGGATGCCACGAACTGGAGTGCGGTCGGCGCGGACGGGAAGCTCGATTCCAGTGTGCCGTTCGGCCATGCCATCGCGGATTACTACTTGACCAACCCCATCGCGCGCGCGAGCGCCACGATGGCGAAGTGCAGTCAGGAATTCGTCACCGGCTCACACAAGATGGCGGCGGAGTAGGCGATGATCTTCACCAAAGCCTTCCTCTCGCTCGGCATGCCCTACGCCTGGGCATGGACGCTCAGCCAGATCGCGTCGATTTTGATTTTCGCGGTGTCGATCCTGATCATGGTCGCGTTCATCCTGCTCTATGACCGCAAGATCTTCGCGGCGGTGCAGATGCGCCGCGGCCCGAATGTGGTCGGCATCTTCGGCCTGCTGCAGAGCTTTGCCGACCTCGGCAAATATCTGATCAAGGAAGTGATCATCCCTGCCGGTGCCAACAAGGTGATCTTCATCCTGGCTCCGCTGGTCAGCGCCGTGCTGGCGTTCTCCGCGTGGGCGGTGATCCCGATCGACAACCATTGGGTCGTGTCCGACATCAATGTCGGCATTCTTTATCTCTTCGCGGTGTCGTCGCTCGGTGTCTATGGCATCATCATGGCGGGTTGGGCGTCGAACTCGAAATACGCGTTCCTGTCGGCCTGCCGCGCGGCGGCGCAGATGGTCTCGTACGAAGTCTCCATCGGCTTCGTGCTGGTGACGGTGCTGCTGTTCGCGGGTTCGCTGAACCTCTCCGACATCGTGCGCGCGCAGCAGGCGTCCGGTCCGCTCTCGTTCCTGCACTGGAACGTGTTCTCGATCCTGTTCCCGATGCTGCCAATCTTCTTCGTCTCGGCCATCGCGGAAACCAACCGGCCGCCGTTCGACCTTGTCGAAGCGGAGTCCGAACTCGTTGCCGGCTACTTCGTCGAATATTCCTCGACCCCGTTCCTGCTGTTCTATCTGGCCGAGTTCCTGAACATCTGTCTGATGAGCTCGATGGTTTCCATCCTGTTCTTCGGCGGATGGCTGCCGCCCATTGATGTGTGGCCGCTGAATGCGATCCCGGGTGTGATCTGGTTCGTGATAAAGCTGTGGTTTTTCTTCTTCCTGTTCGCGATGGTGCGCGCCTTCGTGCCGCGCTACCGCTACGACCAGCTCATGCGTCTGGGCTGGAAAGTGTTCCTGCCGACGTCTCTGCTGTGGGTATTCCTCACAGGACTCTGGGTCGTTTATGTCCGCCATGGAGGCGTGTGATGGCCAGTCTTGATCGCACCGCGCGCCAAATCTTCTTTTGGGAATTCCTCACCAGCTTCGCGCTGTCGCTGCGCTATTTCTTCGGCAAGAAGGCGACGATCAACTATCCGTTCGAGAAGGGGCCGATCAGCCCACGCTTCCGCGGCGAACATGCGCTGCGCCGCTATCCGAACGGCGAAGAACGCTGCATCGCGTGCAAACTCTGCGAAGCGGTATGCCCAGCGCAGGCCATTACCATCGAGGCCGAGCCGCGCGAAGACGGTTCGCGCCGTACGACGCGCTACGACATCGACATGGTGAAGTGCATCTATTGCGGCCTGTGCCAGGAGGCGTGCCCGGTCGACGCCATCGTCGAAGGCCCGAACTTCGAATACTCCACGGAGACGCGCGAGGAGCTCTACTACGACAAGGACAAGCTGCTCGCGAACGGCGACCGTTGGGAACGCGAAATCGCGAAGAACCTCGAACTGGATGCGCCCTACAGATGAGCCTCGCGGATATCCAGGCACGCGCCATGTCGAAGATGGGCCGGACTTCTCCGGGCGCCCGCAAGGGATACTTTGCGGCGGCCGACAAAGCGCGCCGTGACGCGAACCTGAAAGCCGACGGCTATGTGATCCCGTTCTCCGAATGGATGGGCCACAACAACGGACCGGACTGGTTCTCGAGCGAGCTGTATCTCGAATATTGCTGGACCAAGGCGCATGCGAAGGCGTGGGCGCCGCCCAGCCAGGAGATCGGTGTGCGCCGCGCGCGCAAAGCCGAGGCCATCGGCATGAGCTATCGCGACTACGTTCTGGAGATCCTGGAGCACGGCCGTTACCCGCAAGGGGAGACGCAGCAATGATCTTCCAGCAGATCGCGTTCTATCTGTTTTCGGTGGTGATGATCGCGGCGGCGTTCATGGTCATCGCTGCGCGCAACCCGGTGCATTCGGTCCTGTTCCTGATCCTCGCCTTCTTTAACGCCGCCGGCCTGTTCGTGCTGATGGGCGCGGAGTTCCTGGCGATGATCCTGGTCGTCGTTTATGTCGGCGCGGTCGCGGTGCTGTTCCTTTTCGTCGTGATGATGCTCGACGTCGATTTCGCGGAGTTGAAGAGCGGCGCGCTGCAGTATCTTCCAATCGGCGCGTTGCTGGGGCTGATCCTGCTCGCCGAACTTGTGATGGTCGGCGGCGTTTGGGTGATGGCGCCGGCTTCGCAAGGCGCGCTGATGAGTGCGACACCCACAGGCGTGAGCAACACGCAGGCACTCGGTCACATCCTCTATACGGACTATGTCTATTACTTCCAGATCGCGGGCCTGACGCTGCTGGTCGCGATGATCGGCGCCATTGTGCTGACCTTGCGTCATCGTCCCGGTGTGCGCCGTCAGTCGATCAGCCGCCAGAATGCGCGCACCGCTGCCGATGCGATGGGCCTTGTCGATGCGAAGCCGGGGGAGGGCGCATAATGGCCATCGGGCTCGCACAGTACCTAACCGTCGCCGCAGTGATGTTCACCATCGGCGTATTCGGCATCTTCCTGAACCGCAAGAACGTGATCGTCATCCTGATGTCGATCGAACTGATCCTGCTCGCGGTGAACATCAACTTCGTGGCGTTCAGCGCCTATCTGCACGATCTCGTCGGACAGGTGATGGCGATGTTCGTGCTGACTGTGGCCGCGGCAGAGGCCGCCATCGGGCTTGCGATCCTGGTCGTCTATTTCCGCAACCGCGGCACCATCGCCGTGGAAGACGTCAACGTGATGAAGGGCTGAGATGTATCAAGCGATCGTCTTCCTTCCCATCATCGCCTCGGCCATCGCGGGCCTGTTCGGGCGTATCATCGGCGCGCGCGCGTCGGAGCTTGTGACCACCGGCGCGCTGTTCGTCTCCGCCGCGCTGTCGGCGTACACCTTCTATGACGTCTGCTTTCTCGGCCATTCGGCGATCATCACGATCGCACCGTGGATCCATTCCGGCGCGTTCGCCGCAGACTGGACAATCCGTGTCGATGCGCTGACCGCCGTCATGCTGGTTGTGGTGACCGGGGTGTCTTCGCTCGTGCACCTTTACTCCATCGGCTACATGGCCGAGGACGACAGCCGCGCGCGGTTCTTCTCGTACCTGTCACTGTTCACCTTCGCGATGTTGATGCTGGTGACGTCGAACAACTTCCTGCAGATGTTCTTCGGCTGGGAAGGCGTCGGTCTCGCGTCCTATCTGCTCATCGGCTTCTGGTACAAGAAGCCGGAGGCCAATGCCGCCGCGATGAAGGCGTTCATTGTCAACCGCGTCGGCGATTTCGGCTTTGCGCTCGGCATTTTCGGCGTCTGGTTCATCTTTAAGACGCTGGATTTCGATGCTGTGTTCGCGGCCGCGCCGTCGATGGTCGGCAAGACGATGCTGTTCGGAAGCTGGCATGTCGACGTGCTGACCACGCTCTGCCTGCTGCTGTTCGTCGGCGCGATGGGCAAGTCGGCGCAGATCGGGCTCCACACCTGGTTGCCCGACGCGATGGAAGGCCCGACTCCGGTCTCCGCGCTCATCCATGCCGCCACCATGGTGACCGCCGGCGTGTTTCTGGTCTGCCGTTGCTCGCCGCTTTATGAACTCTCAGGTTCGGCGCGCGAATTCGTGACGTTCATCGGCGCCACGACCGCGTTCTTCGCCGCGTCCGTCGGCCTGTTCCAGAACGACATCAAGCGCGTGATCGCATATTCGACCTGTTCGCAGCTCGGCTACATGTTCGTGGCGGCAGGTGTTTCGGCCTATGGCGGCGCCATGTTCCACCTGTTCACGCACGCCTTCTTCAAGGCGCTGCTGTTCTTAAGCGCCGGCGCGGTCATCCACGCGATGCATCACGAGCAGGACATGCGCAAGATGGGCGGCCTTTGGAAGGCGATCCCGTTTACCTGGCTTATGATGCTGATCGGCAATCTGGCGCTGACGGGTGTGGGCCTTCCGATCCTCGGCATTGGTCTCGCCGGCTTCTATTCCAAGGACGCTATCATCAACGCGGCCTATGGCGGAACGAATGGCATGGCGCACTATGCGTTCCTGCTCACCGTGATCGCGGCGCTGATGACCTCGTTCTATTCCTGGCGCCAGTTCCTGATGACCTTCCATGGCCGCTATCGCGGCGCCGACGACGGTCATGACCTCGCGCATTCGGACTCGCACACCACGCATGACGAGCCGCTGGAGCATGATGCCCATGCGCATGACGATCACGGCCACCACGCGCCGAAGCTGGAGGAAGTCCACGAAGCGCCGCTGGTGATGCTGATCCCGCTCGGCGTACTCGCGATTGGCGCGGTGTTCGCCGGTATCGTGTTCGACCGCTTCTTCATCGGTCCGGACTCGCTGGGCTTTTGGCACGGCGCGCTTGGCGCCATCGCCGGCAATGGCCTGAAGCCGATGCCGGAAGAATTCCCGATGTGGGTGGAGTTCGCGCCGTTCGTGATGACCCTGATCGGCTTCCTGATCGCTTACTACTATTACATCGTGCGGCCGGAGCTGCCGCTCCAGATGGCCGCGAAGAAGGGGCTGCTCTACACGTTCTTGTACAACAAGTGGTACTTCGACGAGCTCTACGATTTCCTGTTTGTCCGTCCGGCGCAGATGCTCGGCCGCTTCCTGTGGAAGAAGGGCGACGGCTTCGTCATCGATGGGTTTGGGCCTGATGGCATCGCGGCCCGCGTGGTCGATGTGACGCGCGGCGCGGTCAAGCTCCAGTCCGGTTATATGTACCATTATGCATTCGCGATGCTGATCGGCGTGGTCGTAATTGCGACCTGGTTCCTGTTCGCGGGAGGCACGCCGTGAGCCATCTTCTTTCCATCATCACCTTCCTGCCGCTGGTTGGTGCGGTGATCATTCTGCTGCTGGCGCGCAGCGGCTCAAGCGAGAGCGTCGCGCGCAACGCTCGCTGGATCGCGCTCATCTTCACGGTCGCCGATTTGATCCTGTCGATTGTGCTATGGACGAAGTTCGACGGTAGCTCATCGGCGTTCCAGTTCGTGGAGCACGCGCCATGGCTGACCGGCGGCATTTCCTACCACATGGGCGTGGACGGCATTTCGATGCTGTTCATCGTGCTGACCGGCGTGCTGATGCCGTTCTGCATTCTCGCCAGCTGGGAGTCGATTGAGAACCGCGTCGCCGAATACATGATCGCGTTCCTCGCGCTCGAAACCCTGATGATGGGCGTGTTCGCGGCGCTTGACCTGTTCCTGTTCTATCTGTTCTTCGAGGGTGGCCTGATCCCGATGTTCCTCATCATCGGTGTGTGGGGCGGCAAGCGGCGCGTTTATGCCAGCTACAAGTTCTTCCTCTACACCTTGCTCGGGTCGGTGCTGATGCTGCTCGCGATCCTCGCGATGTATCAGATGACCGGCACGACCGACATCGAGACGATCATCAACACCGCGCATTTCCCGGTCGCGATGCAGACCTGGCTGTGGCTGGCGTTCTTCGCGAGCTTTGCTGTGAAGATGCCGATGTGGCCGGTGCACACCTGGTTGCCGGATGCGCATGTCGAGGCGCCGACGGCGGGTTCGGTCATCCTGGCCGGCATCCTGCTGAAGATGGGTGGTTACGGCTTCCTGCGCTTCTCTCTGCCGATGTTTGCGAGTGCGTCCGTGACGTTCGGGCCGATGGTCTTCGTGCTGTCGATCGTCGCCATCATCTGGGCCTCGCTGGTCGCGCTGGCGCAGGAGGATATGAAGAAGCTGATCGCCTATTCGTCGGTCGCGCATATGGGCTTCGTGACCATGGGCATCTTCACGCTGACGCATCAGGGCATCGAGGGCGGCATCTACCAGATGCTTTCGCACGGCATCGTCTCAGGCGCACTGTTCCTTTGCGTCGGCGTTGTCTACGACCGTATGCATACGCGCGAGATATCGGCCTATGGCGGCCTCGTGAACCGCATGCCGATGTATGCCGCGTGCTTCATGGTGTTCACGCTCGCCAATGTCGGCCTTCCGGGCACCGGTGGGTTCGTGGGGGAGTTCCTGACCATGCTAGGCGCGTTCATCCACAACACCTGGATCGCGATCTTTGCCGCGACCGGCGTGATCCTATCGGCGGCCTATGCGCTGTTCCTCTACCGCCGGATCATCTTCGGCGATCTGGTGAAGCCCGCGCTCATGACGATCAAAGACCTCTCCATGCGCGAGATCGCGATCCTCGCACCGCTCGTGATCATGACCATTATCATGGGCGTCTATCCGAAGCCGATTTTCGACATCACCTCGGCCTCGGTCGCGCATCTGATCGAACAGAACAATGCAGCGCTTGCCTATGACAAGGGTCCTGCGCCGAAAGTCGCCTCCGTGAAGCAGGGGGGCGTGCGATGAACATTCAGAACGATCTCTATGTTCTGATGCCGGAGTTGATCCTCGCGATCGGCGCACTGGTGCTGCTTGTCATTGGTGCGGTGCGCGGCGACAAGAGTGCCAACTTCCTGACCATCGTCTCCGTGTTCCTGATCGGCGCGTCGGCCTATGCGTCGATGGTGATCGGCGACGGCACCGCGTTCCACGGGGCCTTCGTGATGGACAGCTTCGCGCGCTTCACCAAGGCGGTGGTGCTGTGGTCGGCCGCGGCCTGCGTCCTGCTGGCGCATCGCTTCTTCGACATCGAGAACAAGGCGCGGTTCGAGCTTCCGGTGCTGATCGTGCTGGCCAGCCTGGGCATGTCGTTGATGGTCTCGGCCTCGAACTTCATTGCGCTTTACATGGGCCTCGAGCTGCAGAGCCTCGCGCTCTATGTGCTCGCCGCGTTCAACCGCGACTCCGTGCGGTCCTCGGAAGCCGGCCTGAAGTATTTCGTCCTCGGTTCGCTGTCGTCGGGCATGATGCTGTACGGCATCTCGATGATCTACGGCTTCACCGGCACGATGGATTTCGTCGGCGTCGCTCATGTCATCAAGGCGAGCGGCGTGCCGCTCGGGCTGACCTTCGGCCTTGTGTTCCTGATTGCCGGTCTCGCCTTCAAGATCTCCGCCGTGCCGTTCCACATGTGGACGCCGGACGTGTACGAGGGCGCGCCGACGCCGATTACTGCCTATCTGGCGACGGCATCGAAGGTTGCCTCGGTCGCGCTGGTGCTGCGCGCCATCGTCGTGCCGTTTCCCGATGCGTTCCACCAGTGGCAGCAGATCATCATCTTCATCTCGGTGCTGTCGATGGCGCTCGGCGCTTTCGCGGCCATTGGCCAGACCAACATCAAGCGCCTGATGGCCTACAGCTCTATCGGCCATATGGGCTATGCGCTGCTGGGTCTCGCGGCGGGTACGCAGCTCGGTTTGCGCGGTGTCCTGTTCTATCTCGCCTTCTATTCGCTCACGAACATCGGCGTATTCGCCTGCGTGCAGGCGATGCGGCGCGGCGGGCAGGCGGTCGAGGATATCAAGGATCTCGCCGGTCTCGCGCGCACCAAGCCGATGCTCGCCTTCGCGTTCGCGTCGATGATGCTCAGCCTTTCCGGCCTTCCGCCGCTCGCCGGAATTGTCGCCAAGGCGTTCATCTTCCTCGCTGCGATCCAGGCGCATCTCTATGTGCTCGCGATCTTCGGCGTGCTGACCAGCGTTGTGGGTGCCTACTATTACCTGCGCATCGTCAAGGTCATGTATTTCGATGAGCCGGTTGAGCAACCGTTCGACGGCAATATGGGCTGGAGCGTTGCGGCGGTGGCCGGCATCGCGACCGTGTTCACGCTGGTGTTCGTGCTGCGGATCGACTTCCTGCTCGACTACGCAGGCATCGCAGCGCAGTCCATCCTGAAGTGACCTCCTGGCCTGCCGGCTATGGCCTCGTCGAATTCGATGAGATCGACTCCACCAACGAGGAAGCCAGACGCCTCGCGGCAAAGGGCGAGCGCGGTCCCGTGTGGATCGTGGCGGGCCGTCAGACCGCAGGCCGTGGCCGCCGTGGACGCAAGTGGGAGAGTCCAGCCGGCAATCTTGCGGCCACGCTTCTGCTCAATCCCGGAAAGCCCGCGAGCGAATGCGCGCAATTGTCGTTCGTGTCGGCGCTGGCGGCATCCGACACGATCGCGAGCTTCTCGCCGGATATCGACATCAAGGTCAAATGGCCGAACGACGTGCTGGCAAATGGCAAGAAGATTTCCGGCATTCTTCTGGAGTCCGCGAGCCAGGGCGCCGATCCGCAATTCCTGATCGTCGGCATCGGGATGAATTTGAGATCGCATCCTCCGGATACGGAGTTTCCGGCAGCATCCCTGACCGCTTTCGGCCTGGAGCCGCCGCTGCCGCGCCACGCGCTGCTCGAACTCGCGGGGCCGTTCGCGAAATGGTATGACGTCTGGCGTGCGGATGGCTTCTCGCCGATCCGTGACGCGTGGCTTTCGCGCGCGGCGGGTCTCGGCACCCGCATTCGGGCGCGGCTGACGAATGAGGAGACGGTGGGCATCTTCGAAGGCATCGACGAGACCGGCGCGCTGCTCCTGCGCGAAACGAAGGATCGCGTCCGCGCCATCGCGGCTGGCGAGGTGTTCTTTTGAGAGGCGCGCTTCTCTTTACCTCCCCCTCTGTGGGGAGGTCGGAAATGCGAAGCATTTCCGCGTGGGGGGGCCGCTCCGTCCGCAACACCGTCCTCCACCCGACGTGCTCGCTTCGCTGCCCGCATCTACCTCCCCACAGAGGGGGAGGTTAAGTAGATGCTGCTCGCCATCGACGCCGGCAATACCAACATCGTCTTCGCCGTTCACGACGGTAAGGAATTCCGCGCGCAATGGCGGGCTGTCACGAAGACGGCGCGGACGTCCGACGAATATGCGGTATGGCTGAGCCAGCTTCTCTCGCTTGAAGGCCTGAGCTTCGCCGATCTGAACGACGCGATCATTGCGACCGTGGTACCTGCGGCGTTGTTCGATTTGCGCGACCTTTGCCGCACCTATCTCAAATGCGAGCCGCTTCTGGTGGATAACACTATTGTCGGCATTGGTATCAATGCTGACCGTCCCGCCGCTGTTGGCGTGGACAGGCTCTGCAACGCGGTGGCAGCGCATGAGCGTTACAAGGGCGCGGCAATCGTTGTCGATTTCGGGACCACGACGAACTTCGACATCGTGGCGGCGAACGGCGATTTCGATGGCAGTGTGCTGGCGCCCGGCGCCAATCTTTCCATCGAGGCACTGCATCAGGCCGCTGCGATGCTGCCGCGTGTTGCGATCCATCGCGCGCAGAAGGTGATTGGTCGCGACACTGTCCCGGCCATGCAATCCGGAATCTATTGGGGCTATGTCGGACTCATTGGTGGCCTGATCGACCGCATCAAGGCTGAATACGGAAAGCCCATGACGGTGATTGCGACGGGCGGCCTTGCGAACCTGTTTCAACCCGATATTCCGACGATCGATCACATCGACCCCGATCTAACCATTCGCGGCCTGATCCTGATCTATCAGCGCAACATCAAGACGCGCCGCGCGTTGAAGTCTTGATGGCAAAAACCTCGCGTGACGATGAGTTGGTCCTGCTTCCGCTTGGCGGCGCGGGCGAGATCGGCATGAACTTCAATGCCTACGGCTTCGGTCCCCCGGACGAGCGCCAGTGGATCGTGGTCGATTGCGGCGTTCTATTCGGCCGCGAAACCACGACGCCAGGCATCGACATCATCATGCCGGACATCCGCTATCTCGCAGAGCGGCGCGAGAACGTGCTCGCCATCGTGCTCACCCACGCACACGAGGATCACATCGGCGCCATCGGGCATCTGTGGCCGATGCTGCGTTGTCCGCTCTATGCGACGCCGTTCACCGCGCGCCTGATCGAAGGCAAGCTGGAAGAGGCGGGATTGCGCGACCGTGTGCGCGTGAAGCCTGTCCCGCTCGGCGGCCATCTCGATATCGGACCGTTCTCGATTGATTTTGTTTCCATCACGCACTCGATCCCGGAGCCCAACGCGCTCGCTATCCGCACACCGCTGGGCGTCGTCGTCCACACCGGCGACTGGAAGATCGATCCCGATCCGATGCTGGGCGAGGTCACCGACGTCAACGCGCTTACGAAACTCGGTGACGAGGGTGTCCTGGCGACCGTCTGCGACTCCACCAATGCGCTTGTGCAGGGCCATTCTGGCTCCGAAGCGCGCGTGCGACAGGCGTTGTCCGCACTGATCGGTTCGCTCAAGGGCCGCATTGCGGTGACGGCGTTCGCGTCCAACGTGGCGCGTCTGGACTCCGTGGCTAAGGCCGCGCGTGAGCATGGCCGCCAGATCGCACTGGTCGGGCGTTCGATGCACAAGATGGTCGCTGCCGCGAAAGAGACAGGCTATCTCACCGACTTTCCCGCGACGCTCGACGAAGCGGAGGCAGCACAACTTCCGCCGCGCCGTGTGCTCTATCTCTGCACCGGCAGCCAGGGCGAACCGCGCGCCGCGTTGCCGCGTGTCGCAAACGGCGATCATCCCACGATTAGTCTTGGACAAGGCGATGCGGTGATCTTCTCGTCGCGCGTCATCCCGGGCAACGAGCTCGGCATCTTCGAACTGCACAACAAGCTCGCGGAACTCGGCATTGAGGTGCTGACGGAGCAGGACCATTTCGTTCATGTCAGCGGCCATCCCTGCCGCGACGAGCTGGCGGAGATGTATCGCTGGACGCGGCCACAAATTGCCGTCCCCGTACATGGCGAGCTGCGCCACATGAGCGAGCACGCACGGCTCGCGCGCTCGCTTCAGGTGCCGCAAGCGGTGGTGATCGAGAACGGCCACATGCTGCGCCTCGCGCCCGGCCGCGCCGAGATCGTCGATGAAGTGCCGTCCGGCCGCATCTTCCTCGACGGCCGCGTTCTAGTGGAGGAGGGTGCGGGGTTCTCGCGCGCCCGACGCGCGCTCAGCTACGCCGGCATCATCGCGATCACCTTGGTCGTGGACGGTAAGGGAAGGCTCGCCGCCGATCCCGCCGTCATCATCGATGGTATCCCGGAGCCGGTGCATGCCGCGATCCGCGAGGCCGCCGCCGACGCCGCCAAACGCAGCCGCAAGGGCGACGAGGATGCGCTCAAGGAGAACGTCCGCCGCGCCGCGCGCCGCGCCGCCCAGGACGCCTGGGGCAAAAAGCCCGTGACGCGGGTTGAGATCGCGTGGGTCTGATGCTTGCCGTTTGCAGATTGCCCCTTAATCTGACGTCAGAGCTATCGAGGATAAGTACATGATTGGACGGTTGAATCACGTTGCCATCGCGACCAGCGACATCAAGAAGGCCGCGAAGGTCTATCGCGATGTGCTGGGCGGAAACGTCTCCGAAGAGGTGGCGCAGCCCGACCACGGCGTGACCACCGTGTTCGTCGATCTCGGCAACACCAAGATCGAATTGCTGGAGCCGCTGGGAGAGAACTCGCCGATCGCGAACTTCCTCAAGAAGAACCCGTCCGGCGGCATGCACCATGTCTGCTATGAGGTCGACGACATCTACGCCGCGCGCGACAAGATGAAGGCCGAGGGCGCGACCATCACCGGCACGGGCGAGCCGCGCATCGGCGCGCACGGCAAGCCGGTGATCTTCCTGCACCCGAAGGACTTCGTCGGCACGCTGGTCGAGCTCGAACAGGCGTGATGTTCGCCGACACCGATGCGGTAGTCATCCCGATCGTGCACGGGTCGGTGTTGGTCGGCGCCTATGTGATCTTCTGGTTTCTGGCGCTGTTCTGTTTGCTGCCGGTGGGCTTGGGCGAGGTCGATCCCGAGACCGGGGCGCCCCTCCGGCCAATGCTCCTGCGCAAAGCCGCCATCGCCACGGGCGTCGCAGCGGCGTTGTGGGTGGCGTTCTACGTTCTGATCGCCACGCACATCGTGGATTTGTGACGGCGGCCTCGCACTTTTTTTCGCCGCATTCTCCCATATCATTGCCTGGCTAGGGAACGGTGGAGACCGCGTCATGGCTGCGCCACGCATTCGCTTTCTCCCGGATGATGGATTTCGCACTGCGGTTACGGCCCGCGTCAACGAATACTTCGCACAAACGGGAAAAGCGCGGACGGCCGGACCGGCGATCTACGCGAAAGCGATAATCTACGGGGCATTGGCGGTTGTGGCGTATCTTGCACTCCTGACCCTTCATGGTGGTGCTTTGGTTTCGCTGGGCCTGGCGCTGGGGTACGGCGTTTCGATTCTGTTTCTCGCGATGAATCTCGCGCACGACGCCGCGCATACCGCGGTGACCGGCCATCGCCGCACAGACTTCTTGATCCAGCGCGCAGTGTTCGTCTTTCTCGGTGTCGACGGTTATCTATGGCGGATGCGGCATGACGGCTCGCATCATGTGTTTCCCAATGTAAACGGTTGCGACATCGATATCGATCAGAACCCGATCCTGCGATTGTCCCCCAATCACGGTGCGCGGCCGTGGCAGCGCTATCAGCATCTCTATGCGGTTTTCGCGTACATGCTCACGCTGCTGCATTCGATTTTTGTCAGCGACCTGATCTATCTGCGCAAGACGTCGCTCGCCAACATGCGCGGCATCCGCCATGCGCGGGGCGATGTCGCGATGTTCTGGGCCGGAAAAGCAATTTACTTCACGATTTTACTGTGGGTGCCGCTTTCCATGCTCGATCTGCCGTGGTGGCAGGTGCTTCTCGGTTACGTTCTCGTGACCGCGGTGCAATCGCTGATCTTCGTGTTTCTGCTGGTCGGAACGCATTTTTCGATAGAGGCAAGCTTTCCGAAGCCCGATGGGTCTGGGACCATGCCGACGAGCTGGGCGGCGCATGCGATCGAGACCTCGGTCGACTGGTCGCCCGAAAGCCGTCTGGCGCATTTCTTTTCGGGCGGTGCCAACGCACACGCCGCGCATCATCTGTTCCCGCGCGTCTCCGCATCCCACTATGCAGCGATCACCTCCATCGTGCGTGCGACGGCGAGGGAATACGGCCTGCGCTACAACGAAACGACCTTCCTTGGCGCGATCGCGCGCCATTTTTCCTATCTGAAGAGCCTCGCGCGCGAGGAATCAGCCGAGCGCGATTTTCGCGATGAATGCGAGTGCGATGATCGCGACGGCGGCGTTTACGTCTCGCCAGCGGCCTGAGACGATCTTGATCGCGGCGTAGGCGATGAAGCCGATGCCGATGCCGGCGGCGATCGAGTAGGTGAAGGGGATCGCGAGCGCTGTGAGCAGCGCGGGTGCGGCTTCGGTCAGATCGTCCCAGTCGATTTCTTTCAGGCCCTTGGCCATCAGCGCAGCGACGAAGATCAGGGCCGGAGCTGTCGCAAACGCAGGAACGGCAGCGGCGAGGGGCGCGAAGAACAGGCTAAGCACGAACAGCACGGCCACGACCAGCGCGGTCAGCCCCGTGCGGCCGCCCGCCTGAACGCCGGTGGCGCTTTCGATGTAGGCGGTGACGGGCGACGTGCCGAGCGCCGCGCCGACCATCGTGCCGAACGCGTCGGTTGCGAGCGCGCGGCGGGCGTTTGGGAGGTGGCCGTCTTTGTCGAGCATCTTGCCCTGTTGCGCGACGGCGGTGAGCGTTCCCGAAGTGTCGAGCATGTCGATCAGCAGGAACACGAAGACGACGGTCGCGATGGCGCCTGTCGCAGCGCCGGTGAAATGCATCTGCAGGAATGTCGGCGCGAGCGATGGCGGCAGGCTGGCGACCGCGGTGGGTGCAGCCTGCAAGCCGAACGCGATGCCGGCGATCGTCGCCGCTATAATGCCGATCAGAACCGCGCCCATAACGCCGCGCGCAGCGAGGGCGAACATGAGCACGAACGCACCAGCCGCGATCAGAACTTTCGGATCGGTGAGCGCGCCTTCCTGGATGAGTGTTGCGGGGCTCGCGACCACGAGACCGGCGTTGGCGAAACCGATAAGGGCGAGGAAGAAGCCGATGCCGGCGGCGATGGCGAGCTTCAGGCTTTTCGGAATGGCGTTGATCAGCCACTCGCGCGCAGGCGTGATGGATAAGATGACGAACAGGATGCCCGACAGGAACACGCAACCGAGCGCAAGCCGCCAGTCACCGCCGAGCGCGGGCACGACCGTAAACGCGAAATAGGCGTTGAGGCCCATGCCCGGCGCGAGCGCCACAGGCAATCGTGCGAACAATCCGATGATCCCGGTCGTGATCGCGGACGCGGCGCAGGTCGCGACGAACACCGCGCCCTGATCCATTCCGGCGGCGCCGAGGATTTTCGGGTTGACGAACATGATGTAGGCGAGGGTTAGGAAGGTCGTGAGCCCGGCCACGATCTCGCGCCGTGCATTCGTGCCATTCGCGCTCAGCCGGAAAAACCCGTCCATCGCCGCTCCAAAACGAAAGGCCGGTTGCCCGGCCTTTCGCGTCTCGTCCCCGAACTTGGCCGCTCTGGTTGCGGTCCCTCAGCGTTACGCTGTTATGGAACCGATAGGGGAAATTTGCGCAAAAGTCACGGGGCATCGGGTGCAAGAAAGTGACAGGCGAACTGCTTTCAAGGTTACCGGTCCCGGCGCGGCTTGACTTAAATCCCTGCGAATTCGACCGTTCTTCCGTGGTGGGTAGCGTTTTCCGGAAGGCCTTGACGGCCCTGGTTTTGTGCGGGCTGGCAACCGGTGCGCACGCCTCCGGCACGTGGCGAATCACAAAGGATCACTGGAGCGCAGAGGACGAGGCGGGGTTTGGCCGGTTCGTGGCCGCGATCGGCGCCAGCGACTGCAGCTCTTCCCAAAGTTGCCTGCGCGATCCATCAAATCCCTATCGCAAGACCGACCAGCATTTCATCGACATCGATGTCGACTGCGCGAAGTGGCCATACCTGCTGCGCGCGTATTATGCGTGGAAGAACGGTCTGCCGATGTCTTACGTCGACGGCGTGAGCGGTGAGGGCGGCGATCTCCGTTTTACCAAAACCGCGAACCGCGCGACCGGACGGCACGATATTGTGGATCACGGCAACGGCATCGACGCCCCAGCGGTCATTCACCAGATGCTCGATACCGTATTCTCCGGCACCTATCGCACCGACGCCTCGGAGAAGCATGGCGTGCTGTCGGATTTCTATTCGCCCGCACCGCAGCCGGGAACGATCCGGCCTGGGACGCTGATCTATGACGTCAATGGCCACGTCGCCATCGCCTACAAGGTTGATGAGGACGGACGCATCTTCTATATGGACGCGCATCCCGACTTCACCGTCACGCGCAGCGTCTATGGCGCGCAGTTCGGGCAGAGCCCCGCGCGGCTCGGCGGTGGATTGAAGAACTGGCGGCCGTTCAGGCTCGTCGGCGCACATCGCGACAGCGCTGGTCATTTGCTTGGCGGACATATGGCTTTCGCGGAGAACGATCAGATCTCGGATTTCTCACTGGTTCAGTATGCGGGCACGGAGAAAAACCCGGGGCTCGATATCAAGAAGGCTCGGTTCCTCTACAATGGTGCCGAACTTGGATTCTACGAATATGTCCGCGTCGCGGTGTCGGGCGGCAAGATGTCTTTCAATCCGATATACGAGCTCAAGGCGACGATGAAGACCTTGTGCAACGATCTGAATGATCGCGCACAATACGTTGACCTCGACATCAAGGATGGAATCTCGGTCAAAAACCATCCCGGCCGTTTGCCGGAGAACATCTACGGTTCCGACGACAAGGAGTGGGAGGAATACTCCACGCCGTCGCGCGATGCGCGCATCAAGGCCGCGTTCGTGCAGTTCTACAAAGACCTGAAAGAGATGATCGGTCTTTGGGTCAATCGCGACGAACGTATCGTCTATGATGGTCTGTTCCTGCAGAAAGATCTGCGCGAGGCGTATGAGGAGCAATCGACGGCGTGCACGATTACTTACTTGAGCACCGACAAACGCCCTGTGCCGATGACGTTCGACGATATGGTGCACCGGCTGTTCAAGATTTCGTTCGATCCCTATCACTGCGTGGAACTGCGCTGGGGTGCGCAGGGTGACGAGCGCAAATCCTGCCCCGACAGCAAGACCAAGCTGAAGTGGTACGAGGCCGAGCAGCGCCTCCGGAACCAGCCCGACCGTACCTACGATCTCCAGATGGGCTTCGGCATCGACGAGTTGAACCACCACGTCAAAGGCACCGGCATCAACGATCCGCCACCAGTCGATATCAAGGCGCTGATCGATTCTATGCCCGATCAGGTAGCCTTTACGCCCATGAAGCCGGGTGACCGTTAGGCCGTTTTTCGGCCAAATTTGCCCTCCCACGCGGGCTTCCGTATTAAGGTGCGCCGCAGCAAATCACTGGTTCCCGGATGCGCCTGTCACGCTATTTTCTGCCCCTTTTGAAAGAGACGCCTTCCGAGGCGCAGATCGTGTCGCATCGCCTGATGCTGCGCGCCGGCATGATCCGTCAGGAGGCCGCGGGCATCTATGCGTGGCTTCCGCTGGGCTTCCGCGTGCTGCAGAAGATCGAGCAGATCGTGCGCGAGGAGATGGACCGCGCCGGTGCGATCGAGATGCTGATGCCGACGCTTCAGCCGTCCGAACTCTGGAAAGAAACCGGCCGCTACGATGCCTATGGGCCTGAGATGCTGCGCATCAAGGACCGGCACGAGCGCGAACTGCTCTACGGCCCCACGAACGAAGACATGATCACGGAAATTTTCCGCGCTTATGTGAAGTCGTACAAGGCGCTGCCGCTGAACCTCTATCACACGCAGTGGAAATTCCGCGACGAGGTGCGCCCGCGCTTCGGCATCATGCGCGGCCGCGAGTTCCTGATGAAGGACGCGTATTCGTTCGATATCGATCAGGAAGCCGCGCGGCGTTCGTACAACCGGATGTATGTCGCCTATCTGCGCGCCTTCACGCGCATGGGCATCACCACCATTCCGATGCGTGCGGAGACAGGCCCCATCGGTGGCGATCTTTCCCATGAGTTCATCGTGCTGGCCGAAACCGGCGAGAGCGAAGTGTTCTGTCACAAGGACCTGCTCGACATGCCGGTGCCGGATGAGAATGTGGATTTCAGCAGCGATCTCGAACCCATCGTGCGCCAGCGCACCGCACTCTATGCCGCGACGTCGGACGTGCATGACGCAGCGAAATTCGAAGCCGAAGTGCCTGTCGAGAAACGCGTCACCGCGCGCGGCATCGAAGTCGGGCAGATATTCTATTTCGGCACCAAGTATTCGGTGCCGATGAAGGCGACGGTGCAGGGCCCCGACGGCAAGGAGACGCCGATCCATGGCGGCTCCTATGGCGTCGGCGTGTCGCGTCTTCTGGGTGCGATCATCGAGGCGAGCCATGACGATGCCGGCATCATCTGGCCGGAACCTGTTGCGCCGTTCGACATCGCGCTGGTCAACCTGAAGAGCGGCGACGCCAAGACGGATGCCGCCTGTGAGGACCTTTACAAAAAGCTCACATCTGCGGGCAAAGATGTCCTCTACGATGACACCAATGAACGCCCTGGCGGAAAATTCGCGAGCATGGATCTGATCGGCATTCCCTGGCAGGTCGTGGTCGGACCGCGCGGTCTCGAGAAGGGCCTCGTCGAAGTGAAGTCGCGCGCCACAGGCGCAAAGGAAGAAATGAGCCTCGACGCCGCGATCAACAGGTTCACGCACTGATGGCATCGGCCACGCGCCCGTTCTCCCGCTTCGAATGGATGCTGGCAGGGCGTTATCTGCGGCCGACGCGGAAGGAAGGGTTCGTTTCGATCATCTCGATCCTGTCGCTGATCGGCATCGCGCTGGGCGTGGCCGCGCTGATCATTGTCATGGCGGTGATGAACGGGTTTCGGCACGATCTCCTCGGCCGCATCCTGGGTCTCAAGGGCCACATCATGGTGCAGGGCGTAAGCGGCTCGCTCCCTGATTTCGATCAGGTGCTGAAACAGGTGCGCGCGGTGCCCGGCGTGGTACGCGCCGCGCCCGTTGTGGACGGCCAGACGATGGCGACGTCGCAGGGGCTTTCGCTCGGCACGCTCGTTGAGGGTATTCGAGCGTCCGACCTGAAAGATCTCACTGTTGTGTCGAGCACGCTGACACCCGGTGCGCTCGCTGCGTTCAAGGGCGACGACGTCGTCATCATCGGTGAGGGGCTGGCAGAGCGGTTTCGGCTCGCGCCCGGCATGGCGATCACGCTGATTGCGCCGCGTGGCAACGTTACGCCGTTCGGCGTCACGCCCCGCATCAAGACCTATCGCATCGTCGGCACATTCAAGATCGGTATGTCGGAATACGACAAGAGCTACATCTTCATGCCTCTGGAAGAAGCGCAGCTCTATTTCAACATGGGCGCGACGGTCAGCGGCCTGGAGGTGATGATCACCGATCCGGACAAAGTTGGCGCATTCATCAACCCGGTGGGGCAGGCGGCGGGGCCCTATGCGCGCATCTACACCTGGCAGGACATCAACTCGTCGTTCTTCGATGCGATCCAGGTCGAGCGCAATGTGATGTTCCTGATCCTGTCGCTGATCGTGGCGGTGGCAGCCCTGAACATCATCTCAGGCCTCATCATGCTGGTGAAGGACAAGAGCGGCGACATCGCCATCCTGCGAACCATGGGCGCCACACGCGGCGCAATGATGCGTGTGTTCATGATCGCGGGTGCGAGCATCGGAGTCGTCGGCACGTTCACCGGATTCATCATCGGCGTCGCGTTCTGCTCGAATATCGAGAACATCCGTCAGGCGCTCTCGAAACTCACAGGCACGACTCTGTTCGACCCGACGATCTATTTCCTCGAGCGCATGCCCGCGCGCATGGAGACGGACGAGGTCGCCGCCGTGGTCATCATGGCGCTCACCTTGTCGTTCCTGGCCACGCTCTATCCTGCCTGGCGTGCCGCGCGGCTCGATCCGGTGGAGGCGCTGCGTTATGAGTGATGCACTCGCCGCTGCCGCGCTGCGCCTCGACAGGGTTGCGCGCGTCTACGCCGAAGGCACCGGCACCACGCTCGAAGTCTTCAAGAATGTCAGCCTGACTCTCCAACCGGGCGAGGTCGTTGCGTTGGTTGGCCAGTCGGGCACCGGCAAGTCGTCGCTGCTGCACATGGCCGGGCTTCTGGAAGCGCCGTCGGACGGCGACGTCTTGATTGATGGCGCTGCGGCATCTTCGCTCTCGGACCGCGAACGCACGCGCATTCGCCGCGACACGCTCGGCTTCGTCTACCAGGCGCATCATCTGCTGCCGGAATTCAGCGCGCTCGAGAACGTGATGATGCCGCAGCTCATCGCGGGCAAATCGAAAGCCGTTGCGGAATCTGAAGCGAAGCGTCTGCTCGATATCATGGGCTTAAGCGGACGTCTGACGCACCGCCCTGCGCAGCTTTCCGGTGGCGAGCAGCAGCGCGTCGCCATCGCCCGCGCGCTTGCCAACCACCCGCGTGTGCTTCTCGCCGACGAGCCAACCGGCAATCTCGATCCGCGCACAGCCGCTGCCGTGTTCGATTTGCTGGTTGCCGTGGTGCGCAAAGAAGGCTCCGCCGCGCTGATCGCGACCCACAACCTCGAACTCGCCGCCAAGATGGATCGTGCCCTGGTCCTGCATGACGGCAAGCTGATCGACGGCGGAAAGCTCGGAAGGAACACATGAGCGAGAAACTCTGGGCCGACGTTGACACCTATCTGGAAGACGCGCTGCTCGGCGACGATCCGGTGCTGGATGCGGCGCGCAAGGCGAGCCGCACCGCGGGACTGCCGGATATCGCGGTGTCGCCGGCGCAGGGCAAGTTCCTGCATCTCATGGCGCGGATGATCGGCGCCAAGCGCATTCTCGAGGTCGGCACGCTCGGCGGCTACAGCGCGATCTGGCTGGCGCGCGCTTTGCCGGCGGACGGCCAACTCATCACCCTGGAGTACGACCCGAAGCACGCCGACGTTGCGCGTTCGAACATCAGGAACGCCGGGTTCGCCGATCGCGTGGAGGTCATCACCGGCGCGGCGATCGACACGCTGCCGACGCTCGGCGGGCTGTTCGATTTCTCGTTCATCGACGCCGACAAGAAATCCAATCCGGATTATTTCCACTGGGCGCTGAAGCTCTCGCGGCAGGGCAGCGTGATCGTCGTCGATAACGTCATCCGCGAAGGGCGCGTCATCCAGACCGGTACGAACGATGCGAACATCGAGGGCATCCGGCGCCTCAACACGATGATCGCCGCGGAGCCCCGCGTCTCCGCCACCGCGCTCCAGACCGTCGGGAACAAGGGCTATGACGGTTTCGCCGTTGCGCTGGTAATCGCGGACTGAGCCTAGGGAGCCGCCGGGGGTACCAACTCGAATATCGCTCCGTGAGGCCCAACCGCGTTGTTGTAGGTCATGCCGAAGAGATTCCCCGACGCATCCGCGAGAACTTCACCATAGGGCTCGTTGCCGTCGCTGCAATTGTCGCCCTTCTTCCGCTTGCAGAAGTTGTAGGTCAAACTCGTCGTCCCGCCGTCGTAATTGTAAACAGCACCGCCGCCATATTTCCCGCCCTCGCTGACGACGCCAATCACATTGCCGTTCGCATCAAGCGTGGGACCACCTTCGGGGGCGTAGCCATCCTTGCAATTCTTGTGGGAGCAGAACTGTTCAATCGTCTGGAAGGCCGAGCCGTTCCACTGAAAGGCGGTCCCACCCCCGCCGCCGATGACTTGGGAATTACCGCCCGCCTGCGTCGCGCCAAAGACATTTCCTGCGCCGTCGAGCAGAACGGGAGCGAGTGGTCGAGCACCGTCCTCGCCTCCGGTGAAACTATGAAGCGTATGAAGCCCCCAGTTCCCGCCAGTTTGTTGAAGTTGGAACAGGAATACGCTGCCAGACGGAAGTTGGCCGCCCACGCCGAAGAAATTCCCGCTTCCGTCCGCGACGATGTTCCCGCCAAACCCGGTGCCGTGAGGGGTGTAGAGAATGTTCTTGCTCCACGTCCCGCCATTGGTCGTCAATGAGAAGAACACACCTTCATTGAGAACACCGTCCGTTCTTGAGACGCCATAGAGCGGCGAAACGCCGTCATATGCTGCGCCCGTGGCAGCGCCGTCATAGCTGAGGCCTTCGGACGACATTCCATCGGCACAATGATCCGTCGCGCAGGCGTCGTAGAGCGCTTTGAAAATCCAGTTTTTTCCGCTTTTGACGAGTTCATAGCCGCCGCCAACGCCACCAATGCCTCCGCGTTGCGTCGTTCCGTACAGGTTGCCCGCCTTGTCGCGTATCAGCTTTCCCGTGGTGGGCTGCCAGCCGCCCGCACAGCTGCCACTGCACGTGAAGTCGTAGATCTTTGTGTGCTTCCACTTGCCGTTCTTGTTGCGGGTGAGGGTGAAGACAGTGCCGAAGCCATTCACGCCGCCATACGTGGTCGTGCCATAGATGATATCGCCCGAAGAGTTGAACAGAAGGCCCTGGGGATTTTCACCGTCCGTACAACTGTCGTCGTTGCAGAAGGAATAGAGCGTCTTCAGCTTGTAACCGGCGGCGTGTCCAGGCGAGGCAAAACTCGAAAGCGAAACGCTCAACGCGACAGCCGCCGACAGGTAATTGATTGGTGATTTCATGAAAGCCCCCCAAGCCCACTACCGAGGGACTATCGCGGGAGTTTTTGGAATGTCAATTAACGGTCGTGACCGATATCGAACACTGGCTCTACTGACCATGAATGGTCTTGCCGGTGTCCCGGGCTTTCGTCGCGCCTTCGAGATTGCGCCTGGCGTCCGCGAAATTCGGATCGAGCTTCACTGCCGTCTGGAAATCGGCAATCGCCAGATCGAGCTTGCGTGACGCGCCATAGGCGCCGCCGCGGTTGTTGTAGGCACGCGCATCGTTGGGCGTCAGCTTGATCACGGCGGTGTAGTCGGCGATCGCTTTCTCGTATTGGCCCATGCTGTGATAGCAGGCGCCGCGATTGAGCAGCGTCGTCGGATCGTTCGGATCCTTGCTCAGCGCGATGCTGTATTGCTCCGCCGCCTTCGCATAGTCCTTCTGGGCCATGTAGGAATCGCCCAGTGCGCGATAGGGCGCCGGGCTGTCCGGGTTTGACTGCGCAACGGATGCCATCGCCGCTTTCGCCTCCGCGGTTTTGCCCATCTTCGCGAGGATCTGGGCGCGGTTCGAAATCGCGACGCTGTCGTCCGGTTTGTATTTCAGTTCGGTGTCGAAATCGGCAATGGCGAGATCGTATTTGCCCTGCGCCGCATAGGCATTGGCGCGGTTGACGAGGGCGGCGGTGTAGTCGGGCTTCAGCCTGAGCGCTTCGGTCAGATCGGCAATCGCCAG
The DNA here is from genome assembly GCA_035502175.1 of Rhizomicrobium sp. Lineage (GTDB taxonomy): Bacteria > Pseudomonadota > Alphaproteobacteria > Micropepsales > Micropepsaceae > Rhizomicrobium. Next base: position 33,757 of record DATJUS010000140.1, read on the forward strand.
ATCGACCTTGCCCATCACGAGATAGACCAGCGCACGGCCTTCGTAGGGAAAGGGGAGTGGGCGGATGCCGATGGCGGTGTTGTATTCCGCAAGCGCCTGATCGTTCATGCCTTTGGCGCGGTAGGCATTGCCGAGATTGGCGTGCGCGTCGCCGTTCTTCGGATCGATGGCGATGGCGGCGTTAAAGTCCGCGATACCGGAATCCAGTTGCCCCTTCGCCAGATAGGCATTGGCGCGCATGAAGAGCGCATCGCCATTCTTCGGGCGAAGCGCGATCGACTGCGTGAAATCGGCAATCGCGCTATCCGGCTGGCCCAAATTCAGATAGGCGCAGCCGCGATCGAAATAGGCCGTCGCCGATTGATCCTTCGAAAGGCTGCCCGAACCGATGGCGTTGTTGAGGAGCGGGATCGCCTTTTCGTATTGGTGGCTGCGGATCGCATCGATCGCGCTGTTCACGTCCGACGTCGCATCGGCCAGAACGGGTCGCCCGAAGGCGGCCACGGAAAACAGGGCTACAGCGGTCAGGGTGTGGAATCTCATGCGCGGACGCTAGCGAACCGCGCAGCGCCACGCCACGGGGCAGTCCATCACATTCGAGTATGCAGGGAAATCAAATGGTTAGCGGGGCGGCGGCGGCGGTGGCCGGAACGAATATTTCGCCGCAGACTTATCCACAGCATGGCGACGGCGATATTATACTTCGCGTTCCCACCTACCGGGGGTAGTCTATGACGATCCCCGGCGAGTCCTGCCATAGCGGCTTCCAACCCGGTCGGGTTCGGAGCCTTTTGGACATGGTCGTAAATTTCAGCTTTTCAGGAGTTAATGGCTGTCTCGTTGAGCTATCGAACCTCATCCGAGTGAGCCACAACAACATGCAGCGTCCACAAGGGACGATACTGCATGGCGTTTCCGCTACTGAGCGTCAGAAAGATCAGCAGGCACTGACCGATTGCAAAGATAGTGCCTCAAAGACCTGCGACCTTTTAGAAGCCCTTCTTTCGTGGATCGAGTGTGATCACATTGGCTCTGCGATTAGAGCGCTTCGGCAATGGAGTAAGGCTGAATATCCTCAGTGGTCTGAGTTGAATACTCGCGCGCGCGCGTTGCGCAATGCGATCATTACAGAATTGCGCCGCTATCTCTTCTATCAATATCCCTTAGAGAAAGGGCGTAAGTTTGCTGCTTGGAAAGATGAATGGAAGACCATTGTTGATGCATTTCCGCAATGCGCGGGCGATGTTTTTGACGCTGTAGATTGTTATGGCCTCCAAAAAGAGACCGCATCGGTCTTCTATTCAATGCGCATAGCCGAACACGGAATGCGAGCGCTTGCAAAAGAGCGCCGATTGAAACTGCCAAAAGATAAGCCATTAGAATGGGGCTCGTGGATGGAGATAATTAAGGCGCTCGACACCGAAATTGGCGCTATCGGAAGAAAGAGACCCGGTGCCACGAAAGATGCAGCCTTAGAATTTTACAGCGGTGCTCGCGCCGATCTAAATGGATTCAAAGACGAGTACCGCAATTTAGTCATGCATGTCCGAGCGACATACGATGAGCATCAAGCATTGCGCGCGCTCACCAAAGTGCAAGCTTTTATGGAGCGATTGGCAACTAAAATCGGCCATTCGCGCGCGCGTATCAACTGGGGTCGGTTTTAGGGGGGACTACTTTGCGAAACGCAGCTTCAAAGTCTTTGGGGTCTTCGCTCGTTTCGAGTTCGCGCGCAGTCTCACGCAATCGCTTTCGGCGCTCTTCGTCGGATATGACGTGCTTTTTCTTTGGCATTTCAGGCCAAATCCCATCGGGAGCTAAGCACTCGCGCGATCTCGAATGCCTTTGCACATACCGCGACGTTACCTTCGGCAACAAAGGCAGCATCCCAAGTGGAATCTGTCGGACGCGTGATTGCGACACTGACAACGTTATTGCACTCAGGAAATTTGCGAATCTCCGCCATAATCAACGCTTCGAGTTCCCCGCGAGACTTTGTCGGCTTGCTCATTTTCGTGGCACCTCCAAGAGAGCCAGTATCAATCTTAGCTTATCTCGCCCTATTCGAAAATCACGCTCTTGCTTCTTGCCCACGAGTCGTTCGATAGGTCAGACGCTTGCCAGCGGTGCCCTTAAGCGCCAGCACGGCACGGCCTTCGTCTTCGATCCCGAGCGCCTTACGGTTCGAATAGCGGAAATCGAACTCGTTCAAATAGCGTTGCAAGTGCTGGACGCCACAGTGCTGGTAAGTGCCGGTCATACCGCGACGGAAAAGCCCAAACGCGCCTTCAACGGTGTTAGTGGTTACATCCCCGCGCGCGTATTCCTTGCTGCCGTGATTAATCGCTTCATGGTTCGCAACCCATTTTTCAATCCCGAAGTACAGGTGACTTTCGTCGGTATCGAGACGACTCTCAGGTGCGACGTGATGCTTCACGACGTCCCGCGCGTCCGCCTGCTTAAGCACCGGCATGTAGAACGAACGCATACGGCCACCACGCTCTACAAGAGCCATAACAGCGTGCTTGTCGTGCATGGTGCGTTTGCGGGCAGCGGGCTTGTTTCCGATATACATCTCATCCGCCTCCACAACCTGACCCTCGCCGCCGAACGGAGTCGCGCGGCCCGGTTTGAACGCTTCACGGATGCGGTGAGACATGAACCACGCACTCTTGAGAGTGATGCCCAAGGTCCGCGAAAGCTGATTGCTGCTGATCCCCTTCTT
>DATJUS010000141.1:0-13779 GCA_035502175.1 Rhizomicrobium sp.
TCTACAAGCGCGTCGCCTGGTGCAAGCCGCTGGTGCAGCAGGTTGTCGATCAATACCTGGCGGGGCTCCGCGATCAACAGAAGTTCGATGCGATGGACGCGTTCGCGCTGCGCGTTCCGATCGACGTGATCGCGCGCATCCTGGGCGTGGACGAAAGCCGGCTCACCGAATTCCGCGAATGGAGCGAGGGCGCCATCCTGGGCCTCAATCCCTTCCGCAGCGAAGAAGAGACGCAGCGCCTTGTCGTCTGCACCAACGCCATGTCGGCCTATATGGGCGATCTGATGAAGCGCCGCCGCGCGGCTCCGCAGGACGATCTCGTCAGCGACATGATGCAGTTGCAGGCCGACGGCGCGCCGCTGAGCGATGGCGAGATCTCGAACAATCTTCAGGGATTGCTCATCGGCGGCAATCTCACCACCACCGATCTCATCGGCAACGCGATCTGGCTGTTCCTCACGCATCCTTCGGAGTTGGCGAAGCTGAAAGCCGATCCGTCACTGGTCAACACCGCGGTCGAGGAAGTGCTGCGCTATGAATCGCCGGTCGACATCACCGGCCGCATCGCGCCGCGCGACATCGATGTCGGCGGCTGCCCGGTAAAGCAGCGCCAGTCGATGCTCGCGTCGCTGCGCGGCGCCAATCGCGATCCCGAAGCGTTTCCCGATCCGCATCGTTTCGACATCGCGCGTAAGGATGCTCCGCATGTCGCCTTCGGCGGCGGATTGCATCTGTGCATCGGCGCACCGCTCGCACGTCTGGAAGCGCAGGTCGCCCTCGCCTCATTCTTCGACGCATTCCCGAACGTGCGTCTCGCCAATCCGAACGCGAAACCGCAGTGGCGCTCGATGCCGTTCTTCCGGGGACTGAAAGCGCTGAGCGTGATACCATGAATTCTACCTGTAGATGACGTATTGGAAAATGCCCTTCAAGGTTCATTAAGCTCCGCATCCTTAGGTTCGTTGTTTCAAAGACGGACCTGCGAATGACGCTGATCATTTCGGTGGCACGCGACGACTTTGCGATCCAGGTTTCGGACCGCAGACTGACCTCGCTCTCCGGCGCGATCGTAGATGAGAAAGCCAACAAGACCGTGTGCGTCATCTGCAATGACGCGATGTTCGCCCTGTCCTATTGCGGCCTGGCCACCCTTCCTGAAGGCAGAACAGACGAATGGCTGGTGGATTATCTCGCGACATCGCATGCCGGACAGAAGAATTTTAAAGAACTCTTCGAGGAACTGAGAGCGGCGCTGGTTTCAAAGTTCGGGCCGCTGGGACCACACCGGCGCGTGACGCTCGCCCTTGCCGGCTTCGTTCGAGGAAAGTCTTTCTTTGCCCATATCTCGAACTTTGAGGATCCTCTCGGAAACCGACTGAGCGAAATCGATGACACGTTTCCGACAGGAATTTTCCTCAAGAACGAGCATCCAATGCGCAAGGCTGGCATAGGTGTCTATGGCGCCGACGCCGCTTTGAGGAAATTCATCGAGGGCGGAGCGTTGCGCAAGATCGCTGCGCAACTCGGCGAAGTCCCGCAGGATAAGGCGATCGCTCTCGTCGCTCAGATATTTCGCACGGCCTCGGACGACGAAAGCTTTGGCAAGCTTATCGGCCGTGATCTCATGACGGTGGTTGGCGATCCGAAAGCCGGCTTTCTGGCGAATTACCTGACGGATGGCGACCGGAAGATCAGCTACATGCCGCATCTGATTTCGCCTCAGGCTGCATTCAAGAGCATCACGCTGAAAATCGGGGATTGGTAGTTCTCTCAATCGCGCCGGAACATGCGCGCGATCAGGAAGCCCGCGACGAAGCCGATAGCCGCGACGACCAGCGCGATGTGGATCACCACGCCGATCACCTTCAGAACCACGAAGGCGACAAGCGCCACGATCAGCGCGACGATGATTTCCAGTGCTCTCATAGTTTCCCCCTTGTAAATGCAGGGCGAGAACGCGGGCCTTCTGCGGAAGTTCCATGGCAGATAACAGTAAAGTTATTTGACTATCCAGTTCATTGACGATATCGCTGCCCCATGAGCGAAAAGCGCAGCCCCGATGAACCCGTCGTCTTCGCCGCCCTGTTGCGCGCGGCGCGCTTTGCCTATGGCGGCGCGATCCGCATTGCATTGATGGAAGCCGGTCTCGACGACATCCCCAAAAACGGCATCTTCGTCATCGGCGCGATCAGCCGCGGCGGCGCGCCGCTTTCGGAGATCATCGACAGCCTCGGCGTATCGAAGCAATCGGCAGGACAACTCGTCGATACGCTGGCGCTGCGCGGCTACATCAAGCGCGAGGTCGATGAAGACGACCGCCGGCGCCTGACGGTGACGCTCACCGCGCGCGGGCGCGAGGCCGCTGCGATCTCCCGTGCCGCCGTCGAACGTATCGATGCGTCGCTGCTCAAAAAAGTCGGCCGCGAACATGTCGCCCATACGCGCGCAACCTTGCACGCCCTGATCGAACTCACACGTGGAGCGGATTGATGCATATGACACCCGTCCTCGCCGTCATCGCTCTCTGGGTTGGGTTTGCGCTGTCCTGGATCGCGGCGATGCCCTGGAGCAGCGCGGTCGAGAAGCGCGTCGGCATCGGCCGCGAGATCGCGTATCGCATCGTGCTGATCGCCGGCGGGCTGATCTTCCTCGTCCCCGCGCACGGTTATGAAGGCCCGCTGCGCCTCTGGTACCTGCCCTACAAAACGGTATGGCCGACCATCGGGCTGATCGCTGCCGGCTTTGCGTTCAGCTGGTGGGCACGCATCTGGCTTGGCTCCCTCTGGTCGGGACAGGTCACCAAAAAGGCCGACCACCGCGTGGTCGATACCGGCCCGTACGCAATCGTGCGCCATCCGATCTACACCGGCATCCTGCTTGCGCTCTACGCGACGATGGCGCTGAAAGGGACCGTGCTCGCCGTCGCCGGCGCGGTGGTGATCACCATCGGTCTGTGGATGAAGGCGCGGCTGGAAGAGCGCTTCCTGCGCGAGGAACTCGGACCCGACTATGATGCCTATCGCAAACGCGTGCCGATGCTGATGCCGCTGGGCCCGAGGGCCAGATAGCCGCAGTGTCGCCGCCGCGGCTTCTGTCCTATACACGGGCGGCGTTGCGAAGATCACAGAGCATCCCTTGACGGCAATCACGGCCTACGAACGCGAATCCGAAGCGCTGCGTCCAGACCGTGCCCTGGCCGCCGCGCCGGAGGCGGCGCAGTTTCTCAAAGCGGGACGGCCGGTTCTGGCGATCAAGGCGTTGCGCGCGCATCTGCGGAAACACCAATTCGATGTCGGCGCGCGCTTCTATCTGGCGCAGACATTGCTGCAGGTGAGCCGCCCCGAGCCCGCGCTTGACGAGGCGGATGCGCTGCTCGCCATGACGCCGAGCAACCTGGTATTCCGCGCACAGAAGGCGGCGGCGCTGGAGTTGCTGGGCGACTATGACGGCGCGGCCGCACTGTGGCGGACGATCGTGCAGAGCGGCGACGTTCCGCCCCGATGCTGGCTAAGGTTCGGTCATGTCCTGCGCGGAGGCGGAGAGACCGAGGAGGCGATCAGGGCCTATCGCCAGGCGATCGCGCAGCATTCCGGCTTCGGGCAGGCGTGGTCCAGTCTCGCCGACATCAAGACCTTCCGTTTCAGCGAAAACGAGATAGCCGAAATGGAGACTGCGCTGGCGCGGGCGGACGGCGCAGATCGCGTCGCGATCCATTTCGCGCTCGGCAAGGCGCTGGGCGATGAGCGGCGCTACGAGCAATCCTTCGCGCATTATGAAAAGGGCAATGCGCTTCACCGCGCCACGGTCGCGCACGATCCGGCCGTGCTCACCGGCTACGTCCAGCGCTGCCGTGAAGCCTTTACGCCGGATCTGATGCGCGCGCGTGTGGAGGCGGGATGCGAGAGCCGCGATCCGATCTTCATCGTCGGCATGATGCGCGCCGGCTCAACGCTGCTCGAGCAGATGCTCGCGAGCCACAGCCAGATCGAGGGCACGCGCGAGCTGACCGAGCTGATGATGGTTTCGCGCGAGTTGCAGGCAAAGCTCGGCGCCGCTTACCCCCACGGCATCGAAAGCATCGCGCCGATCGATCTCAGGCGTCTTGGCGAGCGCTATGTCGAAACCACGCGCCCGCAGCGCAAGACCGGCAAGCCGCGCTTCCTCGACAAGATGGGCGCGAACTTCGTGCATGCAGGCCTGATCGCACTGATCCTGCCGCACGCGAAGATCATAGACATGCGGCGCCATCCCATGGCGTGCGGCTTCTCGAACTTCGTCCAGTTCTTCGAGCAGGGCCAGAACAACATCTACAGCCTCTCCGACATCGGCCAGCTCTATCGCGATTACGTCGCGTTGATGGCGCATTTCGATCGCGCGATGCCGGGCAAGGTGCACCGCGTGCACTATGAAGACCTTGTCGCCGATCCCGAGAAAGAGCTGCGCCGCCTGTTCGACTATCTCGAATTGCCGTTCGAGGAGGCATGCCTCGACTTCCACAAGACCAGGCGCGTGGTGTCGACCGTCAGCTCCGAACAGGTGCGTCAGCCGATCCATCGCGACGCGGTGGAGCAATGGCGCCACTACGAGCCGTGGCTCGATCCGCTCAAGGCGGCGCTTGGCCCGGTTCTGGATGCCTATCCGGGCGTGCCGGATTGAGAAGTGCGTCAGATGGCCTGTAAGCCGGGTTCTGTCCATCCGACTTCGCCCTTGCGGGCTTCATCGGAATAGATGGCTATTCCTCTGGGATGTGTGTTGCCACACACCTCACGCGACCGACCCGGACGGCGATCCGAAAGACAGATCACGTGCCATCCCTATTTGGTCTTGCTCCCGGTGGGGCTTGCCATGCCACCTCTGTTGCCAGAGGCGCGGTGCGCTCTTACCGCACCATTTCAACCTTGCCGCGGCTTTAGGCCGGTAGGCGGTGTCATTTCTGTGGCGCTTTCCCTAGGGTCGCCCCCGGCGGATGTTATCCGTCACCGTGTCCTTCGTGGAGCCCGGACTTTCCTCCAGTCCTTTCGGACCAGCAGCCATCCGGCCATCTGACGCGCGCGTATTATAGAGTAGCGATGACGGCGATCAAATCCGTCAGATGGCTTCCTTAATCGCGGCGGTCGCGGCATCGCCGGTGTTCGGCGTGCCCTTCGGTTCGATCAGCAGAAGATGCGTTTCCTCTTCCGCGACGGGGCGATGCTCGACGCCCTTCGGCACGACATAGAGATCGCCGGGGCCGAGATGCACATCGCCGTCGCGCAACTGGATCGTGAGCGCGCCTTTCAGCACCAGAAAGAAATCGTCGGTGTCGGGATGCGAATGCCAGACGAACTCGCCTTTCACCTTCACGACCATGACGTCGTGGCCGTTGAACTGGCTGACGATCTTGGGCGACCAGTGATCGGTGAATGTATTCAGCTTGTCGGCGAGGCGGATGGCTTGGGTCATGCGCCGACCCTATCGGCCCAGCAGACCTGCGAGCAGCGACGCACACTCCGCATCGGCCATGCCGTCGATGCATGACGGGCGGAAGTGACGCTGGAAGGCGGTGATGACGTCCTTCTCCGCGATATCCACATCGGGCGGAAGACCATAACCGAACGCCTTCAGATTGGCGGCGAAATCGCCAGACGCCTTCGCTGGCTTCGGCCACACGCCGATGCCCTCTTGCGCCAAATGCTGCCACGGAAACAGTTCGCCCGGATCGATCTTGCGCGACGGCGCGATATCGGAATGACCGACGACGCGCGCGGGCGTGATCGGATGGCGATTGAGAATTCCGTGCGCGAGCTCGATCACCGCGCCGATCTGCGCGTCGGCAAAAGGAAGGTATCCGAACTCGTGGCCGGGATTGACGATCTCGATGCCGATGGAGCGCGCATTCACGTTACGCTCCCCCGCCCAATACGACACGCCGGCATGCCAGGCGCGTTCGCTTTCGGGCACATGCGCATAGATCGTACCGTCGCGGTCGATGGTGTAATGCGCGCTGACCTTTGCCGCGGGATCGCAGAGTCGAGCGAGCGCCGCTTCCGCCGTCTGCATGCCCGTGTAGTGCAGCACCAGAATGTCGACCGGCGCGCCGTTGCGGGAATCGTGATTGAGCGATGGGCGATCGACGATGCGAAGCGGCAAGCGGGTCCTCAGGCGTGGTCGTGCCCGCCGATGCGGCCGGGACGCCAGTAACCTTCCGCCGCAATGCGGTTTCGCGCAATCCCTCTTTCGAGCAAACGGTGGCGGATGGCGCGCACCTTGGCGGTCTCGCCGATCACATAGGCAAAGCCCTCGCCCTTCGGCAGCGGGAAATTCTCCACCGCGTCGAACAGCGCGGAGCCCCTGCGCGTCACCCAGTTGATCGCGGTCTTTGCGGACGGATCGAGCGGCAACTGATCTGCCGCGCCTCCCACTTCGAGGAACGTATATGCCGGCGCTATGCCGCCAAGCTCTTCGAGCATCGCGAAGATGCCGGCAATGCAGGTCTCGTCACCGACAAAGAGATGCCAGTCGGCCTCGCGCAAATAGGTGTGACCGCGCGGACCGACGGCGTTCACCGCGTCGCCGTTGCGCAGGCCATCCAGCCACGGGCCGCTCGCGCCTTCGCCATGGAGGAAGAAGTCGATGCTGAGCGTCCGCTTCACCGGATCGTGCGCACGCACAGTGTAGTGACGCCGTGCAATGCCTTCGGGTGCGGGGATTTCCAGCACAACATCCTGCCCTCGCGTCCAGACGAACTCGTCCAGATCGCTGCCGAGAAATTCGACGCGCGCCATACGCGGCGCGATGCGCGATTTGCTGAGCACGGTCAGCGGCCACACGCGGCGGCCCTTGCGCGCCACATAGTTCTGAAGGTCGCTGAAGAATCCGGTGGTCTGGGGTTGCGCGTTCATCAGATGAAGATCCTGTACGCGACGGTCTGGCCGTCGCTGCGCTTCAAAAGAAATTCGTTTCCCTTGTCGTGCTCCTCCGACAGCGCCTCGAACACGCGCAGCGCGTTGCGGATCACTTCGGCATAGGACGCCGCTTCGGTTTTCTCTTTCAGGCGCGTGAGGCGTTCCATCGCCTGCGGCGGCAACTCGAGCTGCACACGCGTGGTGTTGCGCTCGCCGGATTCCGGCGTGGCCTCGCCGCGTCCGTGGCGGCTTCTGTGATGACGATGCATGTCTATTCCTTGTCTTTCTTCTGCTCGGTCGCGTCGTCGCGTCCGAAATAGCGCCGCAGCTTGTCGCGCAGCGAGCCGTGATGATGGTGAAAATGGTGGTGGTGGTGGTGATGATGATCGCGCCATTCGCAGCCGCGATCTTCGGCGCGCGGCTTTTCCTCAACCGGAAAATCTTCGCCAACGCCGATCGTGAGTTTGGCCATGCCGTTCTCCCTTTCTATGGGAGAGAGATAGGCATAGCACCCTCATATGTCAATCAAATAATCATCAATTAATGATGACTATGATTTCGTTGGGCTTTTCCGCGTCGGCACCGGCGCAAGGCAGATATCGAGGATCGGCGGCGGCTGGCGGACATAGAAGCCGGGCGCCGGGTTCTTTTTGTTCTTCTTCCATGCGGCGAAGGCGGCAGAGTCCGTGCGCATGACTTCGTAATGCGGACGCTCCGCCTCCGGCATGTCGGACGCGAGCTTCATATAGGTGATCGGTTCCTGCTTTGCCTTGTCGGCGATCACGCCGTTGTCGACGGCCGGGTCGCCGCGATTGAGCTTCTGCACGTATTGCAGGCCGTCGAGCACACGGCCGAAGGCGGTGAGATTGCGGTCGAGCCGGCGCGGCGCTTCGCCGATGACGATGTAGAACTCGGTGGTCGCGGTATCGCCGTCATTGTCGCGCGCGAACGCGAACGTGCCGGGACAATGGATGATCCATTCTGTCTTCTTCTTCGGATCGCGCCCGACCGGAAAACCGTCGACATGGCCGGTCTGTTTCGCAAACAGATCGGGCGAGCCCGAGGGCGTGAACTGCACATCATGGCCCCAGGGCCGTTCGAACTCGCGTTTGAGTTTCGGCCACGCTTCCTCGTTCGCAGGGTTCTTGGGCTTGCTCGCGGTGGAGGCGGTGTCTTCGCCGGCACCGCCCTGCGCCACGAAGCCGTCGATCACGCGATAGAAATTCAGCCCGTCGAAGAAATGCGCGCGGACCAGCGCCTTCATCCGCTCGACATGTTTCGGCGCGAAGGCCGGCGATAATTCCACGGCGACCTCGCCGTACTTCGTGCCGATCAGCACCAGATTGTCGGGATCGACAGGGCGCCAATCCTTTGCGTCGTCGGCGGCCTGCGCGACACCGGCGGCCAACATCGCTGCCGTTGCGGCAGCCAATACAGACTTCTTCATGCCCGAACCCCTATGCTGCGACGCGAAGCGGACTTGCCGCCGCGCGGGCGCACTCTATCAAAGACCCATGGACGCGAAACTCCCCGATCCCACCGTCGACGAAAGCGCGCAGGCCGCGGCGCTGCCGACGCTGCTCGCGGTGATTTTCGTCAATCTGGTGGGCTTCGGCATCGTCGTGCCGCTGCTGCCGTTCTACGCGAAGTCGTTCAACGCGCCGGCGTGGCAGATGGCGCTGATCTTTTCGGCCTACGCAATGGGCGCGTTCTTCGGCGAGCCGTTCTGGGGCCGGATGTCCGACCGCATCGGCCGCAAGCCGATCCTGATCAGCACCGTGTGCGGGAACTGCCTGTGCTATTTCGCGCTCGCCTTCGCGCCGAACATCTGGATCGCGTTCCTCGTGCGCCTCATCGGCGGCATGGCGAGCGGCAACGCGTCCGTAATTCAGGGCTACATCGCCGACGTCACGCCAGAGGACAAACGCACCGGCCGCATGTCCTATTTGAGCGCCGCATACAATCTCGGCTTCATCGTCGGCCCCGCGCTCGGCGGATTGCTCGCGCATCCCGGCGCCGGTCATGACGGATTCCGCATTCCGTTGATCGTCGCATCGAGTCTCGCCGCGATCTGCGCGCTCGGCATCATTCTGTTCGTGAAAGAGAGCCGCGCGCATCCCCATCACGAATTCGATGACGGTCCGACGCGCTGGGCTGTGCTCGGCCGTGCGCTGACGCATCCGGTGATCGCGCGGTTGATGGCGGTGACGTTCCTCGCCGGCTCCGCGTTCATGGGCATCGAGTTCGTGTTCGGCCTGTGGAGCGCGGCGCGCTTCCAATGGGGACCGCGCGAAGTCGGCCTCGCCTTCGCGGTCGTCGGCATCGTCGCAGCGTTCTGCCAGATCTTTCTCACGGGAAAACTGTCGGAGCGCTTCGGCGAAAGCCGCGTGCTCGCGGCCGGCATGTTCCTCACCGCGATCGCCATCGGTTTGCAGCCCTTCGCACATGGCATCGGCGTGGTCGCGTTGCTCGGCATCTCCGCCCTCGGCCAATCCGTCGCGTGGCCGAACGTGTCTTCGCTGATCTCGCGCCACGCCGAAGCAGAGCATCAGGGCCAGTATCAGGGATTGAACAATGCCACCGGCGCACTCGCGCGCCTGACCGGTCCGCTTGCATCCGGCTTCGCGTTCTCGACCTTCAGCGTGAATTCGCCGTTCTATCTCGCGGGCCTGCTGGTGCTGCCTGCGATCTTCTTCGCGCTGGCGGGCGGCGGAAGGATTGCGCTCGCGGACGGCGATAAACGTGCTTAACGCGTGCCGTTGCGGTTTTTCGCGGGGGTGTTAGCCTCTTCCGCGAAGGACGCTTGGGGGCATCCATGATCGGGAAAGCACTGATCTTCACCGCGGCTTTGTGCGCAGGCGTGACAACGCAGGACGCGCAAGCGGCAACAGCGAAACTTCACAAGATCGTCGGCACCGCCATCTCTGCCAACGGCGTGGTGACCGCGGTTCCGACCGGGACCACCGTGATCGATACGCAGTCGATCAAATGCGGCGACAGCAATGGCTGCACGATCTCGATTGCCGCGATGGTTCAGGCGATCAGCGGCTCGGGCAGCGGGCAATGGCAGATCTGCGCGCTGGTGGATGGAAACCTCGCTCTGCCGGGTTGTCCGGTGCAGGGCGTCGTTCCATCCTCAAACTATGTGGTCGGAAATCTGCGCGCGAGCGCAATCGTCAACAGCGGCACGCACACCGTTGTGACGGAAATCGTGATGCCTGCCGCGGGCAGCATCGCCGCTCGCGAAAGCGACTATACGGTTCTCAAGAACTGACGGCGCAAAGGAAAAGCGCCTCCTCTCGAAAGAGGAAGGCGCTTTTCGCATTTCTGAACGCTCTTACTGCTGCGGCGACTGCGGCACGCTCTGGTCAGGCGTCGTCTGCGGCTGTGTTTGCGGCTCCTGTGTCGTCTGCTCAGTCGTCGTGGTCGTGGTCGTCGACGGGGCCGCAGTCTGCGGTGCGACGGACTGATCCGGCGTCGTGGCCGGCGCGGTCGTCACAGGCGCCGTATACGTGGTCACCGGGGTCTGCGTCGTGTCGGCCGGCGCAACGGACGGCGTCGACTGCGTCTCGACCGGCGCACGCGTCTTCGGATGCGTGGCGATGTGCTCGGTCGTCTTCACCGTCGTTGTCGTCCTGGTGACCGTTGCGCTTTTCGGCGCGGCGGCCTTGATGTCCGGCGCGGGAGTCTGCGCTTCAGGAGCCGGCGTCACGGCCTGCGGCGCAGGCGTCGACGTATCGGGCTGTGCCGTCGCCGGCGCGGGCGGCGGGGTCATCGCAACAGGCTGACTGATCTGCTGCGTCGGCGTTTTCGCCGGCAACAGGCTGTGCGAGGTATAAGCGTAAGCGCCAACCGCAACCACGCCAAGGATCACAGCTGCAGCCGCAAGGAGCTTGCTCTTGCTGCTGGCTGTTTCTTCCAGTCCCGAAGTGTGGAAGCTGCGCAGATCATTGTCGCGCATTTCGGTCATGCTCATGTTGTTTCCTCCATGTATGGGATGCATAGAAAACGTTACGCATGTGTATGGGTTCCGGAGGGAACAAAGGCATGTTTGTGGCAGCGTGCCACAATTGCGTCTCATGGAACCGACGCTTTAAGCATCGCCTGTCTGAGGAAGCTTTGAACAATGCAGCAAGCGACGCATACGCTCACGATCAAGACCTCAGGCCGCGCGCTGATAGAGATAACGTCTGAGATCGCGCGCTGGCTCGCACAACAGAATATCGCGACCGGCCTGCTGACCGTGTTCTGCCGCCACACATCGGCATCGCTGTTGATCCAGGAGAATGCCGATCCGGATGTGCTGAAAGACCTGGAGGCGTTCTTCGAACGCATCGCGCCGGAAGAGCGCGGCCGCTACATCCACGATGCAGAAGGTCCCGACGACATGCCGAGCCATATTCGCGCGGCACTCACGCAGACGCAGCTCTCGATACCGGTCGTGGCAAGCGAGATGGTTCTCGGCACCTGGCAGGGCATCCATCTGTTCGAGCACCGCCGCGCGCCGCACCGGCGCGAGGTCGTACTGCATGTGATCGGCGAATGACGCTTTAAAACATGCCTTCGGGCAGGTTCACCTTCTTGCGCTGTGCCTTCTCGATCAGAACACCGGGATAGCCTTTGAGCGGACCGAGCGCTTCTTCGTGGTAAGCCCATTCCGGCGATTCCGATTTATAAAGGTGATAGCGCGGCTCGCGGCCCGTGCGCGTATCAAACAATGCGCGCGGAATGTTCACCATCTTCGGCGCATGCGCGCGCTCAAAAAGAAGCGGCGTTCCGCACTTCGCGCAGAAGCGCCTTATGGCGCGTGTCTCCTTGTCTTCATAGCCCTGCACACTCTTCGCGCCGCGTGCGATCCGCACCTTGCTGCGCCAGCAGCCGACATAGGTTGCATAGGCGCAACCCTGCGCGCGTTGTGTCGATTTTGAGTGGTCATGCCAGGCCCAGAAAGCCGGCATGTCGATCTCGATCTCCACCGCGCCGCATGCGCATCGCCCGGCGGCAACCGCTCCGGTGTCCTTCCCCGATTTCCTGGCTGAAGAGGCTTTGGTCATGGCTGCGGTGCTTCCCCGTCGCGTTCCTGTCCCAGGAATTCGCCCGTTTCCTGTAACCGCATTCTAAGCATGTGTTTAGACCGTTCGCGGGTGCGGGAACCAAAGCCGCTGGCGGACGTTTGCGCGTAGGGGAACTTCGGGTTTCCCACAAACCAAGGGGCACGCGGCGGGGCATCATCCTGCGCGGAGGCGGGCGTTGTGCATCGCACAAACACACGGATTGCTGCCTCCGGGCTGCCATTCGCACGGCCTTCGCCAGCCCAAGGGATCCGTCGCGACTCCAGAAAGCGCTGTCCATGAAAGCCCGTAATGGCGAGCACTCGCCGCAGAAACAGGCGCGCCGCGCCGTCCCGCCGCCCGTTCTCAACGGCAATGGCAAGGTCCCGCATCTCGACACCGGGATCGACCTCCAGGAGTTGCTGAGCGCGCTTCAGAGCATGCGCGACGGCAATTTCGCGGTGCGGATGGGCGGCGACCGGACGGGCATCGCCGGAAAGATCGCGGATGCCTTCAACGACATCGCCTCCACCAACCAGCGCATGGCCGAACAGCTTGAGCGCGTTGGCGAAACCGTCGGCCGTCAGGGCAAGACGCGCCAGCGCGTAAAGCTTGCGCGTTCCACGGGCGCATGGTCGGAGATGGAGCAGTCGGTCAACACGCTGATCGACGATCTTCTCTGGCCGACGACGGAAGTGACGCGCGCCATCGCCGCGGTAGCGAAAGGCGATCTTCTGCAGACCGTCAATCTCGAAGTCGAAGGCCGCCCTCTGCAGGGCGAATTCCTGCGCTCCGCGACGATCGTCAACACCATGATCCGGCAATTGTCGGTGTTCACCTCGGAAGTGACCCGCGTGGCGCGCGAAGTCGGCACCGAAGGCAAGCTCGGCGGTCAGGCGCAGGTGAAAGAAGTGACCGGCGTCTGGAAGGACCTGACCGAGTCTGTGAACTCGATGGCGTCCAACCTGACGACACAGGTGCGAAGCATCGCCGAGGTGACCATCGCCGTGGCGAACGGCGACCTCTCGAAGAAGATCACGGTCGACGTGCGCGGCGAGATGCTTCAGCTGAAAGAAGCCATCAACACGATGGTGGATCAGCTGCGCTCGTTCGCGTCCGAAGTGACCCGCGTGGCGCGCGAAGTGGGTACCGACGGCAAGCTTGGCGGCCAGGCGCTGGTGCCCGGTGTTGCCGGTACGTGGAAAGACCTGACCGACTCCGTCAACGCGATGTGCGGCAACCTGACCGACCAGGTGCGCAATATCGCGCAGGTGACGACCGCCGTGGCGCGCGGCGACCTTTCGCGCAAGATCACCGTGGATGTGCGCGGCGAAATTCTCGAACTGAAAGACACCATCAACACGATGGTGGACCAGCTGAACGGCTTCGCCTCGGAAGTGACACGCGTTGCGCGCGAAGTGGGCACCGAAGGAAAGCTTGGCGGTCAGGCACAGGTGCCCGGTGTCGCGGGTACGTGGAAGGACCTCACCGACAACGTGAATTTCATGGCGTCGAACCTGACCGCACAGGTCCGAAACATTGCGGACGTCGCAACCGCCATCGCCGGCGGCGACCTGTCGAAGAAGATCACCGTGAACGTGTCGGGCGAAATCCTGCAATTGAAAGAAACCATCAACACGATGGTCGACCAGTTGAACGCGTTTGCCGGCGAAGTGACGCGCGTGGCGCGCGAGGTGGGCACTGACGGCAAGCTCGGAGGCCAGGCACAGGTGCCGGGCGTCGCCGGCACATGGAAAGACCTGACCGACAACGTGAACTTCATGGCGTCGAACCTGACCGCGCAGGTTCGAAACATCGCCGAAGTGGCAACCGCCATCGCCGGC
>DATJUS010000142.1:0-5825 GCA_035502175.1 Rhizomicrobium sp.
GAAAAAGGAAATGTCAGCCGAGGTCGATAGGTGGGAAGCAGCTCGGTGGCATTTATCCTCTTCGTTCGGCGGGTGGGGAGAGGACTTCTACGGTTCTGCCGCCCAAGTGTGGTACGCGATCGAAGTTTTTGTGGGGAAGAAGACCCGCCGGATCGCAGAGGATTATTTACGGGATACAACTGATGAGGCGGTGGAGCTTCTGCTGTCTGGCTTGGCTCAACAGAGGCACATGGCCCTGAGTCTTGGAGAAATCTGTAGTTGGCCTCTTCGTGGCATAGAGGGTGACAATGTAGATAGTTGGATGCCGGCTGCAAATAGCAAGAGATCGGCATATTCTTGGAAGCATCCTTGGACGCCGGATATTTTGGTCCACCCGGAAATTGGGTTGCTTGGAACGCTTGCCAAAGCAAAGAAATCAGGGAAATTCGATCCGGGCCTCAGTAGAAGACTCGAATCCGACCTCAAATTTCTTTATGTCCTGCGAAATAAGGTGGTTCACGAGGGCAGCCGGATCTTCTCAAGTCAGTTTGCTGCTTACCTAGGCCGCTTGGGCTTGGAGGTTTTGTTTAATCGCATGGATGCGCGGCGCAGTGATCTACGAAACTCCGCCAAAAAAACGTGAAGTGAACTTTTGCGTGTTCAGATAAAGCGCTACCTTCGCTTATATAGCGCCCAGCACTCCATCTCCACGCGCGCGCCAAGGGCGAGGCCGTTGGTGCCGAAGGCAGAGCGTGTCGGCATGCGTTCTGGATGGAAGTAGGGCACATAGACCTTGTTGAACGCGCCCCATTCGCTCATGTCGGCGAGCATGACGAGGCTCTTGAAGATCGAATCGAAACCGAGACCATGTGGTTTCAGCGCAGCGGCGATATTCTCCATCATCTGCCTTGTTTCCGCTTCCATGCCCCCGGATACCAATTCCATCGTGCCGGGAATATTTCCCAGTGCGCCGGAGAGATAGACCACATCGCCGACGCGGACCGACTGGCTGAACGGCAATTTTGCTGCTTTGCCTTCCGGTGAATTGAAGAATTCGATCATGCGGCGTTCCTCCGGTTGCAAGGCGTGAGTCATCGCCTAGGATGGCCGCAGCCTCACTAAAATGGAACCAGCGCATATGTCTATTTCACGCAAAACAGCCATGACGATTGCCCTGACGCTCGCCGCCGTTCCGGCGCTTGCAGACTACCCGTCGCATCCCACGACCAGCCCCGAGCTGACCGCTGCCGATCTCTCGGTCCGCGACAAAGCGGTCGCCGATGACGCGTTCGAAGGCCGCGGACCCGGAAGCAAGACCGGCGAAGCCGCCGCGCAGTGGATCGCGGATGAGCTGAAGCGCGTGGGCGTGAAGCCGGCCAATCACGGCTCATATTTCCAGAACGTACCTGCAGTCGCGATCAAGCTCGACGGTGCGGCGTCGCACTTCACCTTCGACACAGCGCAGGGCGCGATGACTCCAAAATTCCCGGACGAGGTAACCTATTGGACACCACAATTCGCGAAGCCCGAGGTCACGGTCACAAAGTCGCCACTGGTCTTCGTAGGCTATGGCGTCATCGCGCCTGAGTATCACTGGAACGATTACGCGGGCGTCGATGTGAAGGGAAAGACGGTGGTCATACTGATCAACGATCCGGGCAACGAAGACGCCAATCCGGATCCCGCTTTCTTCAAGGGGAAAGCGATGACCTATTACGGCCGCTGGACCTACAAATACGAAGAGGCGGCGCGTCAGGGCGCGGCCGGCGCGATCATCGTGCATGAGACCGGGCCCGCGGCTTATGGCTATCAGGTCGTGCGCAATTCGAACTCCGGCAAGAAGCTCTGGCTCGATGCGGCGGACAAGGACAAATCGATGGTGCCGATCCAGGGATGGATCTCGCTCGACACCGCGAAGGATTTGTTCAAGCGCG
This sequence comes from Rhizomicrobium sp., assembly GCA_035502175.1. Lineage (GTDB taxonomy): Bacteria > Pseudomonadota > Alphaproteobacteria > Micropepsales > Micropepsaceae > Rhizomicrobium. The sequence goes on from DATJUS010000142.1 coordinate 1,914, forward strand.
CGGGCCTCGACTACGAGCAGCAGAAAGCCGCCGCGAACAAGCCGGGTTTCAAGGCTGTGGAGATGAGCGGCGAGACGATGAGCGTCGATGCGCACTCGTCCATTGATCATCTCAAGACCCGCAACGTCGTCGGCATCATTCCGGGCTCTAAGCATCCGCAAGACGTCGTCGGGTTCTCGGCGCATTGGGATCATTTCGGCCGCAAGGAAGACGTGCCGGGACCGGACAAGATCCTGAATGGCGCGGTCGACAACGGCCTGGGGACTTCAATGGTGCTCGAGCTCGCGGAGAAGTTCGCACATGAGAAACGCCCGCAGCGATCGGTCGCCTTCCTGTTCTGGACGCTGGAAGAGCAGGGCCTGCTCGGCTCCGAATATTTTGCCGAGCATCCGCTGTGGCCGCGCAACCATATCGTCGGCGTCTTCAACACCGATGCGGACGGTCCGAAGGGGCCCGCGCATGACATGGCGCTGGGCGGCAACGGGCAATCCGAACTGGAAGACTATCTCGCCGATGCGCTGAAGACGCAGAATCGTGTCATCTCACCCGATCCGGAGCCGGAGAAGGGCGGGTTCTTCCGCTCCGACCATTTCAGTCTTGCCCGTTATGGCATTCCGGCCATCAGCCTTGGAGGCGGCACCGATCTGATCGATGGCGGCAAGGAAGCGGGCAAGAAGCTGCGCGACGATTATCTGCTGCACCACTATCACCAGCCCTCCGATGAGTGGAAGGCAGACTGGGACCTTCGCGGCCCGCTCGAAGACCTTGAGGCGATGTACATGGTTGGCGACACACTGGCCAACAGCGACGCATGGCCTGGCTGGAAAGCCGGCAGCGAGTTCAAGGCAAAACGCGACGCCATGATGATGAAAGGAAAATAGCTATGACATTTGCCCGCGCCGTTCTTGCGACCCTTCTATTGCTGGTTCCTGCAATGGCGCGGGCGAGCGTCTCGGTGACGATTTCACCGGGATACAATCAGGTCGTTATCGGCCAGACGCTGCAGTTCAGCGCAACCGTCTCAGGCAGTTCCAATCAGGCTGTGACGTGGCAGGTGAACAATGCCAATGGCGGCTCTGCGGCGTTCGGCACGGTCAGCGCGAGCGGTCAGTTCACCGCGCCGGCCAATCTGCCCAACCCCGCTTTTGCCACTATAACCGTGGTGTGGCAGGCCGATCCCAGCGTATCCGCGACGGCCACGGTGACGCTGCTGGCACACAGCACCAGCGGCAACACCTATTACGTCGCAACCAATGGCAATGACGGCAGCAACGGCTCTTCCGGTTCTCCGTGGAAGACCGTGCAGCATGCAGCCGATACCGCGAAGGCTGGTGACACGGTGCTTGTGCATGGCGGTGTCTACAATGAGCATGTGTCATTCTCGAATTCGGGGAGCAGCACAGGCGGCTTCATCACCTTCGCAAGTGCGCCAGGCGAACTGGCGACGCTGGACGGCACCGGTCTCGACATCCCGCAGCATCAGTGGGGTCTGGCGACGTTCAACAGTGCCGGCTACGTCGTGTTCGAAGGCTTCGAAGTCCGAAATTATACGACCAACAGCACAAAAGAGGTGCCCATCGGGATATTCGTGGTCGGCGCGGGCAGCTCCGTGCAACTCATCAACAACAGCGTCCACGATATCACGACGACGGCGCATACGACGCCGAAAGCGTGCGCGTCGAACGCGTTCGGCATCACGGTCTATGGCACTCAGGCCCCGGCCGCCATCGATGGGCTCGTGGTGAGCGGCAACGAAGTGCGCAATCTCCACACCGGTTGCAGCGAGACGTTGTCGCTCGACGGCAATGTCACGAACTGGGCGGTGGTGAACAACCTTGTCCATGACGACGACAACATTGCCATCGGCGCCATCGGGTTTGAGAAGGTCTCGAAAGACCCGGCCTACGATCAGGCGCGGCAGGGTGTGATCCGCGGCAACAGGATCTACAACATTACCTCGTTCGGCAATCCGGATTACGGCAAGCAGTACGCGGCGGACGGCATCTATGTCGACGGCGGCACGAACATCACCATTGAGCAGAACCTGATCCACAATGTCGATCTCGGGATCGAATTGGCGAGCGAACACAAGGGCAAGACATCGAGCTACGTGATCGCGCGCAACAACCTCGTCTATGACGGCAATAGCGCGGGCATCTCGATCGGCGGTTATGCCAAGAAGAAGGGCGGTACGGATCATTGCCAGGTGGTCGGCAACACGCTCTTCAACAATGATGGACGGAAGACCGGCAGCGGCGAATTCCAGATCCAGTTCAACGCCACCAACAATGTGTTCGAGAACAATATTCTCTATGCGGGCGCACAAAACCTGCTGCTGAACGATTTTACGACGAGTTCACCCGATCCGTCGCTGGTCGATTACAACCTCTATTATGCGGCTGCCGGCGCGAACAAGGCGCAGTTCAAATGGCAGAAGCATCTCTACAAGACATATGCGAGCTATCTGACGGGCAGCGGCAACGATGCGGACTCGCCGCCATTCTCCGATCCGCAGTTCGTGAGCACCGGTACGCCGCCCAATCTCAACATCGGCAACGGCTCCCCGGCGCGCAATGTCGGTGCGATCCTCGGCAGTGCCGTTGCAGGTGCATATGATTTCGCCGGCAACGCGCGCGTGGTCGGTGGCAAGACCGACATCGGCGCGTATGAGGTGCAATCAGGCCGCCTCCCGAAGCGCGCGCGCCGCTAGAGCGGCCACGCGTTCGGACGCGCGGTCGATATGCACCAGACGGCGGCGCAGTGAGAAGCTTGCGCTGGGACTTTCCATCTGCTGTTCGAAACTGCGGCGGGAGAGCGTGTTGGGCGCGGCTTTTGGATCCCCGCCCAGTGCGAAAGTCGCCGTGACGGTCTGGCGTGACTGCGCCAGAAGCTCTTCAGTCGAGACAGGCTCAAGCTCAGTGGCACGGCGCCGGAAGAGGACCCGCATCGATGCAAGGTCGGAGGCGAGAAGGTAGTTCGCGGCCAACAGTTCGTTGAGCGCGACGAATGCGCGCTTGTCGAGATTTGGCTCGTCGATCAGCCGCTGCACGGTCGTACACAAGACAGCCGCCATATCATGCGCGCGCTTGCGGGCGAGGCGGATCGCCTGGTCGGACGGTTCGCGCGTGAGCGCCTGCACCGCATAGTCGCGATCAGCGATGATCATGCCTTTGATATAGCGCGGCACGTTGCGCCACTCCCACGCCGGGAAGACGTAGCTGAAGCCCCACGCCAGTCCCGCGCCGAGCAGCGTGTCGAGGATGCGCTCGAACAGTAGCGGCTGGCTTAGGGGGGCGATGGCGTGGAGCTGGAGCAGCGCGGAGATGCAGGCGGCGAAAGCCGTGACTCGATAGTTCACGGCGCCGAACGCATGCGACACGCCGATGGCGATGACGACGCAGGCGCTGAGTGCGTCGCCGGGCAGGAAGCGCACCAGAAGCATCGTGACGACGCACCCCGCCAGATTGCCCAGCACGCGGTCGTCGCGCCTGCGCCGCGTGGTGCTGTAATTCGCGCGCATGATGAGCGCGGTCGTCAGCATGACCCAGCCGCCATGGATGTATTGCGGGAAGATCAGCGTCAGCACATAGCCCGTTACCATTGCGAGGCTGAGGCGCAGCGCATAGCGGAACACAGGGGATGAATAATTCAGCTGCGCTTTGAGGATCTCCGGGCTCGCGCTCTCGATCTTCATGAATCGCTGCAGGTCGAGATCGTCGCTGACCGGCACCGGCGGTTTGCGGCCGGCGAGCACCTCGGCGAGGCGGGAGAGCCGCGCGGATGTCTGCGTGAGTTTGTGCCAGGTGGCGCGGAAGGCGAAGATGTCCGCCGGTTCCGCGCTGCCCTCTAATGGCTTTGCAATGCGGGCAATCTCCTCGCCGATGGCTTTGAGTTGCGCCGCGCGGTTCGGCA
>DATJUS010000143.1:0-64953 GCA_035502175.1 Rhizomicrobium sp.
CAAGGGCACGAACTCTTACGCCGACATCGCGGGCGCGGATGTGGTGATCGTCACAGCCGGCGTGCCGCGCAAGCCGGGCATGAGCCGCGACGATCTTCTCGGCATCAATCTGAAAGTGATGTCGGCGGTCGGCGAAGGCCTCAAGCAATATGCCCCGAACGCGTTCGTCGTCTGCATCACCAATCCGCTCGACGCGATGGTGTGGGCGCTGCGCCAGTTCTCCGGCCTGCCGCACACGCACGTCGTCGGCATGGCGGGCGTGCTCGACAGCGCGCGCTTCCGCCACTTCCTCGCGGAGGAGATGAATGTGTCGGTCGAAGACGTGAGCGCGTTTGTGCTCGGCGGCCACGGCGACACGATGGTGCCGATGCCGCGCTTCTCGACCGTGGCCGGCGTGCCGCTGCCGGAACTCGTGAAGATGGGCTGGATCAAGCAGGACCGTCTCGACCAGATCACGCAGCGCACGCGCGACGGCGGCGCGGAGATCGTGGGTCTGCTGAAGACTGGCTCGGCGTTCTATGCACCCGCGACCAGCGCGATCGAGATGGCGGAGAGCTTCCTGAAAGACAAGAAGCGCGTGCTTCCGTGCGCGGCCTATGTCGATGGCGCCTACGGCTTCAAGGGGCTGTATGTCGGCGTGCCGGCGGTGATTGGCGAGAAGGGCATCGAGCGCATCGTCGAACTCGAACTCACCGCCGACGAGCGCGCGGCGCTGACCAAGTCCGCGGACTCGGTGAAGGGCCTGATCGACGCATGCAAGAACCTGGATTCTCGCCTGGCATGATTGTGCGTCTGGCGCGGCGGTTTTTGACGATCGCCGCACTGGTGGTTTTTCCGGCAATGGTGCAAGCCGCTCCATCTGCCAATTTGGCGCGCTATTATTTCGCATCGCCGGATGCCGAGCTGGCATCGCGCGCGCAACTCACGCAGCAACTCACCGATCTTGAGAAATCGCAGAAGACCTTCACCGCTACGGCGCCCGCACTGGCGGCGGCGCTGACGCAGTTCGAGCACATCCAGACCGAAGCCGTGCGGCACGATGCGTATCTGCATCTGCGCTGCGCCGACGACAAAAGTGACAGCAAGGCGTGCAGCGGTGAAGATGACGTCGACAGCATGGTCGACAGCCATACCGCGTTCATTGCCAGCGGGATCGCAGCCCTGCCTGCGGCAAATATCTCGGCGCTGCTCAAGTCGCCTGCGCTGAAGCCCTATGCCTATGCCATAGCCGATATGCGCCGCCAGAACGGCCATGATGCGGGTGCCGCGGGTGAGAAGGTCCTGGCGAAGCTCTCGCCAGATCTCAGCGACTGGCAGGACGCACTCTACGAGCAGGCGCTTTCCCATGCGGATTTCGGCACCGTCACCACACCGCAGGGCCCGCTCGATGTCGCCCGGCAACGCAACGTGCTGGCCGTTCATCCCGATCGCGATATCCGCAAGCAGGCATTCGACAAGCGCAATGCCGGTTTCGACCGCGTTCGCGACGATGTGGCGTTCGCGCTGCTGCATACGGTCAGCACCGGAAACGCGAAGGCCGCGTTGCACAAGTTTGCCAATGCGCCGGACGCCAAATATTTCGCGATGGGCTTCTATCCCGCGAAGACGCGCGCGCTGATCGCGAAGGTCAGTGCTGATGGCGCGTTGTTGAAACGCTTTGAAGCAGTGCGTGCAACGGACCTGCATCGGTCACTCGGTATTGCCGATGTTCAGCCGTGGGATGTGCGTGTGCCGACGGCGACCATCGCGCCGCGCACGCTCGATGACGCACGGAACATTTATCACGCTGTGTTCGCGCAGCTGGGGCCCGTCTATCAGGCGCAGTTCGACGCACTGCTGGACCCTGCCAACGGACGAACCGATATCGCACTCGGCGCGGTGCCGCATCGTGCGTCAAGCGGTGGCTTCTCCGTCGGTGCGCCGGGCGTGACGTCCATGCTGTTCGTCGGCAATTTCGGCGGCAATTACAAGGATATGTCGGTCATCGCGCATGAAGGCGGACATGCCGTGCACCGCGCGCTGATGGGTGCGAACGATGTACGCCCGATCTACGCGGAAGGGCCGCATTATCTCTTCGAGTCTTTCGCCATCTTCAACGAACTGTTGCTCGCTGATTATCTCGCGGCGCATGCCTCATCGCCCGCCGAGAAGCGCTATTACGATGAACAGTTTCTGGACGTGAAAGGGCTTGATTATATCCGCGGCGCGCAGGATGCAGCGCTGGAGCAGGCATTCTACGACACGCCGCTGCATACGCCGGACGATCTGGACGCGCTGACACTGAAGATCGACGCACAATACACGCTGTGGCCGCAGAAGGACCGCTGGGAAGCGATGTCGCTGGCATATGAAGACCCGCTCTACAATGTGAACTATCTTTACGGCGGACTTTTGGCGCTTCAATATTACAAGTTGTGGAAGGCCTCCCCGCAGGCCTTCGCGGCCTCCTATGTTGCGTTGCTGCAGAACGGATTCGACGACACGCCGGCGAACCTTCTCAGGCACTTCCTCAAGATCGATCTCGATGACGAAGCCACGCTGGTTGCCAATGCACAAATCATTGCAGAAGAAAAGCTGACTGCACTCGAACGCGAGAAGAGCCCATGAGCCCGAGATCGCTTTTCCTTGCTGCCGGTATTCTTGCGCTGACTGTTTCGCCGGCTCCCGCCGCCGATCCCGCACCCACCACGGCATCGCTGACCATTACCGTGCACAACATCGCAGATGCTGGTGGCGACCTGCGCATTGGCGTGTATGACGAGGCGAATTTCGCGGCGAAAGCCGGCACGCCGGTGGCGCGCAAGGTCACGCATGCCCGTGGGTCCAAGATGACGATCACTTTCGACGGTATCCCGCCGGGGACCTATGGCGCGAAGGTGCTGCAGGACATCAACCAGAACGGCCAGTTCGACATGGGGCTGAAAGGCGTCGAACCGTTCGGATTTTCGAACGATCCTGAGATCAAGGGCGGCCTTCCGCCGTTCTCCGATGTGAAATTTACCGTCTCGCCGGGCAACAATTCCATCGACGTCACGTTGCATTAGAATATTCGCGTGAGACCGGTGCTTTCCTTGTTCGTCTGCGGCTGCGCGCTGTTGCTTGTGCCCACACTCGCGCGCGCGGAAGGTACGGCTGTTCTGACGGTGAAGGTCGATCATATCGCGCCCAGGGGCGGCAATCTCCGGCTCGCGATCTATGACGAGAAATCGTTCGGCGAGGACGATGCCGCGCCCATCGTGGACAAGGTCGTCGCCGCCACGCCGCCCGTGCAGACGGTTGTGTTTCCCGGCATCCCGCCAGGCACCTATGCGGTGAAGATGTTTCAGGACGTGAACCGCAACGAGAAGTTCGATTTCAATTGGCTGGGAATTCCCTCCGAGCGCTATGGCTTTTCCAACAACGCCAAGCCCGACTGGGTGCGCATGAGCCCGCCGGATTTCGATGCGGCGAAGATCGTCCTGAAAGCCGGCGCGAACTGGACGGAAATCTGGCTACACTAGCGGCGTTCCGCTATTGGATGGCCGATGATTCCCCGTCTTGAGACTGAACGACTGATCCTGCGTGGCTGGCGCCCGGAGGATTTCGAGCCGCTCGCTGCCATCCACGCCGATCCGGAGACGATGACGTTCCTCGGCGGCGTTCAGGAGCGCAACGACGCATGGCGCTCGCTCGCAAGCCTCGCCGGTCACTGGGCGCTGCGCGGCTACGGCAAATGGGCGGTGGAGCGAAAATCCGACGGCGCGATGATGGGCCGCGTCGGCATGATCAACCCGGAAGGCTGGCCGGGGCTCGAGATCGGCTGGACATTGGGCCGGCAATATTGGGGCCGGGGCTATGCGTCCGAAGCCGCGCAGGCGGCGCTGGACTATGCGTTCATGACCCAGCCGGTGGATCGGCTGATTTCCTGCATCGATGCCGGCAACGTTGCGTCGCAGGCCGTGGCGAAGCGCATCGGCCAGACGAAAGCGGAACGCTCGGCGCTGCGCATCGCGGGCAGGGAATTCCCCGTCGACATCTGGGCGATCAGCCGCGCGGAGTGGATGACGCGCCGCGCCGCATGACCGACACGACGTCCGATCCCACGATTTACCGCCGCCGCGATTTCTGGAGCTTTGTTTCCGGGCGCTTCGTCGCCACGGTGGCGATGCAGGTGCAGTCGGTCGCTATCGGCTGGCAGATTTATGACATCGAGCGCACCCCGCTTGCGCTCGGTCTTGTTGGGCTGTGCCAGTTCGCGCCGATGTTTCTGCTCACATTGCCGGCCGGCGAGATCACCGATCGCTACGATCAGCGCCGCGTGTTCGCGTCGGCGCTGACGATGCAGGGCATCTGCGCGGCGCTGTTCATGTTCTTCTCGCTGACGATGCCGCACAACGCGCTGCCGTATTATGGCGTGCTGGTGCTGTTCGGCTGTGCGCGTGGTTTCTCGGGCCCGGCGGGAAGTTCGCTGCTGCCCTTCCTGGTGCCGCAGGAAAAACTCGCGCGCTCCATAGCGCTCAATTCGTCGGGATTCACAACGGCAGTGATCGCCGGTCCTGCGTTGGGCGGACTCTTATTCCTCGTCGGCCCCGTCGCAACCTATGGACTTTGTATGGGTTGCTTCCTTCTTGCGGCGGTATTGATCATCACGCTTGGTGGGCGCCGCGCCGAACACACCGCGACGGGCGCATCGCGGCTCGAACGCGTGATCGAAGGTGTGCGGTTCGTGCGCGACCGGCCGATCGTTCTCGGCGCCATCTCGCTCGATCTGTTCGCGGTTCTATTGGGCGGCGCGGTGGCGCTGCTGCCGGTCTATGCGCGCGATATCCTGCACACGGGACCGGAAGGGCTGGGCGCGCTGCGCAGTGCGCCCGCGGTCGGCGCGGCGGTGACGGCCTTCGCGCTGGCGCACAAGCCGATCGACAAGCACGCGGGTGCGATCATGTTCGGTTGTGTGGCGCTGTTCGGTGCGGCGACGATCGTGTTCGGACTGTCGACGAATTTCATCGTCTCACTGGTCGCGCTGTTCGTCACCGGCGCGTCCGATATGATCAGCGTGTTCGTGCGCACGGCGCTGATCAATTTCGCGACGCCGGATGCGATGCGCGGCCGTGTCGGCGCGGTGAACATGCTTTTCATCGGCGCATCGAACGAACTCGGCGAGTTCGAATCCGGTTTTACGGCAGCGTTGTTCGGGACAGTGCCTGCCGTGGTCATCGGTGGGCTAGGCACGCTTGGCGTCGTCGCGCTTTGGATGAAACTGTTTCCGCCGCTGCGGACTGTCGACCGGTTATCGGACGCCGGCAAAGCTTGAGGTCGGCGCGCGTCTGGGCCACCATGCGGGCAGGGGAGACAAACATGAATTTGAAAGTCATCGGCGCCGGTTTCGGACGCACAGGCACACACTCGCTGAAAATCGCGCTCGAAATGCTGGGCTTTGCACCGTGCTATCACATGGTCGAGGTGTTCACGCACGCCGGCCATTCGGAAGCCTGGGAAGCGGCTGCGCTGGGCGAGGATATCGATTGGGAGAAACTTCTTGCCGGTTATCAGGCCGCGGTCGACTGGCCGTCCTGCTATTTCTGGCGCGAGCTGCTGGCGATGAACCCCAGTGGCAAAGTGATCCTGACTGAGCGTCCGGAAGAAGCCTGGTACAAGAGCATCACCAGCACGATCTTCGATTTCATGTTGCGCGACGTCGATGCGTCAAAGCTCGATCCCGTTCGCGCGGCGCAGCGAAAAATGGGTCGCGTCATTATCGAGAAGACCTTCGGCAACCGCTTCGACAAGGAGCATGTGCTGGCCGTCTATCGCCAGAATTCCGCCGAGGTGAAACGCGAAGTGCCGCCGGATCAGCTTCTGGTGTTCGATGCGCCGGATGGCTGGGGACCGCTGTGCAAATTCCTGGGTGTGCCGGTACCGTCGCAGCTCTATCCGCTGACCAACACGACGGAAGAATTCCGCGCGCGCGCCACCGCAAATGTTGCGCAGCCTACCAACGGTAGGTGAAGTCCGCGTAGACGCCGTCGGAGTTGGCATAGACGTTGGTGTAGAAGCGCCGATGCGTGTAGCGCGTCGTGATCAGGCGGCTGTAGCCCCACCCGATCGCGGCGCTCGCGGCGACATCCCACCAGTGATGCTGTTTGGAATTGACGCGCTCATAGCCGACATAGCCGGCTGCGAGATAGGCCGGTGCGCCATATTCCCATCCATAGCGATCCCAGAGAAACGCCGCCGGCGCGAAGGCGAGCGCCGCGGTATCGGATGGAAACGAGTGGAAGTTCGATCCATCGGGCCGCTGCTCACGCACGAATTGCTTCAACAGAAGAGCCGTTCCAACCGTCAGGCCGGTATCGATGGTGAGTTCCTTGGCGCCGGTCCAATCCCAATCGTGCGCCAATGCCACACCGCCCGCCACCAGTGGGATCGCGATGGCGACAGCCTGGCCCGCGTTTGGATCGGTCGCGTTCGCGCTTCCCGTGCTCAGAGCGAATATGGCGATGGCTGTTGCACTGGTGGCGATGTGCTTCATACGCGGCACTCTCTCTTGGATGCGCGACCATAGCCGTTGTGCAAACTCGCGCAATCGGCCATTTTCGTGGTTGATCCGCACTCGCATTCGCAATGGGACAGGGGATGGCAATGGGCGCATTGAAAGGCTGGACTTCGACGCAGAAGCACGTCGTGGTCGCGAGCTATCTCGGCTGGACGCTGGATGCGTTCGATTTCTTCCTCATGGTCTTCGTCATCAAGGATGTGGCGAAAGAATTCGGTGTCGGCCGCGAGGATGTCGCGCTCGCAATCACGCTGACGCTCGCATTCCGCGCGCTCGGCGCGTTCATCTTCGGACGGCTTGCCGACAAGTATGGGCGCCGTCCGGTGTTGATGGCGGACATCGCGCTCTATTCGGTGCTGGGTTTCGCGACCGCGTTCGCGCCCAACCTGATTGCGTTCCTCGTCATCCGCGCGCTGTTCGGCATCGCGATGGGCGGCGAGTGGGGAATCGGCGCGTCGCTGACCATGGAGACCGTCAAGCCGGAATCCCGTGGTTTTGTTTCGGGATTGCTGCAATCGGGGTATCCCACCGGCTATCTCGTCGCGTCAGTGGTCTACGGATTGCTCTACACCAGCATCGGTTGGCGCGGGTTGTTCATGGTCGGCATCGTGCCGGCCCTGCTGATCTTCTACATCCGTCGTAACGTGCCGGAATCGCCGGGATGGAAACCCGAGTATTCCGAGACAGGCACGGTGCTGAACGTGTTGAAGCGCGACTGGAAGATTGCGCTCTATGCGATTCTCCTGATGACCGCGTTCAACTTCTTCAGCCACGGCACGCAGGATCTTTATCCGACGTTTCTGCAGGTGCAGCACAAATTCACGCCGCATGTCGTCGGCATGATCGCGGTCACTTACAACATCGGCGCGATGCTGGGCGGACTGATGTTCGGAACGCTCAGCCAGTATTGGGGCCGCAGGCGCACCATCGTGATCGCGGCGCTGCTGTGCATTCCGATGACCTATCTGTGGGCATATTCCGAAACCGCGGTGATGCTCGCCATCGGCGCATTCCTGGTGCAGTTCTTCGTGCAGGGCGCGTGGGGCGTGATCCCGGCGCATCTGAACGAGCTGTCGCCCGCCGATGCGCGCGGAACGTTTCCCGGCACGGTCTACCAGCTCGGCAACTTCATCGCCTCGTCGAACGCGGTACTCCAGGCTGGGATCGCGGAGCGCCAGGGCGGCAACTATTCCATCGCCCTTGTCAGCGTCGCGGTTGCGGCCGCCATCGCCATCGCGGTGCTCACGCTCGCCGGACGCGAGGCGCGCGACATCGAGATGGTGCCTAGGCCTTGAGGAAGATGTCCACGCGGTCGGGCGAGCCTTCGCTGGCGCCGCCCATCGCGCGCACGTCGATCCGCTCAGACGGCACACCTTCGTCGATCAGGAGCTGACGCACGATCAGCGCGCGTTTGAGCGAGATGCGCCGCGCGTCCGACGATTTGTCGTTCGGCTTGCCGCCAAAGGCTTCGAGTTCGACACGTGCCGAACCGTTCGACAGCGCGCTGTTCAGCTCCGTGCTGACAGTCTTGACGGTGTCGAGAACCTCGGGCGCGGGCTCTTCGGCGCCGGGCGGGAACGGGATCGAGCTGCGCTTGCTCAGTCCTCTGGTGTCAGCCGGCTCGGCGGACGCGGTCTTCGTTTGCTTTGCAAGCGGGGGCGGCGCAGCGGCCGGGGCCGACTGAACGTTCGAGAAGAATCCGGAGCTGAAATCGGATGTCACCTGCTGGGGCGCGGCGGCGGCCGTCTTCTTCGGCGGCGGCGACTGTTTCGGCGACGCGGGCGGCGGCTTCTGTGCGACGACAGTCTTCTTCGGCACTGGTGGGGGTGCTTTAGGCGGTGCGCTCGCGACTTTTCTCGCCGGTGGTGATGACGGCAGCATCGCCGCGGCACTCTCACCAGGGATCGGGCCGTAGGTCAGCATGTCCTGCTGCGGAGAAGATTGCTGCTGCTGCGGCGGTGCGGGTGGCGTCGCAGTCGCGGTCTGCGTTTTCGGCTTGGCCTTCGCGACATGCACCACGCGCTTGTGCGGATAGGGCATGTGCAGATGGATGGGTGCGTTCGGGTCGGCCTGTCCCGGCTGGAGCAACGGATGCACGATGCGCCCGTATCTGCCGCCGGGATAGAGCAGGAGCTGTGACCCGCCGACGGCCTGCGGGTTCACGATCACATCGCCATTGTCATAGGTCTGTGCTGCGGCGGGCAGGCCGAGCGTCGCGCCTGCGAGGAGCGCCGAAGCAAAAATGGTCGATTTCACCAAGGGGCCGATTCTCTCTCTGCGCCGCGACAATAGACACCCCTACCGCGCGGCTCAACATTGCGCAAACCCCTGCAAATCCACATGATATAGCCTATTCTCCGCCCGGATTTTCGTGAAAGGATTGCCATGAAAACGAGAGCCGCCGTGGCCTATAAGGCCGGCGACCCGCTGGTTATCGAGACCGTCGACCTCGAGGGCCCCAAAGAGGGCGAGGTTCTGGTCGAAATCAAGGCGACCGGCATCTGTCATACCGACGAATTCACGCGCTCCGGCGCGGACCCGGAGGGCCTATTCCCGGCGATCTTCGGGCATGAGGGCGCAGGCATAGTCGTCGATGTCGGCCCCGGCGTGACGTCGCTGAAGAAGGGCGACCACGTCATTCCGCTCTACACGCCGGAATGCCGGCAGTGCAAAAGCTGCACCTCGCACAAGACCAATCTCTGCACGTCCATCCGCGCGACGCAGGGCAAGGGTGTGATGCCGGATGGCACCTCGCGTTTCTCCATCGGCGGCAAGATGGTGCACCACTACATGGGCTGTTCAACGTTCTCGAACTACACGGTGCTGCCGGAGATCGCGCTGGCGAAAATCCGCGAAGACGCGCCGTTCGACAAGGTCTGCTACATCGGCTGCGGCGTGACGACGGGCATCGGCGCGGTGATCAACACCGCGAAGGTCGAGCCCGGCGCGAATGTCGTCGTGTTCGGTCTCGGCGGCATCGGCCTCAACGTCGTGCAGGGTGCGAAGATGGCCGGCGCGGACATGATCGTGGGCGTCGATCTCAATCCGGCGCGCGAGGCGCTGGCGCGCAAATTCGGCATGACGCATTTCGTCAATCCGAAGGATGTGAAGGGCGATCTCGTGCCGCATCTCGTCGAACTCACGAAGGGTGGCGCGGATTACTCATTCGAATGCATCGGCAATGTCGATGTGATGCGCCAGGCGTTGGAATGCACCCATCGCGGCTGGGGCGAGAGCATCATCATCGGCGTCGCGGGATCGGGTCAGGAGATCAAGACGCGTCCGTTCCAGCTGGTGACCGGCCGCGTGTGGAAGGGCACCGCGTTCGGCGGCGTGCGCGGCCGCACGCAGGTGCCGCAGATCGTCGACTGGTACATGGACGGCAAGATCAATATCGACGACCTGATCACGCACACCATGCCGCTCGACAAGATCAACGACGCCTTCGATCTGATGCACGAAGGCAAGAGTATTCGTAGCGTGGTGGTGTTCTGATTTAGAAAAACAACAAACAAGGAGGAAGCAAAATGGCGATTTTCACGCATATCGTTCTTGGTACCAACGACATCGAACGGTCGCGCAAATTCTATGACGCGGCGCTGGCGCCGCTCGGCGTCAAGCGCGTGATGAACATGGACAACGCGTCTCTGTGGGGCACGGAAGGGCCGGAATTCATGGTCACCAAACCTGGAAACGGCCAGCCTGCCACGCACGCGAACGGCGGCACGGTGAGCTTCGCCGCGCCCAGCCGCGCCGCGGTGCACGCATTTCATGAGAAAGCGCTCGCCAATGGCGGCACCTGCGAAGGCCCTCCCGGCCCACGCAGCTTCACGCCGACGGCGTATGCCGCTTATGTGCGCGATCCCGACGGCAACAAGCTCTGCACGTATTCGTTCGTGCCGGGATAAATCTTATTAGATGAGGGTGAGCCGTGACGACCGTCACGGCTCACTTTCGTCTACGCCATTAGCTTCCTTGGGCACACAGCCAAAGGAGCTTTCAATGAGCGCATCCGATAGTGACACCCAGGGCGATCATGGTCCGCTGGGCCCAAATCCTGGAAGAGCAGGGCGCCGATCAGCGCTTGGCCGCATTCAGTCCGGCCGGCGTAAAGGATGTCTTCTGCAGAGACTGGCCCATCGCCAAGCCCATCCTGCAATCGCTGCTGCCCAGTCTGCCGTTGCCCTTACGACTTCTGACGAGCACGATTATCGCGATGATCGACGCGGCCTATCAGACTCTTTGCCCGGCCAAATGAGTTGAAGCGGCGAAGTTTCGCAAAAGCTACTTCGCCGCTTTCAACGTCTTCAGTAGCAGCGGATGCAGCGCTTCGTTGGCGGCGAGGATGTCACCGTCGAGCATGTTCTGCCCGCCGGAGAGATCGCTGACGACGCCCTGCGATTCCTTCACCAGAAGGATTCCGGCGGCCACGTCCCACGGCGCGAGGCCGCGTTCCCAGAACGCGTCGAAGCGTCCTGCTGCGACATAGGCGATGTCGAGCGATGCGGCGCCCATGCGGCGCAGGCCGGACGTCGCGGGCATCATGGTCGCAAGTTCAGCCTGCATCCGCGTGTGGCGGTCCTCGGCGTGGCCGTGGAAGGGAAAGCCGGTGCCGATCAGCGCGTGCGCGAGCGTCTTGCGCGCGGCGACGCGAAGGCGCTTGTTGTTCAGATACGCGCCATGGCCCTTCTCGGCGACGAACATGTCGTCGGTCGCGGGATTGTAGACGAGGGCGGAGACGATCTGGCCTTCACGCTCCAGCGCGATCGAAATCGCGAAATGCGGAATGCCGTGCAGGAAGTTCGTCGTGCCGTCGATCGGATCGATGATGAAGCGGTGGGTCTTGTCCTTGCCCTCGATGGTGCCGCTCTCTTCCGCGAGGAAACCGTAGCCCGGACGCACGCGCGTGAGTTCGTCGATGAGAATCTTCTCGGTGCGCTTGTCGGCGTTGGTGACGAAATCCGCGGGGCCCTTCATCGAGACCTGAAGATTTTCGAGCTCGCCCAGATCGCGGATGAGCGGCTTGCCGGCCTTGCGCGCGGCAGCGATCATCACATTCAGGGCAGGGGAGATATAAGCCATCAGTTGGCGCGGCGCAGATAGGAGCCGTCTTCGGTCGCGACGACGATCTTCTCGCCGGCCTCGATGAATGGCGGGACCTGAATCTTCATCCCGTTCTCCAATATCGCGCCCTTGTACGATGGCGACGCCGTGCCGCCTTTGAGCACCGGGTCGGCCTCGGTCACGGTCAGGATCACGTTCTGCGGCAGCGCGATGCCGATGGGCTTGCCGTCATACATTTGGACCAACGTCTTCATGCCATCCTGAAGGAAGCGCGCCTGGTCCTCGCCGACGAATTCGACGGAGAGCTCGATCTGGTCGTAGGTCTCCTGATCCATGAACGTCAGCATGTCGCCGTTGGCGAACAGGAACTGGAAGTCCTTTTTCTCGAGATAGACCTCTTCCACGCTTTCGTCGGAGCGGAAGCGCTGGTTCAGCTTGGTGCCGTTGAGGATGTTCTTGAGCTCGACCTGGTTGTAGGCGCCGCCCTTGCCGGGCTTCACCTTCACCGATTTGACCGCCATCCAGAGTCCGCCATCGTATTCGATCGTCTTGCCGGGGCTGATTTCGTTGCCATTGATCTTGGCCATGTGAATTCCTTTGGTCTATCGCTTCGCTACTTGAGACCAATGCGGCGCCCGGGCGGACGCAGTCCTTCTGTTCGGTCGGTTCAAAGAGCGGGCGGGTTCTAGCAACCCAGAACCCGGTTGTCATCCCCGGCGGAAGCGTCCCGTTTACGGGCGATTTTTCGTGTTGTCGTGGTGTGTGGCGTCGATGGCGGCGCGCCATTCGCGCAGGAACATGAAGCTGGTGAACAGCGCGGACGGTGCCGGAATCCAGGCGACGATCGTCTCCATCAGTGGCGAAAGATATCCGTGCTGATCCGCCCAGCCCGCGGCGGCATAGAACGGAATGCCGGTGATGAAGACGATGGGATAGCCCGTGATCCGGCTCAGATGATGGAAGCTGGCCAATTCCGTCTCCTCACGCAGGATGCGGAAATTCCACAACGTGGTCGCCAGCGAAAACACCAGGAAGCCCGAGGCGAGATAAAGCCACTTCCACATCGGCGAGACGCCGACATAGGAGTTCAGGATCAGGATGAAGAGCGGAAGGCTGAAGGCGATCAGCGAATCCGCGAAGGTGGGGATGCGACGGCGCGAGATGCCGAGATGCGCATACACGGTCCACGCCGACAGCGCCGAAAACAAATTCGCGGTCAATTCGCCCCAGGTGCGCAGCGTGTCGAGGTCGAGCGGCCACAGCACCATCCGCACGCGCGCCTCCGCCACGAGATCCGCGAGCGCGAGGCCGACGAGGACGCTGACCAGCGTGATGTAGAGCGCCGGAAACTGCTCGCGGATGCGATGCTCGAGTTCCTCATGCGTCTCCGGGTTTACTCGCCGCTTGTGCCGCATGAAACTCGCCCTTCACCCTCAAACCGATTCAAAATCCCGCGAGTAGCATATTCAATTCCCGGGCCGCTGTCGCGACAGGGGTGGTAGCAAACGCTCCATCAGGCGATGATGCGTACATGCGCCTCAGACTCGACTATGACGATCAGAACGAAGAACTCCGAGCCCTTCTACCGGTGAGTGGGACGGTAGTGAAGCGCGTCAAAAGTGCGGGCCACGGCGAATGGGACGTTTTTCAGCAAGACGAGCCGCTTGCCTATCGCCAGGTGCAGTATGATCGGTTGTTGCTGCGTTCTCGCACGGTGGGGCGAGCCATAGGCGACCCAGATGCAGTGTCGGTCTTTTTGGCCGTCGCGCGTGAACTTAAAGATATTTCGGATGGCTTCGATTTCGATAAGAAAGACTTTATAGGTTGGGGCATGGTCACGCTATCTGCATGACATCAGAACAGAGCGTTGAATGCCTTCACGGCTACCGCCGGACCTTGCGCGTAACTCCACACGCCCGCTGACACTGCGATGAAATCGGCACCGGCGTCGATCAGGGGCTTCGCATTCTCGACCGTAATGCCGCCGATGGCGACGACGGGGACGGTCATGCTCAGCGCCCACCACTGCAGCAATTCCAGATCGGCGGTGAATTGCACGTCCTTGGTTGCGGTCGGGAAGAACGATCCGAACGCGACGTAGTCCGCGCCCGCTTCGCCGGCCTCGAAGGCGAGGTCGCGCGAGTTGTGGCAGGTGACACCGACGATGCGGTCCTGCCCCATCGCGGCGCGCGCTTCGGCATAGGTCGCGTCCTGCTGTCCGACATGCACGCCGTCGCAGCCAAGCGAGGCCGCGAGATCGGGCCGGTCGTTCAGGATGAACGCGACATCGTGCTTCTGCGCGATGGGCATGAGGAGTTCGGTGGCGCGCGCAATCTCGTCGTCGTCGACATCTTTCAGTCGCAATTGAAGACTCGCGACATCGCCAGCACCGAGTGCGCGTTTCAGATCTTCGGCAAACGCGCGGGGCTCAAGTTTCGGTGGCGTGATGAGATAAAGGCGGCAGGACAAGGACGGCTCCGGTGAAGGGAGTACAGAAGCCGTCCTTGCCACAATAGGCAAGAGCTTAGAGAAGCTCTTGCCTATATCGGGTCATGCGCGTAGCGCGACGCGCTTACTTGCGCAGGAATCCATGGACGACGTTGTTGTTGTCGACCGTGAAACCGGTAACCCAGCCTTTTACATTGACGCCGATGGCGAGCGTGCCAGTGCCGCTTGCGGTTCCGGCGCCGGGCGCGTCGATGACGGTTATCGTGCCGTCGGGCGTGCGGACATAGCCGTGGCCCACCGTTTTGCTGTCGGCAGTCCAGCCGCAGACCGTTCCGTCCGGCGCAACGCCGAAGCCGACCGTTCCGACCTGGCCCGGGACATCGAACGATGTGACATTGCCTTTCCGGTCGCGGACATAACCGTGAGCGACCGATGCGGCGTCGACGTATTCCCCCGTCACGTCCTGCGCGTTGTTCATCCCCTCGGTGATTGTCATCGTCGCGTCCGGCCCGACGAATGTCGTGATCTTTCCATTTGATTTGCGAACAAACCCGCTATGGACGCCTTTGGTGCTGGCGTAGCTGCCATCGATCACACCCTTGTCGGTTATGTCGGTGGCGCTGCACGAGGTGCTCCTCTTCGGGTCGAACTCCGTAAGCGTTCCCCCGGCGGTGCGAACGAAGCAGTGCGACACGCTATTGATGTCGGTGTAGTAGCCGACGGTGTCACCCAAATCGTTTACGCCGCGTGCGAAGGTTCCTCTCGTACCGTCCGGCGCGTCGAATGTCGCTGTCGTGCCGTCCGGCGCGCGGACGAACGCGTGGTTGCTGCCGTTGCTGGCGACGATGTAGCCGGTGATATGCCCGTCTGAAGACATCCCCTGCACATACGTGCCCTGGCTGGACGCCGTACCTGCACCCGTCACGTCGAAACTCGTGAAGGTGCCGCCCGGCGCGCGGATGAAGCCGTGAAAGACGTTCGAGGAGTCCGTCACCTGGCCGGCAATGGTGCCATCTTTGGCGATGCCGAAGGGCTTGGTGCCATCGCCATGCGTCGTGCCTGCGCCCGGCGCGTCGAAAACGATGATCTTGGTTTTGGCGATTGCGCCGGTGGCGACGAATAGGATCGCGCTCGCAGCGATGGCGAGGGCAAGTTTGTACTTACGCATTTTCTGCTCCGATTCCGTGTAGAGGCCGGAACCTAGTCGGAGCGTCTGAAAGCGTCTTGGACTGGAGCGACACGCACTTGTTTCCAAGCGACAGCGCCGGCTCCAATCATTACCGGGATGTAACGGCGTGTCGCGAGACTACGCCGCCTTCTCCTGCGCCTGCGTCCACTCACCTGTCGAGGCGAGACCGTTCATCTTGGCGCGATGGGTAAACGCTGCCTGGGCGGCGGGGACGTTCTCGGCCTTGCCCTTCCAGGCGTGCTGCGGTGCGTGTTGCAGCGCGCGACCGTAGGAGAAGGTGAGGGCCCAGGGGAGATCGTAACCGGCGTTCATCGCGTTCAGATGCGCGGTCGCGTCTTCGTCCGACTGGCCGCCGGAGAGAAACGCGATGCCGGGCACCGCCGCGGGCACGCAGTTCATCAGCACTTCGACGGTGTAGTCGGCGACTTCCTCGATGCTCGCCTGCTTCGGCGATTTCTTGCCGGGCACGATCATGTTCGGCTTCAGGATGATGCCTTCGAGAAACACGGACGCATTGTAGAGTTCCTGGAACGTCTCCTTCAGAACCCATTCGGTGACTTCGGCGCAGACGTCGATGTCGTTGTCGTAGTCCATCAGCACTTCGGGCTCGACGATCGGGACGATGCCATTCTCCTGCGCCAGCGCAGCGTAACGCGCGAGCGCCTGCGCGTTTGCGCGCACGCAATACTCGGACGGCTTGCCGCCGGACGGGTCGTAGGTCGCGCGCCATTTGGCGAAGCGTGCGCCGAGCTTGTGGTACTCCTGGAAACGCTCGCGCAGGCCGTCGAGACCTTCGGTGATCGTCTCGCCCGGATGACCGGCCAGCGGCTTGGCGCCTGCATCGACCTTGATGCCCGGGACCGCGCCGGTGGCCGCAATGATCTCGACCAGCGGTGTGCCGTCCTTCGCCTTCTGACGGATGGTTTCGTCGAACAGGATGACGCCGGAAATGCGGTCCTTCATCACCGGTGTGCGGAACATGAACTCGCGATAGTCGCGGCGGTTGGCTTCCGTGTTCTCGACGTTGATCGCGTCGAAACGCTTCTTGATCGTGCCGGAGCTTTCGTCCGCCGCGAGAATGCCCTTGCCCTTGGCGACCATCGCATTGGCGATGCGGTTCAGTTCCTGGATGTCCATTGTTTCTATCCCTGCCTATTTCATGAGTGCGGCGACGCCCGGAAGCTCTTTGCCTTCGAGCCATTCCAGGAACGCGCCGCCTGCTGTGGAGACGTAGGTGAAATCGTCCGCGACGCCGGCGTGGTTGAGCGCGGCGACGGTGTCGCCGCCACCGGCGACGCTGAGAAGATTGCCGGCCTTGGTCGCTTCGGCGACGAGTTTGGCTGCAGCAACGGTGCCGTGATCGAACGGCGCGGTTTCGAACGCGCCGAACGGTCCGTTCCAGACCAGTGTGCGCGTGGTGGCGAGACGTTCGGCGAATTCGGCGATGCTTTTCTTGCCGACGTCGAGGATCATTTCGTGCTTGCCGACTTCGCGCGCGCCGACCGTGCGGTGCTTCGCGTGCGCCTTGAATTCTTCGGCTACGACGACATCACTCGGCAGGATGATCGCGCAGCCGCTTTCAGTGGAGAGATGGATCACGCGCAGCGCTGTCTCGACATGATCGCGCTCGACCAGCGACTTGCCCACCTCGATGCCTTCGGCGAGCAGGAACGTGTTCGCCATCGCGCCGCCGATCACCAGCGTCTCGACTTTCTTCACGAGGTTTTCGAGCAGCTCGATCTTGGTCGACACCTTCGCGCCGCCGACCACCGCCATCACCGGACGCTCCGGATTGCCGAGCGCCCTATCGAGATGGGTGAGTTCTTTCTCCATCGATCGTCCGGCCGCTGACGGCAGCAGATGCGCGATGCCTTCGGTCGTCGCATGCGCGCGATGCGCGGCGCTGAATGCGTCATTGACGAAGATGTCGCCGAGTTCGGCGATCTGCTTCACGAAATCCGCGTCGTTCTTTTCTTCACCGACGTGGAAGCGGGTGTTCTCGAGCAGCAGAACTTCGCCGTCTTTCAGCTTCGTGACGGCAGCCTTGGCAACGTCGCCGACGCAATCATCGACGAACGCGACATCGCGGCCGACAGCTTTGGCGAGTGGCGCGGCGATGGGCTTGAGAGACATCGACGGCACGACCTTGCCCTTCGGCCGGTCGAAGTGGGAGAGCACGATCACGCGTGCGCCCTTCTCGGCGAGTTCGCGAATGGTCGGCGCCTGGCGGTCGATGCGCAGCGTGTCGGTAACGACGCCGTCGGCCATGGGGACGTTCAGATCGGCGCGGACCAGCACCCGCTTTCCCTTAACGTCCACGTCATCAAGCGTCCGGAATGCCGCCACGGAGACCCCTTTGCAAAGCTGAAATCGGCCGGAGCTATACGGAAAGAAAGCCCCTACGACAAGCAGGGAACAAAGCACTGAATGCCGCGTTTGCGATGGAACGACCGAGGGGGAAATCCATGAAATTCCGCGCGATTCTGGCGGCAACGGCCGCGCTGTGGTTTGCCGCGCCGGCCCATGCCGCGGACGGGACCGAAAAGGGCACGCTCTCGATTCTGTTCGAGAACGACATTTTCGATAACACCGACCACGACTACACTAATGGTGTCCTCATCGGCTACACGACCGCGCCGCAGGACACGCCGGATTGGGCGGTGCGCTGGGCGCGCTGGCTGCCGTTCTTCGCGCAGACCGGCGATGTGCGCACGCGCTATGCGCTGGGACAGGACATCTTCACGCCGAACAATCTGAAGAACCCGAACCCGCCGCCGGGTGCGCGGCCCTAT
Source organism: Rhizomicrobium sp. (assembly GCA_035502175.1). Classification (GTDB taxonomy): domain Bacteria; phylum Pseudomonadota; class Alphaproteobacteria; order Micropepsales; family Micropepsaceae; genus Rhizomicrobium. The sequence continues at coordinate 18,029 of DATJUS010000143.1, forward strand.
GCCGGCTTTCTCTACGGCGCATTCGGGTTGGTGGACGACAACGAAAACGATCTCGACCAGCTTCAGATCACACTCGGCATGGTGGGCCCCGCGTCGCTCGCGGAGGACTCGCAGAAATTCATCCATGCGATCATCCACGACACCGATCCGCAGGGCTGGTCCACGCAGCTGCGTGACGAGCCGGGCCTTATCATCCAGTACGAGCGCAGCATGAAACTCATCCCGCCGCAGTCGGTGTTCGGATTGTTCTTCGATGCGGAGCCGCATTACGGCATCGCCATCGGCAACATCTACGATTACGTCAATGTCGGCGGCATGGCGCGTCTCGGATTCAATCTGCCGAAGGACTACGGCCCGCTGCGCATCGATCCGAGTCTGCCGGGTTCGGGATTCTATGAGCCCACCGGCGACATCGGCGCCTATATCTTCGCCGGTGTCGATGGCCGCGCTATCGGGCGCAATCTCTTTCTCGATGGCAACAGCTTCGAGCCGAGCCGTAGCGTCGACAAGCTGAACCTCGTCGGCGACATCAATGTCGGTGCCGCGCTGACCTTCCGCGCGTTCCAGCTCACCTTCACCCAGGTCTTCCGCTCGCGCGAATACGCGACCCAGAAACAACCCGACCGTTTCGGCGCGGTGAATCTGTCGGTGCGGTTCTAGGAGCAGATCACGGTTCTTTTGAACCGTCCGCCACGTGCTTCGGCGTGCGCAATCGCGGCGTTGGCGTCGTCGAGTGCGAAGGACGTAACCTCACATTGCTTGAGGTCCAGCAACCCCGAATGCACGAGATTGATCATCTTGGTGTTTGCCTCCCGCCGCGCCATCCATTGGCCGCGGATGGTGATGTTGTTGCGCATGATCCAAGGGTAAGGGAGTGCCAGATCGTCTCCACCCAGCATCCCGACGCCGCCCATCAAGACGACAGTGCCGTATTCGCGCACCGTCATCGCCGCGGCGCGCACCGGTGCTACGCCAGCGGACGGTGGTAGCAGGTCGAGCACGCAATCGATCGGCCCCGGCGCGGCGCTTTTCATCGCGGCAATGTCGGTGGCTTCGTTGCCGGTGAGCGTAACGGTGCGAACGCGAGAGCCAAAGCGGCGTGTCAGGTCCGCCAGCATCGCCTGATTGCGGCCCGGCGCGATCACGCAGCGTGCGCCCATTGCCAGGGCAACGGCGACGCCAGCGCTGCCGAAATTGCCGGTCGCGCCGCTAACCAAGAGTGTTTGTCCCGGCTGAAAATCGGCGGCGAGCAACCCGCCATACGGCACAAGAAACAGGGGCAGCGAACACCAAAGTCCTGCATCTGCCGGATCGACATCGCCAATGGGATAGACGTTCTCCGTCGGTGACAGCATCTGTTCGGCGTAAGAACCATGATGAAAATGTTTTTGCAGGTGCAGACCGCCGTCGCCGCGCGCGCTCAGGCCCTGCAATGTGATGTCCGGCGTCAACGCGTCGTCGCGCGACCGCACAGTCGGATCGCAGTGAACCCAGTCGCCGACTTTCAGCCGCGTCGCATCCGGTCCGATCGCGCGCACGCGGCCGACGGCACCGGCGCCGGGCACAGCGGGCAACGCGAGCATGTATTTCCGCTCGCCGCGCAGAACCTCGCCCATATAGGGAAGAACGCCGGCGGCTACGACATCGACGATCACTTCGCCGGTGCCGAGCACAGGATCGGGGATCGTCTCAATGGTAAGCGGCGAACCGAAGGCTTTCAGAATTGCGGCTTTCATCGGCATCCCTTTTCTTGAGAACGCCATCGTGGCAGCATCCGCGCGAGGTATTAAGGCCTGGTATTATCCTAGGATTGAACGAACCCACCATGGACCAGAACCGAAACGAACTTGGCGATTTCCTGCGCTCGCGGCGCGAGAGGCTCAGGCCAAAACCGCATGGCGCGAAGGAACGGCGGCGGCGAACGCCGGGGTTGCGGCGTGAAGAGGTGGCCGAACTCGCCGGCATCGGTGTCGATTGGTACATACGGCTGGAGCAGGGGCGCAGCGTCAGTCCCTCGGTTGCGACGGTCGATGCGCTGGCGCGTGCATTGCGTCTCAGCAAAGCCGAACATGCCCATTTTCGTGCGCTGACGCAGAAATCGCGCATGCCGGCGTTTGTGCGGGAGACGGTGCCTGACACTCTTTTGCGCGTGGTCGGACAACTCAATCAACCGGCCTATATCACCGGGCGGCGCTGGGATGTTCTGGCGTGGAATGACGCGGCCGACAAAATCTTCGCGTTCAGTCGCCTCGCCGAAAGCGATCGCAATATTCTGCTCAACGCGCTGACAAATCCGCGCGTGCGGCGGATGTTTGGCGCGTCCTGGGAAGACGAGGCGCGTCGCATGATCGCGCAATTCCGCGCGACCTATGATCTGTGGGCCGGCGATCCCGCGTTCAACGACCTGCTGCGCCGCTTGCGCGAGGGCAGTCCCGAGTTCGCAAAATGGTGGGCGGCGCATGACATTCGCGGTGTGAAGTCAGGCAAGAAAACGCTGAGCCATCCCAAAGCCGGAGTGCTGCGCTTCGAATATGCGACATTTCAGTCCAATGACGATCCGGCGCTGAAACTCGCGATCTACGCGCCGTTGCCGAAATCTTGAACCGGATCCGGTCGCGTTCCGCGCCAGACGTGTCGTCAAAGGTTAATTTTCCCTGTATTTTCAATACGATGTCGCATAGGGATTTTTCCTGACTGGGAGGCGGCGTACCTGCGAGCCATTCTCGCGCGGTAACCATTCCGAAGGCCGCCGCGATGCCCTCGTTGGGTGAAATCGTATCCACCGCCAAAGGTTTGCTCGACCAGCTGGGTCCCGGCGCGGACGAAATCATTGCGCTGCGTGCCCGGGCGCACAAACGCGAACACGATGACCAGGCCGCCGCCTATTGGAACAGGGTCGTTTCGGCGATCCGGGCGATCAAGGCGGAAGAAGATCCGCGCGATATCCAGCTGAGGGATGCGCAGGTCGTGACGATGCTCGATGAGTCCGCGCTGCCAAGTCTGCTGCTGCGCCCGGATCTCAAGATGGTTGGCGCAAATCCAGCCTATTACGAAGCCACGATGACGTGCAGGAACGATCTCATAGGCTGCAATCTCTTCGATGTGTTTCCCGGATGCCCTGATGAAGAGTGCGATGACGCCGAAGCCGGTGTGGCCGGCGTCGTCTCGTCGATGGAGCGCGTCCTCGATTTCCAGAAGACGGATTTCCGCAGGCCGCATCGTTTCGATCTTCGCGATGGCGATGGGAAGTTCGTCACGCGCTGGTGGCAGACCGTCAATGCGCCGGTCTTCGACGAGCGCGGGCGCCTGACACATATCCTGCATCGTGCCCGCGACGTGACGGCCCAGATCGCGCGCCGCCAGGCGGCGCAGGGTAGTCCCTTCTAAAGAGGCGGCTCTGCCCATAGATTGGCCCTTCGTTTGGAGGGCTCATGGATCGCGACAGGCTTACCGCGTTCACCGATGGCGTGATCGCGGTCATCATCACGATCATGGTGCTGGAACTGAAGGCGCCGCATGGCACCGATATCCATGCCTTGCTCGAGTTGTGGCCTGTGTTTCTGAGCTATGTGCTCAGCTTCATTTATGTCGGCATCTACTGGAACAACCATCACCATTTCTTTCAGCTGGTGCCGGAGGTGAACGGCGGGATTCTGTGGGCCAACCTCTATCTCCTGTTCTGGCTATCGCTGCTGCCGTTCGCGACAAGCTGGGTTGGCGAGAACGGCTCTGCGGCGGGGCCTGCCGCAGCCTATGGCGCCGTTCTGTTCATGTGTGCGATCGCGTTTCTCTTGATGGAGCGCGTGATCATCCACGCACAGGGCGCTGGCTCGCAGCTGAAGAGCGCCGTCGGCAAAGATCTCAAGGCCAAGCTGTCGCCGGTTCTGTATCTGTCCGGTGTCATAGCCGCGTTCTATCTGCCGGTGATTTCCTATGCGCTCTATGCGCTGGTCGCGTTGATCTGGCTGGTGCCCGATCGGCGCGTGGAAAATGCGCTGGCAAGTCGCCGATAAGCCAGCAAAACATCGCTTTTTCTGCGCATACGCAATTCCCCTGACTGGTTCAAAATTGGTTAATGCATAGCCTTATGCACACAACAACAAGCGAGTCGGGGTGGCTCATAGAGGGAGAGTGTCGAGTACCAAGGAGTCGAAGATGGCAACGCTAGGCGAAATCGTTGTGATTGCTCAGGGAATGCGCGCACAGTTCGGCGCGGACGCCCGGATATCTCTGGCCAAGGAAATTGCTGCTCATCTTCGCGACGGCGACATCGAGACAGCGCGGTTCTGGAAGCGCGTCGTCGATGCGATGACAGCGATCGAGAACGAAGGCCGCCCTCTGCCAACCGGAGCAAAGCTCCATTGAAGAAAGCAGATCGCCCCGGCGCTTAAGCGCTGCGGCGACCTTCGTTCCTTACGTGCCTAGATCAACTTCCCCATCGCTACCGCCGTGTCGGACATGCGGGTTGGAGAAGCCCCATTTGTTGTCGTACCAGGTCATGATTGAAGCCCTGGCTGACCAGGGGCGCGTCGACGATGCCGTTGAGCACAATGGCCGCCACGCCCCTCGTTCGGCGTCGCGTTTTCCGCATCTTTGCATCACAATCGCGACACAATCATCGGTGGATAATTGCGAACATTCTGCTGGAGGCTGGCTATGCGTGTTCGATCGACATCTTTGCTGGGTTTTTGCATGACGGTTGCGCTGTTCGGCGCGGCGCAGGCTGCGACGTTCACAAAACTCCACGATTTCAACGGTACGGATGGCGTCAATCCGCTGATCGGGCTGATCGATCCGACTGGAAATGTGTACGGCGGAACGTCAGGCGGTCCGATGGCGGTATTTCGCTGGAGCGCCGACGGACACTTCACGGATTTTGGTAATCTGGGCGGCCAGTTCACGGCCGGCATGTCGCGGGATACGGACGGCAACGTCTACGCAACGGACTGGGGTGGCGGATTCTACAAAATTTCGACGGAAGGAGCGCTCAGCCAGGTCGCAACCCTGAATGCCGGTGTGTCGCTCGGCTTCTGCAACGACCCGGCCGGCAATTTCTACGCCACGAACTTCTCGCAGAAGAATGTGGTGGCGGTTTCTCCGGGTGGCTCTGTCGTTTCGTCTTATCCGTTGCCGAACACGCCGCAGAACTCGGGCGTCACCTGCGATGCTGCCGGCAATCTGTACGGTGTGACTGGGTGGGTGGATTACGGCGCGCGGAGCACGGTCTACCAGGTATCGACGAGCGGTGTCGCGACGACGCTCTACACGTTCTGCAAGAAAGCGGATCCAAGCGTAACGCTTTGCCGAAATGGCGCTGGCCTTACGGGCAGTCCGGTCAGGGATATCGACGGCAATCTCTATGGAACGGCGGAATTCGGTGGCCGTGACGGTGGCTGCCTGACCAGCGACGCCCTGAAGGCATCGCGCGGCGTGTATGTTGGCTGCGGCACGATCTACGAGCTTACGGCGTCGCGGGAACTCAAGGTGCTGCACCGGTTTTGCGCCCATGTTGATCCCGTCACGAAGTTCTGCCGGGACGGCGCATATCCCATCACCGGCATCGTGATCGGGCCGGATGGCACGCTGTATTCGACGACGATGTTCGGCGGCAAATTCGACGGCGGCACGGTCTGGTCGCTTCGTCCGGACGGTACGTACAAGGTGCTGCACAATTTCTGCGCCAAGGCGAACTGCACCGACGGCTACTTCGCCGTTTCGCTGCTCATGGATGGCTCGGGCACGCTTTACGGCACGACAGCCGAGGGCGGAAAGCACGGCGACGGCACGTTGTTCAAGATCGTGCCGTAACGCCGCTCAGGTCAGATCAACTTGCCCATCGCAACCGCGGTGTCGGACATGCGGTTGGAGAAGCCCCATTCGTTGTCGTACCAGGTCATGATCGACAGGAACGTGCCGTCCATCACCTTGGTCTGATCGAGCGCGAAGCTCGACGAATGCGGGTCATGATTGAAGTCGTGGCTGACCAGCGGTGCGTCGACGATGCCGAGGATGCCCTTGAGCGGGCCGGCGGCGGCGGCCTTCATCGCGTCGTTGATTTCCTGCGCCGTCGTCGCACGCTTGCAGACGACCTTGAGGTCCACCAGCGACACGTTCGGCGTCGGCACGCGCACCGACACGCCGTCGAGCTTGCCCTTGAGGTCCGGCATCACGAGGCCGACAGCCTTCGCCGCGCCGGTGGAGGTCGGGATCATCGACAAGGCTGCCGCGCGGGCGCGATAGAGGTCCTTGTGCATCTGGTCGAGCGACGGCTGGTCGTTGGTGTAGGAGTGGATCGTCGTCATGAAGCCGTGGTTGATGCCGACGGTGTCGTGGATGACCTTCGCCACCGGCACGAGGCAGTTCGTCGTGCACGACGCGTTGGAGACGATCACGTCGTCCTTCGTCAGCTTGTCGTGGTTCACGCCATAGACGATCGTCTTGTCGACGCCGTCGGCCGGTGCGGAGATCAGCACGCGCTTGGCGCCGGCGGCGAGGTGGCCCGACGCCTTTTCCTTCGAGGTGAAGATGCCGGTGCACTCGAGCGCGATGTCGACGCCCAGATCCTTGTGCGGCAGCTCGGCCGGGTTCTTGATCGCGGTGACTTTGATCTTGTGGCCGGCGGCGATCATGTACTCGCCATCGACGCTCACGCTGGCCGGGAAGCGGCCATGCACGCTGTCATAGCGCAGCAGATGCGCGTTGGTCTCGACGGGTCCGAGGTCGTTCACGGCCACGACTTCGATGTCGCGGCGCCCGCTCTCCACGATCGCGCGCAGCACAAGACGCCCGATGCGGCCGAAGCCGTTGATCGCAACCCGCAAAGCCATGTCATTCGCTCCTTCAACTGCCCGTTTCACTCTCCCCCCGTGGATACGGGGGGAGTGCCGCCAAAGGCGGCGAGGGGGGTGAGTGTCCCCCTCCGCTCCGCCGCGCGGAGCACCTCCCCCGTAAACGGGGGAGGATTATTTCTTCAACGCCTTCTTCGCTGCTTCAGCAGCCGCTTCCGGCGTGATTCCGAAATGTCTGTACACGTCCTTGTAGGGTCCACTGACGCCGAAGGAGTGCATGCCGATGAACTGGCCGTCGGGTCCGATATAGCGATCCCAACCGAGCCTTACACCGGCTTCGATGGCGACTTTTACCGTGCCCGGTCCGAGAACCGAGTCACGATATGTTGCCGGTTGTTCCTCGAACAATTCCCAGCACGGCATGGTGACTATGCGTGCGGCGATGCCCTCGGCCTTCAGCAATTCGCGCGCGGCGACGGCCATTTCGACTTCCGAGCCGGTGGCGAGGAATGTGACCTTCGCGCCCGCGTCGCCGACGAGTTCGTAGGCGCCCTTGGATGACAGGTTCTCGTCCGTATGCGTGGTGCGCACGGTCGAGAGGTTCTGGCGCGATAGCATCAGAAGCGTGGGTCGCGCCTTTTCGGTCAGCGCGATCTGCCAGGCTTCGGCCGTCTCGACGGCATCGGCGGGGCGGAAGACAAGCAGGTTCGGGATCGCGCGCAACGCCGCGAAATGCTCGACCGGCTGGTGCGTCGGGCCATCTTCGCCGAGGCCGATGGAATCGTGGGTCATGACATAGACGACACGGATGCCCATCAGCGCCGCGAGGCGGATCGACGGACGGCAGTAGTCGGAGAACGTCAGGAACGTGCCGCCATAGGGGACGATGCCGCCATGCAGTGCCATGCCGCTCATCGCCGCTGCCATGCCGTGCTCGCGGATGCCGAAATGGATATAGCGGCCAGAGTAATCGTCCGGCGTCATCGAATGGATCGACTTGGTCTTGGTGTTGTTCGATGGCGTCAGGTCCGCCGATCCGCCAACGGTCGCGGTCCATGCGCCGTTGATCGCATCGAGCGCTGCTTCGGACGCCTTGCGTGTGGCGACGGAGGCTTTGTCTTCGCTCGCCTTCTTTTTCACCGCGATCAGATCGCTTGCGACCAGACCGGGCACATCGCCCGACATCGCGGCGTCGAAGTCTGCAGCCTTGGACGATGACGCACGGCGCTTCTTCCATTCGTCGTGCGCCGCGGCGCCGCGCGAACCGATCTTGCGCCAGTCGGCCATGATGTCGTCGGGAATGACGAATGGCGGCGATTGCCAGTCTAGTTCTTTGCGCGCACCGGCGATTTCTTCCGCGCCCGGCGCATCGCTATGCGCCTTCTGCGTGCCCTGACGCGTCGGCAGTCCGTAACCGATGATCGTCCTGCAGGCGATGAGCGCAGGTTTGTCGCTCGTCTGCGCCCACTTCAGCGCGCGTTCAACTTCAGCCGCGTCGTGGCCGTTCACCTGAATCGTGTTCCAGCCCGCAGCTTGGAAGCGCTCGATCTGATCCGTCGAGTCCGCAAGCGAGATGTGGCCGTCGATGGAGATGTTGTTGTCGTCGAACAGCACGATCAGGCGATTGAGTTTGAGATGGCCCGCAAGCGAGATCGCCTCGTGGCTGATGCCTTCCATCAGATCGCCGTCGCTGGCGATGACATAGGTGCGATGGTTCACCAGCGCATCGCCGAAGCGAGCATTCAGGTGGCGCTCCGCAATCGCCATGCCGACCGCGTTCGCGATTCCCTGGCCGAGCGGACCGGTCGTCGTCTCGATGCCGCCGGCGTGGCCGTATTCAGGATGCCCGGCACAAGGGCTCCCAACTTTTCTGAAAGTTTTGATGTCCTCGATCGTCATGTCCGGGTACCCGGTGAGATAGAGGAGCGAATAGAGAAGCATCGAGCCGTGACCGGCCGACAAAACGAATCGATCGCGGTCGGGCCAATGCGCATCGGCCGGATCGAATTTCAGGAATTTCGAGAATAGAACCGTCGCCGCATCCGCCATGCCCATCGGCAATCCGGGGTGGCCCGATTTCGCGGCTTCGACCGCATCCATCGAGAGTGCACGAATCGCATTGGCGAGGGTGCGAACCCGAACTTGTTCCGGGGTTTGCGGCGGATTTGCTTGCGTGAGGTCCATGAATCGTGTCTCGGTGCCGCGTGAGGTGTCGTTAGCGACCGGCGGGCTGGCCCGTCAAGGGTTTGGAACAATACCTCACAGGGTTGGAATGATAGTGCGCCGACCCGCTTTGGACCCCGGGCCTAAGGTCTTGGCGCGACGCGAACAAAAGGTGCGCGATGGATAAACTGGGAATCGCGGCAGAACGCCTCACCAAAGCATTGAACGCATTGGAGGAAGGGCTCGTTCCGCTGGATCGTGCGCGCGACGATGCGGCGGATTTGCGCGCACAACTGGCCGAGGCGAAGGCAAAACTCGATGCCGCCGATCAGGAACGCGACCGCCTGCTCGCGCGCATCGCGGAACTCGAGGAAGAACAACAGGCGCTGACCGAGATTTCGGAAGAGATCGAGAACCGTCTCGACGGCGCCATCGGTGAAATACGGACGGCGCTCGGCCGCTAGAAGGAAACGACCATGCCTCTCGTGAACGTCATGGTGAATGCCCGTGCCTACACCATCGCCTGCGACGAGGGCGAGGAAGCGCACCTGAAAGAGCTTGCCGCCCATGTCGATGAGAAAGTCCGCGAGCTGACCGGATCGGTCGGGCAGGTGGGCGACCAGAAGCTGATCCTGATGGCCGCGGTTCTGATCACCGACGAGTTCTTCGAAGCGCGCGGCCGCGTTCATGGCCATGCGACGAAAGCGAAGGAGCTTGCAAGCGCGCATGCCGATCTCGATGCGCGCGCCGCCGAGGCGGAGAAGCGCGCGGCGCGTGCGGTCGAAGCTGCCGAAGCGCACGCCGCCGAAGTGGAGAAGCAGGCGGCGGACGCGATCAAGGATGCGGAGAAACGCTCGGCCCAGGCGCTCAGCGATGCCGAACGCCGCATCGCCGAACTGGAAGCACTTGCCGCGCAGGCTGCGCATGACGCGCAAGCCCGCGTCAACGAAATGCGCCAGGATGCCGAAGCCCAGATCGCCGAAGCCAAACGCGAAGCCGAGGAGCGCGCGGCAAGCACTTCCCTGGAATCCCAGGTGAGCGAGCTCGAAGCCGTCGCCAACAAATACGACATCCGCATTGAAGAGCTCGAAGCGCGTCTCGCGGCGGCGACCGCCGAAGCGCAGGCCATGTCCGCGCGGGCGGAGGAAGCCGACGCGCGCGGGGCGCTCGAACTCGACGAGGTCGCGTCGCGCGTCGAACGGATCGTGGAGAAGCTCAAGGCCGCGTAGCGTTCGGGCTGGTTCATCTGCAAGGGGAGCAGAATGAGTCTGTCGGATCTCGCCAATATTGGCAGTTTTGTCAGCGGCATCGCGGTGCTGATCTCGCTGGTCTATCTCGCGGTGCAAGTCCGTCAGGCATCGAAGGCCACGCTCGCGTCCATGCATGAAGCGCGCGCCGCTGCGATTAACACCTATCTCCAGCCGCTCGCGAGCGATCCCGTGCTTCTCGACGTCGTGCTGCGCGCCAACGCGGGCGATACATCGCTCAATCGTCTCGAGAGCTGGCGCTATTTCTACGTCTGGTATCCGATGGTGTCAGGGTATGAAGAGCAATTCTATCAGCACAAGGGTGGCACGGTCGACGACGCCCATCACAAAAGCCTTGTCAGCGTGATGACCTGGCGTTGTCAGGAACCGGGCTTCCGTGCCGCATGGTCGATTGTCGGCCCGTCCTTCGGATCGGAATTCGTCGTATTCGTGGGCGCCATCATGGCGAAGGTGAAAGGTCAGCCGTTGCCCGATTTCGTCGATGGCTGGAAAGCCGCCTGCGAAAATGAACGCTCCGTTGCGATCCCGGCCATGCCCGGGGCTTAGACGTTCTCGACGTCACCGCCGGACGCCGCCCAGTCCTTGAACGCGCCCATGTTGTATACGCGGTCGTAGCCCATATCCTTCAGCACCTTGCCACTGAGCGCGGAGCGCCCACCCGAGGCGCAATAGAGAATGATCGTCTTGTCCTTGGTGAAGGCCGGATCGTGATAGGGCACGCCAGGATCGGCGCGGAATTCGATCATGCCGCGCGAGACGTTCACAGCGCCTTTCACCTTGCCGCTTGCCTGCACTTCAGGCGCATCGCGGACATCGACGACGAGCACGTCACCTTTCGCGATCATCGCTTTGGCTTCGTCCGGCGAAATCTTCGGAACCGCGGCATTGGCGGCTTCCATCATCTCTTTAACGCTGGCAGTCATGGTGACTTCTCCGGGTGAAAGGCGGCTGGAACACTCACTTAGGTACGAGAGTCGTTGCAGTCCAGTGGGGGTAAGCCTACTTTAGAGGCGGACGGGTACTGTGCCTCGCGTCAGGATAGCGATGCCCAGGGGCCTTAATGGTACTCACCGGGAGCTGTCCCTGGCCTGGATCGTGGTCCGGGTCATATGGCGCCCACCTGCACTTGCAGGCCCGTGAGGATCCAAACTCCAACGGTGTGCTTGGTCCCGTCCACTTATTCCTTTTTGTAGATGTAATCGTACAGCGGTTTCCAGTGCCGTCCGTAGTCGGTGGAGGCGGATCCGATCTGTTCGACGGAGCCGTCTTCGAGCTTGCGGTAGACCATCTTGCGCAGCGTGTTGTTGGCGCCCGGCGCTTCCATCACCATGTCGCCGTCGTCGAGTTCGCCGCTGAACCACTCCACCGCGCCGTTGGTGTCGATGTACATCTGGTGCCACTTGCCGTCGCCGCGGTCATAGGCGCTGTAGCTCGTGCCGGCGTAAGGGCCGCTCGGATCGCCGGGCTCTTCGTAGTGTTCGCCGATCCCGCATCCGCCCATGACGCTTTCGATGCGGCTCGTCGAGGACTTCTTGCCGGTGTCCTTCTCATAGACATTCCATTGGCCGATCCAGAAATCGAGTTGATGGTATTCGGCACCGGCACAGGATGCTTTCGCGGGCGCCGGCGGTGCGGCCGCCATGGCGGCGGCGGCAAAAATGATCGCGAGACTGGGCATGCGTTTTTTCCCTTCGATACGCGAGAATGGTAGCGCGGATGGTCCGCGTCCCCGCTCACAAGGGTGTTATTGTATGACGGTCTTGCGCTCTGCGCATGCGCGACGTCCAATCGGGCGATGACGGAAAAGGCGGCACTTCGCGACGAGGCTCGGGCGCGGCGCATGGCGTCGGCGGCCGCGTGCCCCGATTTCGCGCTGCGTATCGCGGAGTTCGCGGATGCGCTCGCGGCCGCGAAAGACACGATTGTCTCTTTCTACTGGCCCATGGGCGATGAGGCCGATCCGCGCGCGCTGGCGAACACCCTGGCCGCGCGCGGGCACAGGCTTGCGTTGCCGGTTGTCGTCGCGAAGAAGTCGCCGTTGCATTTCCGCGAATGGCGCGCGGGCGATGTGCTGATGGTGCATCCGTTCGGCATGCATGAGCCCTCCGGGAACGCGCATACCGTGACCCCCGATGTCCTGCTGGTCCCGTTGCTGGCCTTCGACGCGCGCGGCACGCGGCTCGGCTATGGCGGCGGGTTCTATGACCGCACGCTGCATTCATTGAGTACCAAGCGCGCCGTCGGGATCGCGTTCGCGGGGCAGGAGATGGACACGCTGCCCAGCCACGCGCACGACCATCCGCTCGATGCCGTGATCACCGAGAAAGGTGTCCGGCACTTCATCTGAGTGCGCTGTTTTTCGCCACGGCGAAAGCGTAGGATCGGGGAAGCTCCGGAGTGCCTCATGACGCGCTTTCTCGCCTTGTCCTTCGCCTGTGTTGCGATGGTTGCCGCCGCCATGCCCGCGCGCGCCGACGCGACCGCCAAGCAGTTCCTGCAACTCGACTCCAGCGATGACGGCGTGACGCTCGCGGAAACCAAGATTACCGCGATCGAGGAGGGCATTCGCATCACGAATGCGCGCCTGCCCGCGGGAAGCAGGCTCTATTGCCAGCCTTCGACATTGGTTTTCACCGGCTCGCAGCTTGCCGACATGGTGCACCGCGCCGTTGCGGCCAATGACAAGCTGGAAGATGATCCCGTATCGTCCGTATTGCTCGATACGCTCGAGAAGACGTTCCCCTGCACCGCGCCTGCGCACTGACAACTTGGCGGCAGCGCTGGGCTCGAAAGTCCTGCCGACCCCTTCGTCTGCAACGAAATGGTCAAGCTGAGCGGCGTGTGGCGCGTCGCGCCATACTGACAACGCTGTTTTGCGGTCAGCCTTGAGCGGTGCTAGACGAAATCCATGCGCATTCTCTTCATCGGCGACATCATCGGGAAACCCGGGCGCGACGTGGTCGTGGCGGAAGTTCCGAGGCTGCGCGAGCAGCTGTCGCTCGATTTCGTGATCGCCAACGGCGAAAACGCGGCCGGTGGCTTCGGGCTGACGCGCTCGACGGCGAACGAGCTGTTCGGCGCGGGCGTCGATTGCATCACCACCGGCAATCACTGGGCGGACCAGAAGGAAATTCTCACCTTCATCGACAGCGAGGAGCGCATCCTGCGCCCGCGCAACTATCCGCGCGCGACGCCTGGCAAGGGCGCGAACCTGTATCAGACGCGCGACGGCCACCGCATCCTCGTTGTCAATGTGATGGGGCGCGTGTTCATGGACCCGCTCGACGATCCGTTCGCGGCGGTGGATCAGGAATTGACCGCCTGTCCGCTCGGCGACGCGGCCGATGCGGTCGTCGTCGACATGCATGCGGAGGCGACGAGCGAGAAGATGGGCATGGGTCATTTCTGCGACGGGCGCGCGAGCCTTGTCGTCGGCACGCACAGTCACGTGCCGACCGCCGACGCGCAGATCTTCCCGAGCGGTACGGCCTATCAGACTGACGCCGGCGCATGCTGCGACTACGACAGCGTCATCGGCATGGAGAAGTTCGAGCCGGTGCAGCGCTTCATCAAGAAGATCAGCGGCGCGCGCTACGCGCCCGCGACGGGGCCCGCGACGCTCTGCGGCGTGTTCATCGAGACAAACGCGCGCGGGTTGGCGCAGCGCGTGGAACCCGTGCGTGTCGGCGGACGCCTGAAGCAGAGCGTGCCGGAAAACTGAAAGAAAAACGCGCCAGGGGAACCGGCGCGTTTTTCGCCATCAAGGCATGATGTGCTTACGGCGCGTCGATTCGCGTGCCGTTGTCGTCGCCGGTCACTTCCTGAAGCAGGTTGCCGTCACTGTCGAAGAACTTCAGATCGAACGTGCCGCTGAAGCTTTCGCCGTCTTTCGACACCTTGTCCTCATGGGTCAGAATCATCGTGCCGTTTGGATTGCCGTTCGAGTCGAATGTCCAGCCGGTGTGATAGAGGTTCACCTTGCGGCCGTGGCCGCTCCACACGCCCATGCAGACATCGCCGGTGATCGTGGGGATGTCGGCGAATTCCCACTCCAATCCATCGCTGTGCCACTGCTCAAGGCCGGTATAGACCGGGTTCCCGCCAGCCGTGTAGTCGACTTTCCACAGGCCGACGATTGACGAACCGTTGCGCTGGCTGCCGGCGCGGTTGAAGAACTCGTGAGGCAGCTTGATCGTCTTGCTGCCCGTGTTCCTGGTTTGGGAACCGCACGCCGCTTCGGCGGACATTCCGCTTACGACCAGGGCGAATGCCGCGGTCGCCGTAAGAAAGATGTGTTTCACGACAGTATCCTTTCGATTTCCGGCCCGACCATCGGAACCGTTCGCGACCGGACACTTCCGCCTGCGCATTGCCGCTCCGCATGTTTTCCCGCGGAGGAGCCGCTGCTAAAGTGCCGCGTGCGCCAGACAGAGGCTGGCGGAGGGGCAATGGCGACGACTTTTGCATCGGCAAATGCGCGAAACGGAACACTCCGTGTCGTCCCGCGATTGGAGCGGCAACGGCGTCATTTCAAAAGATATCAAGGCTGTTCAAAGGCTTGCGGATCGCCGACGAACCGTGTGGTTTGCCGATGAACAAGCTTCCGCGTCAGCTGGCCGCGTCACGGCCTCTCGATATCGGGGCCGAAGCCGATTTCGCGCTGGGCGGCCTGTCGGTGCGGCCTTCTCTGCGCGAAGTGAGCGCCGGGGGACGCCGTGAAGTTGTCGAGCCGCGCGTCATGCAGGTGCTGGTCGCGCTCGTCCACGCGGATGCGGAGGTGGTTTCCCGGGATCGCCTGATCGAACTGTGCTGGGGCGGCCGTCTGGTTGGTGACGACGCGATCAACAGCAGTATCGCGAAGGTGCGCGCATTGGCGGCGCTCACGACGCCGCCTGCCTTCGAGATCGAAACGGTGCCGCGCGTGGGATATCGCCTGCACCCGCGCGTAGTGACGAAGCCGTCTCATGAGCCGCCGCCGTCGCCGGCAGTCGAAAAACCCTCCGCCCTTGCAGCGAAGCGACACAGCCTGCCCTGGCTTTGGCCTGCTGCGTTGGGGGCATGCGCGCTCATCCTGGTCGCGGCTGCGTCATGGTATTTTTTCAAACCCGATGCGTCACGCGATTGGATTGTCGCGGAATCGCATCAACCGTTCATCGGCACATCGCTGATCGAGCGATATCCCGCGATTTCGCCTGACGGTACGATGCTTGCCTACTCCGCGGGCCCGAACCTGACGAGCCGTCAGATTTATCTGCGCCTTTTCAAGGGCGATTCTTCCATCCAGCTGACGCATGAAAAATTCGATGCAACGTCGCCGGCGTGGGCACCGGATGGCACTGCAATCGCCTACATCGTGTTTCAAGACGGCCATCCGTGTCGGATCATGGAGATGGAGATTCCGTCGGGGCTGTCCCATCAACTGGGCCAATGTCGCTCCGCCGAGAGGACTGATCTCACCTTCGACCCATCGGGCGATGCGCTGATCTATGCCGACAGTCTTTCAGCCGGCACGCGGACCCGTCTTTTCCGGTTCGATATAGCGCGCGGAAAGACCGTGCCTCTCACCGATCCACCGCGAAACACACTTGGCGACGAGCCCGGTGCTTTCTCTCCGGATGGCCGGTACCTGGCTTATGTCCGCGAGCTCGGCGGCCTCCTTAGTGAAGTTAGGCTGAGACGGATCAGTGACGGCCAGGAACATATCCTGGATGAATTCAACGGCTGCGATGCCAATCCGAATTGGACGCCGGACGGCAGAGCGATACTGATATCGCGCGACTGTCTGGGAAGCTATTCTCTTTGGGCGTATTCGCTGGACGGGCGGTCAAGACAACAGGTTTTGGTGAGTGCGACCGGCATCGGGCGTCTGTCGGTCAATCCGGACGGTTATGTGGCCATGGAGACATATGGCGGCCATGCGCCGATCCTGGCATTCAAGCCCGGTTCAAATTCGTCTCCCACGCCGCTTGCAGCAGGTAGCGGCCTGACCAGCCATTGCGCCGATTTCGCGCCGGACGGCGCGCTGGCCATTACCGGAAGCATGGACAGCAAATTCGGCGTCTGGATCGCAAGCAGCGAGGGTGCGCCGTTTCGGAAAATCGTGTCGCTGCCGCATTTCGCCTGCGCCATCCGTTGGTCGCCGGACGGCTCGCGGTTCGCCTTTATTCAGACGGGGCCCGCGGGATTCGAGATTCCGGTCGTCAGTCGCGACGGTGAAGTCATCACCAGGATCGACTATACGGCGACAGACACCGGCCTGTTCGACTGGACGGCGGACGGCAAGAGCATCCTCTCGACCCGGCTGGAAGGGGATGGCTGGCGGATCTGGCGCACCGATCTTGCCACGCCGGACAAATCCGTCCCGATCGCACCTTCTGGCTGGATCAATCCGCGCGTCCACGGCTCCATGGTGTTTGCACAGAAATATGGCGGCGTCGGAACCTGGCGGCTCGATACCAGCACGCCGCAACAGGTCGCCGACGGCCCGCCCCTGGAAGCAAGCGATCTGATGACGATCTCCGGCGATCAGCTTTACTACGCCGATCTCAGCGACCCGAAGCATCCCGCCATCGCGATGCAAAGCGTGTATGGCGGAAAGAAGAAGCGCCTCATGCCCCTTCCGTTTGGCAGCATACAATTCACCTTCGCGGTCAATCCGAAATCCGGCGACCTGGTATTTTCCCCGCCTGCGGCGGATAACAGCGATATTGGATTGGTTCGGCTGCAGCGCCGGTGAGAAGCGTCAGTTCGCGAAATATCCCGGGCGGCTCAAGTCTTCGATGACGCCGATCTCCTTCGGCTTCCAGCCGAGCCACTGCTGGGTCAGTGCGCTTGAGGCCGGCATGTCGATACCGGCGAACATGCCGAGGAAGCCGAAATGCGGGTAGGCTTCTTCCGGCGTGATCGACCTGGTCGGGACGTTCAGGAGTTTCGCGAACAGGTCGGCGAGAACTTTCACCGGCACCTCACCGTCGGCGACGGCGTGATAGGCCTTGCCTGTCTCGCCTTTCTCCAGCGCGAGACGATAGAGCCGCGCGACGTCGTTGCGATGCGCGGCAGACCAGCGGTTGCTGCCGTCGCCGACATAGGCGGAGACGCCTTTCTCTTTCGCGACCTGGTGCAGATAGCCGATGAAGCCGGCCTTGCCTTCGCCGCCATGCACCTGCGGCAGGCGCACGGCCATCGCTTTCACGCTGCGGTCGTTGAATGCAAACACCGCTTGCTCCGACATGCGCGGCATGCCGGGCTGATGGCGCATCATGTCTTCGGTCGCGATCTCGCCGGGCGCGAGCATGCCGACGCCGGAGGTGACGACCAGCGGCTTGTTGGTGCCTTCCAGCACCTGGCCCATCGCTTCGATCGCGTGCGCGTCGATCTGGCCGTTCTCCGCGAATTTCGAGAAGTCATGAATGAAGGCGAGATGGATCACGCCATCGGCGTTCTTCGCGGCGCTCTTCAGGCTGTCGAGATCGGTGAGATCGCCGCGATGCGCCTTCGCGCCCATCTTCTCGATGATTGCGACATTGGCATCGTTTCGGGCGAGGCCCACGACCTCATGGCCGTTGGCGATCAGTTCCTTGGTCGTGGCTTTGCCGATGAACCCGGCGGCGCCGGTGACGAATACACGCATGGGAATTCTCCTTCTTTATAGAGCGAGCGCGACGCCGCCTTCGATCTTGATCACCTGGCCGGTCATGTAGGTGTTGCGCATGCAGGTGAGGTAGCTCTCCGCGGCTTCGGCGGGCGTGCCGGGGCGCGGGACCAACTGCTTCTCCGTCATCATTTTCAGCATCTGCGCGCGCGCATCGCCGTAGCGGTCGAACAATTCGGTCTCGATCACGCCGGGGCACACGCAGTTCACGCGCACGGGTGCCAGATCGACCGCGAGACCGCGCGTGAGACCTTCCATCGCCATCGCGCCCGCTGTCACCGTCGGCATGCCGCGCATCGGTTTGTGCCCGAGCATGCCGTTGGTGATCGTGTAGGACCCGCCGGGCGGCAGATGGATTGCGCCGTGCTTGGCCACCGCGACCGCGCCCCAGAAGCGCGCGTTGAAGCGATCCGCCGCCTGTTTCAGGTCGAGATCCTTGAGCATGCCCATGGCGAGACCGGTCGTGTCGCCTGCGGTGAAGGCGATGTGATCGAAGCCGCTGTGCGCCTTGAAGAACGCGGCGATGTTCGCTTCCTCGCTGACATCGAGCGCGGCAGAGGTGCCCCCGACGCTCTTGGCTTTTTCCGCAATCTTCTCGGCATTGCGCGAGGCGATCATCACCTTCGCGCCTTCGGCCGCCGCGCCCTGCGCGATACCGAAGCCGATACCGGAACCGCCGCCGATGACGAGGACCTTTTTGTCTTTCAAAGCCATGGCGCGCTCCTTAGTGCTTCGCTTGCGCAGCGATGACGTTCAGTTGATCGAGCGCATCCGCTGGCAGCTTCAATTCCGCCGACGCCAGGTTTTCGCGCAGATGACCGCGAGAAGACGTGCCGGGGATCAGCAGCATGTTCGGCGCGCGCTGCAGCAGCCACGCCTGCGCCACCTGCAGCTGGGTCGCGCCGAGTTTCGTCGCGACCGTCGCCAACGCCTCTGTCTGCAACGGAAAGAATCCGCCGAGCGGGAAGAACGGCACGAAGGCGATGCCCGCCGCTGCCATTTCATCGACCAGCGGATCGTCGTTGCGGTTGGCGACATTGTAAAAGTTCTGCACGCACACGATCGGCACGATGCTGCGCGCTTCGGCGACCTGCTTGGAGGTCACATTGCTCAGGCCGATGTGCTTGATCAGGCCCTTGCGCTGCAGGTTCGCCATGATCTCGACTTTGTCCGCGATCGAGCCTTCCTGCGGCGCATGGACATCGCCCATGATGCGAAGGTTGACGATATCGAGCGCGTCGATCCCGAGATGGCGCAGATTGTCGCGCGCTGCGCTTTCGAGTTCTTCCGGCGAGAACGCCGGATTCCACGACGCGTCGGCGCCGCGTTTCGCGCCGAGCTTGGAAACGATCACGAGATTCTTCGGAAAGGGGTGCAGCGCTTCTTTGATCAGCTTGTTCACGACATGCGGACCGTAGAAATCGCTGGTGTCGATATGATCGACGCCGCTGGCGATCGCTTCGCGCAGCACGGCGACGGCCTCGTCATGGTCGCGCGGCGGGCCGAATACGCCGGGGCCGGCGAGCTGCATCGCGCCATAACCCATGCGACGCACGGTCAGGCTGGTTCCGGGAAAGGTGAAGGTTCCACCAAGGGATTGGGTCATCGTCGGCCTTCTTTCGTCTGGGCTGTTGACGGTTCGCGGCAGGCTTCAGCGCGGGGGCGGCGCTGGTGCATACTGGAATCGCATCCTGTAAGATCACTCTAACACGAATACTCTCGCGAGAGCAATATGTCCTCCATCCGGCTTTTCATTCTGTCGACGTTCGCGGATTTCGGGCCGATGCATGGCCACATGGTGCGTAACCTCGCGGAGAAGATGAAAGTTCCGATGTGGACCGACATTTCGGTCGGCGCGGTCTATGGCGCGATGAAGCGGCTGGCGACCGAGGGGCTTTTGCGCGAGCAGCGCAGCGAACGCGAAGGCAATCGCCCCACGCGACAGATTTATGAAATCACCGACGAAGGCCGCCGCGTGCTCGACCAGTTGCGCCGTGAAGGTCTGAGCGAAGTGTGGCTGAAGCCCGATCCCTTCGATCTCGCGCTCACCCGCATGGATGCGAAGACGCAGAAGCAGTTTCCGTCGATCATCGCCGAGCGTCTGAAGAACGTGCGCGCCGTCCTCGCCGAGCGCAAACGCATGCACGAAGAAATCCGCGACCACGTCGGGCCGTCAAAGCAATGGGCGTTCCGTCATGGCGATTACCGGCTGGAGGCCGAGATCGCCTATCTCACCGATCTCCTGAAAGACGCCAAAGCCATCGTCGCCGAAGACCGCGCGGCGCAGATGAAGAAGCTCAAGGCGCGGTCCTAACGATCTGCGCAGAACGCGGCGGTTCGTGAAATTTTCCGAACCGCGTTGAAACAATGCATTCGCAGCGCGGGGTGAAGGCAAACGATCGTTGCCGTTGCTGCATTGCACCGTCGTTTTCAACAGCCAGCGCAGACAGAATGGCAACTATGGGTTGTCCTCGTACGCTATTAGACACTAAGCTTGCCGTGTCGGGGGACAAGGCGTGCTGTTTCGTCGTTCAAAAATCGCGTTGCGCAATGATGAGATGCGTCCTGCGTCTGAGGAGGACGCAGAGATCATCCCTTTTCCGGAAGACCATTCCCATATCGTCGATGCGGCGCCGGAAACAGAAATCGAGAGTCCCACCGCTGATGCGCAGGCGGATGCGCGCGGGCGAATAGAGATCGGCCCTGATATCTTCGAAAGCGCGCTGGAACGCTATGCATCGGAGGGTGCGCATGCGGCGGGTCTGCAAGACTGCGTGGATTTCCGGCCGGATGGTCTGCATTTCACGAAAGCCCGGTTCGATTTCGAGATTCCGCTTGCGAGCCGCCGGCTCGATTTCGCGCTCCATTTCGACAACTGCGTGTTTCATCGTCCCATCGATGCGCGATGGGCGAAGCTGGACTCGCTCGCGCTGCACCGTTGCGTCTTGGAAAAGGAATTCCGGGGCGCCGCGCTGGATGCGCGGGGTAACATCGACTTCGTCGACACGAGGTCGGAGTCGCAAATCGATCTGTCCGATGCGCGCCTCAAGGGTGATCTCATCCTGAACCGTGCGTGTCTGAAGTATTCAGATCCGGAGCACGCATGGTGGTCTCCCAGCGACGTGCGCGACGGCGCGGCGCTGTTCTGCGGCGGAATGCACGCGCATTCCGTGTTCATGATCCGCACCGAAAGCGAAGGGCGCATTTTTCTCGATTCCGTCCGTCTTGCAGGAATCTTCAAGGCTGCGAACGCGACTTTGCGCCTGTTCAAACGCGTGGATGACGACGGCGTTCTCGAACGCGACAAGCCCAAGGGAAAGATCGAGCGCTGGGATCACATGGCGCTGACCATGGCGGACGCCGAAGTGCATGGCGGCGTCATCCTCGGCGAGGAGGCGTGGGGAACGCCGGAAGTGCCGGACACCTTCAAGGCCGTGGGCCAGGTGAATCTCTCCAACAGCCAGATCGGCGGCGATCTGGTCTGCACCAACGGCGAATTCCTTTCCGCGTATCACGACGCCGATCCGGAAAAGGGCGTGTTCGACTCCTTTCTCGACAAGGACCAGCCTGTCCACAACGCGCTTCTGGTCTCTCTCAACGTTTCGCGCACGCAGATCGGCGGCGGCGTGTGGCTTGAACGTGATTTCCATGCGTGCGGTGAGGTGCGCTTCGACGCATCGAGCGTGCGGGGCACGTTCCGCTGCACCGGCGCGACGTTCGACGGCGCGCTTCCGGGTTGCGAGACGGCGACGAAGGACACATCGAAGCGCTACTACGCGCGGGTCGCCATGGTCCTGGACCGGATCGAAATCGGCAGTGCGCTGATGCTCAACAACGGCTTCATCGCCTTCGGCCGCGTCAGCCTGCGCAACGCCATCATCCACGGCGATCTGAACTGCGAGGGGGGCACGTTCCATGCGTGCTGGCATCGCAGGCACGAGGGCGAGCTCTATGACGATCCGGAGCGTCAGCCGGAAGCACTCGCGCTCTCCGGCGCCGAGATCAGCGGCAGCGTGTTCCTTACACGCGCCGCCAACGGGTCCGACAAGACCGACGGGCAGAAAATCGTTCGCCCCCTGGTGCGTGAGCAGGGCGAACATGTGCGTATGACGTTTCGCAGCTACGGCCAGATCCGGCTTCGCGGCACGCGCATCGGCCGCAACCTTCATCTCTGCGGCGGACAGTTCGATTCCGTGCCCGAAGCGTCGGAGCGCGCGGACAACGCGCCAAAGGATCCGAAGAAGGTCAAACCGCCCAAGCCAGCCGCCGAGAAGCTGATCGGCTGGTTCCATTCTGCGCGCGTCGAGGGCACGACCTTCCTCGTCGAGCCGGACCGCGATCCCGTGCGCTTCAGGGGCAGCGTGACCTTCGCCGGTATGGATACCGGTGGGTGGGAAGATTCGATCGACTGCTGGCCGCGCTGCGCCACCAACGGTCACGGCGCGAAGCAGGCGACGGTCGAACTCAATGGCCTGACCTACAAGACGCTGCATGGTCCGATGCGGGGCGAGGAGCGCCTCATGTGGCTGCTGCATCAACCCGAAAACGATCTGCGGGGGCCGCCGCGGCGGCCTTCGCTCCTGAGCTCAATCATTGCGATCTTCAAATCTCCCGACCCCGACGAGCGCGAAGGACCAAAGGTCGGATTCAAGACGCAGCCCTGGGAACAGTGCGCGCGCGTTCTCTACGAACTCGGCTATCACCGCGACGCGCGGTTTCTTTATCGCATGGAGCAACGCTTCCTGAGATTGAAAAGCTCGCAAAACTGGTCGGACAGATTCCTGAGCTTTATCCTCGGAACATTCGTGGGCCACGGCTATCGCGTGTTCTATGCGCTGCTGTGGGCCGTCGGGCTCTTCGTGATGGGCGGCATCGTCGGGGATGCCGGTTACCGCAGTGGCTATATCGCTCCGGCCCAGCCGGAAATCGTGACGGATTGGCTTCACAGACAATCGAGTCCCGGTGCGCCAAGCGGGGCGGGGGGCTATTCGCTTCCGCCCGAGTATCCGAGATTTCATCCTCTGCTGTATTCGATCGATATAGCGCTTCCGGCGGGAAATCTGCGCCAGATGGACTATTGGATTCCGTCCGACAAGCGCGTCTTGGAGATTCCAAAGCTCAACGATCAGGCTTCGTTGCCCGAGGCCACGAACCCTTGGCTCGTCTGCATCCTCGATCTTATGGGCCCCTGCGGCAAGCTGACTGTTGCCGACAAAGTAGAAGCTGCACCCGCGGCCATCGAGGTGTCTCTGGGCCTTGCCGCTTTGGTCACCATTGCCCTCGGCCTTCGCTGGATACTGCCGTGGGCTTTGATGTATTTCCCCGGCAACGTCATTTTCGCGTTCGACGGCCGGTTCTCGCAAGTTAAAGCCTGGGGGATATATCGCCGTGTCTTGAACGAGCGCCGTAAGCTCTGGCGCATTCTGATTCCGCCCTTTCTTGTGGTTTGCACTCTGTATTTCTTCTTCTTCGTGTTGATTCTCTATCTGTTCGACGCGCAGCCGATCTACGAGGTTGTGCATCAACTGAACGATTACTGCTCCATCCATATCGGCATGAGCTTCTCCCACATCTGGAGTGCGTTCGAGACTCTGATGGGCTGGTTGCTGATCACGTCGGTGGGTATCGGTCTTGGCGCCGTGGTGTTCCGGCGCACCGAGAGCTGAGCGTTCGAATTCAATACCCGCGCCGCAAACGCGGTTGAATTGCGCGGGCGCCGCGCCATGGTTCTTCCATCGCAATTCATGGAAGGAATTCATACATGGAATATCGGCTTTTGGGACGCTCGGGCTTTTCGGTGCCGGTCCTGAGCTTCGGCACGGGCACGTTCGGCGGGAAGGGCGGGCTTCAGGGTTGGGGCTCGACGCAGGCGGAGGAGGCGACGCGGATCGTCGATGTCTGTCTCGATCACGGGCTCACCATGTTCGATAGCGCCGACATCTATTCCGGCGGCGCGTCGGAGGAAGTTCTCGGCGCCGCGATCAAGGGCCGCCGCAACAAGGTTCTGATCTCCACCAAGGCGACGTTCCGCTCCGGCGCGGATGCGAACGATGTCGGCTCGTCGCGCTTTCATCTGACGCGCGCGGTCGAGGCGGCGCTGAAGCGTCTCGGCACCGATCACATCGATCTGTTCCAGCTGCACGGCTATGACGCGAAGACGCCGCCGGAGGAAGTTCTCTCCACGCTCGACACGCTGATCCGCGCCGGCAAGATCGGCTACATCGGTGTGTCGAATTTCTCCGGCTGGCATCTGATGAAGGCGCTTGCCACCGCGGACCGTTACGGCCTGCCGCGTTTCGTCGCCAACCAGACCTACTATTCGCTCGTCGGCCGCGACTATGAGTGGGAGCTGATGCCGCTTGGCCTCGACCAGGGCGTAGGCGCGGTGATCTGGTCGCCGCTCGGCTGGGGCCGCCTCACCGGAAAGATCCGCCGCGGCGCACCGCTGCCGGAGGTGAGCCGTCTGCATTCCACCGCCGATTTCGGGCCGCCGGTGGACAACGAATATCTCTACACCGTCGTCGATGCGCTGGATGAGATCGCGAAGGAAACCGGCAAGACCGTTCCGCAGATCGCGCTCAACTGGCTGCTGCAACGCCCAACCGTGTCGACCGTCGTCATCGGCGCGCGCGACGAGAAGCAGCTCAAGGACAATCTCGGCGCCATCGGCTGGAACCTGACGCCCGATCAGGTGAAGAAACTCGACAAGGCCAGCGCGGTGACGATGGCCTATCCCTACTGGCACCAGAAGCAGTTCAAGGAGCGCAACCCCTTCCCGACGCGGGTGTGATCACAGCGTGACGATTGTCGCCGTCTCGCGCTTCGCCGAGGGTATTGCTTCGAGCCGGCGCGGGATGAGCGGCCGCAAGTCCGTGAGGCGATTGCTTTTCGCGCGCAGCACGATCACGGCCAGGCGGCCGGCGAGGTTTTGCTGGTACGAGAGATTGCGATCGACTGTCAGGAAAATATCGAACTGCTCCGATGCCAAAGCGAGCAGCGTCCCGCTCTTGATCGCAGACCATCCCATCTGTTTTGCAGTTCTGACATCGTGGCCGGCAATGTCATTCGCCAATCGCCCGTCGATACATTCGTCGAGGAAAATCCTCACGAGACGGATTCGACCAGCCGGTTTTTCGCATCTTCGAGAAACGCGATCACCTGCTCACGCGTGACGGAGGGAAAGCCTTCCAGGAATTCGCCGAGGGTATCGCCGGCTTCGAGGTAGTCGAGCAGCGTTTGCACAGGCACGCGGGTCCCGGCGAATACCGGCGTTCCGCCCATGACATCGGAGCTCACGCTGATGACGGGTTGTCTCATGAAATGAGACTATGCCCCGGAAATCCGTATCGCAACGGGACACAGCTTGGGAAAAGAACTGTGCTTCCATGAAAAACGTCGCCGCAGGAGAAACGCCCTGCGGCGGCGAAGTCACACAGCGAGTACACCTTAAATGCGGGTCTTGGGTCCGGTGCCCTGAACCGTGTGCGCTGGCGCGCTGGACGAAGCCGGGGCTTCGCCGCCGCAATTGCCGGCGGTGTGCGTGACGACGCGTTCCTTGCCGTCACCGGCGCTCGTGATCTGCACGCTCTTCATGCAGAAGCTGCCTTTGCCGCCTGCGGAGACCCTGGACAAACCGGCCGGACTCATCGGCATGTTCCAGAAGCCCGCGGGGATCGTCGGATTGGCGTCGGGCATGCGCGCCATCATCGCGTTGCTCTGAAGCATCATCGCCGCCATCTGGCGATCCATCTGCGCTGCGATGCGCTCCATCATCGCGAAAGGCGATTGCGGCATCGCCGCGCCGCTCACCGCTTCGGTCGCCGGGGCGAACGCGATCTGCGGCGCGACATTGCCGGTGTAGTGCACGGTGACCCTGTCGCCTTCGGGCGACGTGACCGTCATCGTGTGCAGTGCTTCGCCGGCCAGCGCCAATCCGCAGAACCCGGCGACGGCAAGCGCGGCAACGCTGCCGATGAGAATTTTTCGGGACATCGTGCCCTCCTTCTCGTTTCCTGTCTTGAAATATGCGGGAACGAGGTGAGACGTTCCTTGCACCGGGCTGAATTCTTGGTAAGGCGCCCGGCCCCGTTCGCGGATTTCCGCGTATCCGCTCTGGAACTTTGTGTGACAGTGCCCATTTGTGAAAGGAAGGAGAATTCGCCATGGACCGTGCCGTGAAAATTCCCGGCCCCGATCATCCGATCACGATTGCGAAGAACGACAGGCGCGTGACGGTCTCGGCAGCCGGAAAGACCATCGTGGAGACGCACAGCGCGCTCACGCTGAAAGAGGCGAGCTATCCCGCCGTGCAATACGTGCCGCGCGCCGACGCCGACATGATGCTGCTGCATCCGAGCGACCACAAAACCTATTGCCCCTACAAGGGCGAATGCTCCTATTTCCACGTGCCGTCGCTGGGCGACAAAGGCCGGAACGCGGTGTGGAGTTACGAAGCGCCATACGACGCCGTGAGCGCGATCAGGGAGCACCTCGCGTTCTATCCGGATCGGGTGACGATCGAGGCAGCCTGAAATCCGATCAATTGTGCCAATAGTCGACGTTCGCGCTCCAGGGAACGGCGACCGGCTGTCCGTCCTTCGTCGCGGGCTCGTACCGCCATCCGCTCACGCAACGCACCGTGTAAGCGTCGAGGCTTGCATTGCCGCTTGACGTATCCACGACGACATCATTGACGGTGCCATCTGCTGCAACCTGAAACGTCACGTGCACCAGGACGGTATGACTGCCCGCGGTCGAATGCACCCAGCTCGTATCGGATGGGATGCATATGTGCCGCCGCCCCGTCGATTTCGGATTTACGATGGACGGATTCGCTGAGGTCGCAGGCCCGGTCGGGCTTCCTGGAGGTGCGTCAGAATGTGCGGGCAGCGCCATCAGGAAACCTGCAGCGAACAGGACGACAGCTTTCATCGATGATGCCCCGGTGCGAAACGCCCGCAATCTTCGCACGATCCTATCTTGGCCACGAGAACGGGACAAAATCATTTCCGCCAAACGGGAGGCCGCCACAACAGGAACGCGCACGGCCGCGCATGTAACGATCCCTCTCACATGGGACGCGTATCCAAGCATCCGGGACGTTCCGGCAAGTGAAACCTCGCCGCGCGATCAGCCGCGCAAATTATAAAAACCCGGCCGGCGCGGTTGGTCGCCCGGCTTTGCGAGGGACAGATGCTTTTGCAATTTCGCACAGTGCTCCTGACGAGCCTCGCGCTCGCGCTCGCCGGCCCCTGCGCTGCGGGCACGAATCCGAGGCACCTTCCGCCGGCACCCGCCGCCTTCACCTATGACGCGGTCGTGTCGGAGCACGGCGACCTCGCCCGCGGAACGGGTGCGATCTCCGCGACGAGAACAGGGAAAGGGCACTATCTCGTTGCCTTCGATGCCGATCTTTCGGCGTGCGTCGTCGTTGCCGCGTTCGGCCGCGCGAGCACCGACGGCGGCGCATACGAGAAGCCGGGCTTCATCTCGACGTCTCTCACCGATGATCCGGGCGTCGTCGCGGTATCGACGGGTGGCCTGTTGGGTCGCCAGCGCGAACGCTCGTTCCATCTCATCGTCGGCTGCTGAACAGGAAACATCCAGATGCTGCGAACTTTTTTGTCACTCTCGATTGCAACGGTGGCGATCGTCGCGCCGCTTAGCGCCAATGCCCATCTCAAAGGCGGCGGCGAAGGCTTCATCGTCGTCGGCGCGGATGGCACGAAGGTGCGTGGAAGCGCCAGCTTTACGGCAACGCTCTACCGGTCGCCCGGTGAGTATCAGGTCGTGAGCGACCTGCCGGTTCGGGATTGCGCCTACAGCGTGACGGAAGGCTCCAGCGACTCCTCGGCGCCGCCGGCCGGTTTCGCCAACACGGTCGGGATCTATGAAGACTCGCATGTGATCATGGTCGCCACCTATGACGAGAGCAAACAGCTGGCGAACCGCGGCTTTCATCTCATCGTGCGCTGCTGAGGAATCTCGACAATGAAACGCATTGGAATTCTTTCGGTCGCCGCGCTGATGATCGGCGCGCAGTGCCTTCCGGCTTTCGCAACGCCGGCGGCACCGTCTGCGACCGCAATCGTCGGCGCGGATGGGACACTCGTCGGCGGCAACGGCGTCGCCAGCGCGGCGCGCACGGCCACCGGCGTCTACACGGTGACATTCACCGCCGCTGATGTGCCGACGGCATGCGCGTACACCGCCAGCATCGGCACACAGGCGCTGGTGCCGCCCCGCATCGGCCTGGTCAATGTCGGCGCCGGCGATACCGCCGGAACGATCCGCGTCTACACCTACGACAACCACGTCCAAGCCGCCGATCGGCCGTTCCAGGTGTACGTCGCCTGCTGAATTAAGAGAGAAACGATCGCATTAGAGCAGCTTCTGCTGCTCGCCTTTCATTTCGCGTTTCGCGCGCTTGAAGACGTTCGGCGCGACCCACGGCATTTGCGGTTTCTTGCCGCCGAGAAGCTCCTCGATGGTGATGATCTGGATCTTGGCGAAGTCGCCCTGCGCTTCGGTGCGGTAGTAGCCGGAGGTCACCGCTTCCTTGCGCATCGCCGATGTCGGCTCGGCGAGCGTGATGAGCAATCCCATCTTCGCCTTGTCGCGATCAACCGTCGCGATCAGGTCGCGCACCATCGTCACGCCGACATTGTCGCCGCCCTTGACGGAGACGACCGCTTTCTCCGTCGTCTTGCCGTCCGGCTTGAAATAGATATAGCCGTCGATGCCGCCGTCGGCGCCCTTCTTCTTGTTGCCGAAGGGCACGGCATCGACCAGCGACACCGCCCACCATTGGAACTGATACTTGTCCTGCGCCGCGAGCGCCTTCGCGCCGTCGAGGTCTTTCGGCACGCCATGCACGTCGATCTGCACCAGCGGAAACGCATCGCGCAGCCGCTTCTGGATCAGCGAGATGGCAAGATGGGTGATGTCGATGCCGATCCATTGCCGGTTCAGCTTCTGCGCAGCATGCACGGTCGTGCCGCAGCCGCAGAAGGGATCGAGGACAACATCGCCTTCGTTCGAAGATGCTTTAAGGATGCGTTCAAGCAGACCTAGGGGTTTTTGAGTGGGGTAACCCAATCTCTCTGCACCAGAGGCGATCTCAATATCGTCCCAGAAATCACCGATTGGGATTCCTTCTTGCTCATCCAAATATCGTTTATAGCGAGGAATGCCTTCGCCACCGCGAGGGACAATGACCCGACCGTTTTCATAGGCCTCCTGCATTCGCTCCCTGGTCCATCGCCAAACTTTCGTCACGCCTAAGAATTCGTAGGTCAGATTGGGCCGATCCGGATTAGGGTTGAGAAGGGAAGTTAGTTGATAGCGGCGGCCATCAGTATCCTGCAGCGAGTATTGCTTAAGCACCTCTATTGGGTCATGGGGCGTGTAAGTCTGATTCCAGATGACCTTGCGTGCATCTTTGGCATAGTAGAAAATTACATCGTGACTTGTTGCAAAGCGCGTGAATGCATGCCCTTTTGGATGCGAGCGCTTCCACACGATTTCATTCTTGAAGTTTTCCTTCCCAAAAATCGCATCGAGCAGGAGCTTTAGATAGTGACTGGCGGTCGGATCGCAATGCAAATAGAGCGATCCAGTTTCCTTTAACACTCGATGCAGTTCGATAATCCTAACCGCCATCATGGCAAGATAAGCCATCATATCGTTCTCTCTGAGGAACGAACGCATGGCGCGTAGCATCTCGGCTGCATCAGCATTGCCAGATTGCATCAGGTTATCGAATGCCTTTTCTGCACTTTCATTCCAATGCCAAGTGTCTTCGAAGGCCTCCATTTGAGCATGGCTTTCGTGTCCGTCGGGAGCCTTAAACAATACGTTGTACGAGGCGTTCGAATTGAACGGCGGATCGAGGTAAATCAGATCGACGCTTTCGGGTGGAAAATATTCGGGGTTCCGCAATACTTCGAGATTGTCACCGAAATAGAGTTTGTTAGCGCGAGAAATTTTCTGAAGCATTCGCCTATTTCCTGAATCTGGCGAAGTGATGTACGAGAGCATCGTAACTCGGCCGTTCTGATGGCTTCTTAGGCAGAAACAGTGGCTTCCCGCCCAATTGCATATAACGCGTTTCCTTTATGAGACTAGATACTCTCACCTTTCGCTCACCTGGTTCAATCGATATCAAACCCAAATCGAACAGCGTATGGATATCAGACCGCAAGAGAAGGCCGTTTTGAAGCACATTCGTTTTTTTGCCGCGATATGGCACAATGTGCGCCGCCTCGAGCACCCACGTCGTGCTGCTAGCGCTTATGGCGCATCGGCTGTTGTATGAAGCTAGCAGTAATTGCCGGAAGGCGCCTTGGCCTTGACGCTTCGCTATCAGGCTGAAAGTTTTTTCGCGTCCGTCTTCAATATTGGCGGGGTTGAACGCGTCGGCCGGCACATCGGCCAGATGTTCCTCAAAAGAGTCTAGCAGTGCGGACGGCGTGAGGTTGTATGCTGCGAGAAGGCTGTCGGTCGCGGGCGCAATACCCTTGTTTGTGATTCCTTGCGGCAGTTTTTTTGCCAATGAAGTAAATTGTTTCGACGTCGAAAGCCGGGTGTGAAAGCCTCCACCTACGCGAAATACAAGGATTACAGGCGGGTTGGCAGGATCATACACCGTGGGAAAGCCAGCTGACGGCTCCCATGCGGGGTTTCGATTTGCATATTGATCCCTGATGATCCATTCGCCGCCGCGGCGGCCAGGAATGCTGGAAAATTTAAGTATACCTGGCCCGAATTGGTCTGAATTCGCCTGAATCGCAATTCTTGCTTTGCCGCTGACGCCTAAAAAAGAAGCCACCGGAAACTTCTTGGTCGCCACTCCAAGAGCGACGTGTCTTGCGCCACCACCTTTGCCACCTGGAGACGCATGAGCGTTCATCGCATTGAAATCAGTTTCGGTGAGCAGCTTCCACAGCACATAGTCGCTCATGATCTCCTCCTAGCGCACGGCGCGCAGCATTTCAGCGGCGTCGGAATTGCCGGACTGCATCACCTTGTCGAAGGCTTTTTCCGCGGTCTCGTTCCAGTGCCAGGTGTCCTCGAACGCATCCATCTGGGCGTGGCTCTGATGCCCGTCCGGGGCACGGAACAGGACGTCGTAGTTGGCGTTCGAGTTGAAGGGCGGGTCGAGATAGACGAGGTCGACGCTCGCGCTCGCGATCTCGTTGCGCAGAATTTCGAGGTCGTCGCCGTAGTAGAGAGTGCCCATCGCCCACCCGTGGATTGATTCGCACCCTAAGCTGCTTCGCGCTCTGCGTGAATCGACGAAAGAATATTTTGTTCACTATTTGTTCTAGTTATGCAAGAGTGATGGGTTGACGATTGGAGCGCCCTAATTGCGTGAAGCCCACCGGAATATTGCACCGCAGCGAAGGAAGAAGATTCTTGAACCGCTCCAGTCGGTTGATGGGCGCACGGGGTATTCGAATTGCGGAAAATCAAAAGGGATTTCGGGGTCTGTACAGAACGCCTCCCGGTCGCGCGGTGGGCAACCTGGCAATCGCAATGCCCTGAAACACGGGCGGTTTACGCGGGAGGCCCGGAGCCGTCGCGCGGCGGCTTGGGCTGCGCTGGCTCCCGCGCGCGAAAGGCTGGCCGCGGCGAAGGCGCTTTACCGGCAGGTCCGCCGGATCGAGGGATTGTTCGCGCTGCGCGACAGGCTGGTGGAAGCCGTCGCGGTGCCCGGATGTATCCAAACGCTGGAAAGTGCTGGTCTGGGCTGGCTGATCTGGCGGCTTCTGGGGCCGCCGAAGCCGGACCGGGAAGAGGCGCTTCTGGCATTTGCCGCAAAGTTTGAGGCGATCAAGGCGGAGGCAGCGGAGCGTGGCGTGTTTGAAGATACCGCGACCCTTGAACAACCCGGTCCGGGGCGGCTATTTCACGGCCCGCTTCCTCCTGCAGATATAGAAGAAACGAAATCCGCCATGGCCGGTCATAGTCAGTTCAAGAACATCATGCACCGCAAGGGGCGCGTGGACGCCGTGCGCTCCAAGATGTTCTCCAAGCTCACGCGCGAAATCACCGTCGCGGCGAAGATGGGCATGCCCGATCCCGATCACAATCCGCGCCTGCGCGCCGCCATCATCGCGGCGAAAGAACAGTCGATGCCGAAGGACAACATCCAGCGCGCCATCGACAAGGCGACCGGCGCCGGCGCCGACAATATCGAGGAAGTGCGCTACGAGGGCTATGGCCCCGGCGGTGTGGCGCTGGTGGTGGAGACCTTGACCGACAACCGCAATCGCACCGGCGGCGATGTGCGCTCGACGTTCTCGAAGTATGGCGGCGCGCTCGGCGAACCCAACTCGGTCACCTTCATGTTCGACCGCATGGGCGTGATGGTCTATCCGAAAGCCACCGGCAGCGACGATGCGATGCTCGAGGCCGCGATCGAGAACGGCTTCGACGAATGCGTGTCGGATGACGAGAGCCATGAATTCCTGGTGAGCTTCGACAATTACGGCACCGCGCGCGATGCGCTGGAAAAGAAGTTGGGCCAGCCGCGCTCGGCGAAGATCGAATGGCGGGCGAAGACGATGACACCGGTCACCGACAGCAACGGCGAAACGCTCATCAAGCTCATCGACGCGCTGGACGATTTCGACGACGTGCAGAACGTGTTCGGCAATTACGAGCTGAGCGACGCGCTCATGGAGAAGATGTCGGGGTGATGTCCCTCAGGCAGCCTTTCCGTGATAGGAAGGCTGCATGAAGGATTGGCTGGAACGATGGCTTGAGCGCGCGCGGCGGCGGAATCTCGACCGTATTGCCGCCACCTATGCCGTGGTCGGCTGGCTGCTGGTACAGGTGGCGTCGATTGCGCTCCCGGCTTTCGATGCGCCGCCCTGGACGTTGCGCTGGCTGATCGTCGCCGCAATCGTGGGATTTCCGCTCGCGCTTGCAATCGGCTGGACCGTCAACAAAAGCGGCGATACGGCGGAACCCGCCACGCTGAAGCGGCACGAGGCGGTGCTTCTGGCGGTGATCGGAGTAATTGCCCTGCTGACGCTCGGTGAACTCGCCTGGCACTGGTCGCAGACACCGGCGCCCGCCGCAGTGGCCATGGTTCCGGGCGCTCCGGCAGGTTCGGTCGCCGTGCTTCCCTTCGACAACATCAGCGGCGATCCGAAGCAGAAATATTTCAGTGAGGGCATTTCGGACGAGATCATCGGGTTGCTGGCGCGCAACCCGTCTTTGCGTGTCGCGGCGCGCACCTCGTCGTTCTTCTTCGAGGGCAAGAACGAAGACGCGCGCACCATCGCGCGGAAATTGAACGTGCGCAGCCTGCTCGAGGGCAGCGTGCGCGCCGACGGCAACCGGGTGCGAATCGAAGCCTCGCTGGTGAACGCGGAGGACGGCTATCAGATCTGGACACAGAGCTACGATCGCTCGTTGAGCGACATCCTGGCAGTGCAGAGCGATATCGCGAACGCGATCACACACTCGCTCGCACCGACCCTGACCGGCGTGCATCTCAAGCCAAGCGTTCCGAAACCGGTACAGATCGATCCAGACGTCTATCGCGATTATCTCCGCGCGCAGGTTTTCTTCGACCAGCGCAGCACCGAGCAGGATACGCCCGAGACGCGAATGGCGGTGATGCAGGCGCTGGCGCTGTTCCGCAGCGTGGCGCAGCGCGCGCCCGATTATGCCGATGGCCTGGCGGCGTATGGCGATGCGCTTCGCGCGAGCGGAACGGGCGCACCGCAGGACGTGCAGTCCGTGATAGCGCGGGCGCTGAAACTCGATCCCACCAATCCCGAAGCGCTTCAGGTTTCGGCTTCCATCGCGACGGATAATCGGGATTGGGATACGGCAATCGACGATGGCCTTATCCTGCAACGGTCGCAAACGCGGACCGCGAGCGGCGCCTTTGCGCTCGCGAGAATCTACCGCAATTTCGGTTTGAACGACGAGGCGGAAAGGGAATTCCGCAACTGGGTGCATCTCGATCCCTATTCGGCGCCAGCCTGGTCGATGCTGGGTGAACTGTATTTCGCCGCCGCGCGATACGAAGAGGCAATTCGTGCGGCCGATGAATCGCAGAAAATCCAGCCCGACAATGTCATCCCGCTCGAATACAAATGCGTGTCGCTGGCGACGCTCGATCGCCTTCCGGATGCGAGGGCGACGCTCGACAGGCTTGTGAATCTCAATGCGCCTGCGCCACTGATATCGCACTGCAGATTCTTCGTGCTGCTTCATGGAGAAAGCGCGAAGGCTGCCGTTGCTTTCATCGATAATGCGCTGGCGCATGGCAATGCGGATGCGCTCGGTGACACCGCCGATATCGGATTCATGTTGAGCCACGCCGGAGCTGATGATCAGGCGATGGATTTCTATGAAAAGGCCTTCGCGACAAAAGATGAATGGGGCTTCTGGTTTTATCCAGGCGCGTCGGCGCCAGCGCGCTTTCTGCAGTCCAAACGCTGGATCGCGTTTTCGAAGCAGCCGGAATATCGGCGATGGCTCGATGCCTGCGCGCGTGCGAGACGGGTTCTTGGCGATGCTCATGCGGAGCGCGCGGACTGACACATGGCCCACGACTCTCCGCTGATCGGCATTCTGGTTTTCGGGCTCGGGCTCGCCTTCGTGTTCGGCACGATCGCGAACCGGCTGAAGCTCTCGCCGCTGGTCGGGTATCTGGTTGCCGGCATTGCCATCGGGCCGTTCACGCCGGGCTTTGTCGCGGATTCGAAGCTGACGCTCGAGCTCGCCGATATCGGCGTGATCCTCCTGATGTTCGGCGTCGGCCTGCATTTCTCGCCCAAGGATCTGATGTCGGTGCGCCGCATCGTCATTCCGGGCGCACTGCTGCAGGTCGCGATCGCCGCGTCACTCGGATGCTCCGCGGCGCTCTGGTTCGGATGGCCGGTCGGCGCCGGTATCGTGTTCGGCCTCGCGCTCTCGGTCGCATCGACCGTCGTCATGATGCGCGCGCTTCAGGAGCGCCGGTTGATGGACAGCGACCGCGGCCGCGTCGCCGTCGGCTGGCTGGTGATGCAGGATCTGATCACGGTTATCGCGCTGGTCTTGTTGCCACCGCTCGCCGGCGCGCTGAGCGGCGGCGCCGCGCTCGATCCCGCAGCACTCGCGGTGTCGCTTGCGCTGACCTTCGGCAAGCTCGCGCTGTTTGCGGCGCTGATGTTCGTGGTCGGCGGTCGCGTGATCCCGTGGATCCTGCACTACATCGCGCACACCGGATCGCGCGAGCTGTTCCGGCTCGCGGTGCTTGCGATCGCGCTCGGCGTCGCATTCGCCGCGGCTGAGCTGTTTGGCGTCTCCATCGCGCTCGGCGCCTTCTTCGGCGGCATGATCCTGAGCGAGTCTCCGCTCAGCCAGCGCGCGGCGGAAGAGTCGCTCCCGCTGCGCGATGCATTCGCGGTGCTGTTCTTTGTCTCCGTCGGCATGGTGTTCGATCCGCTGACGCTGGTTCGCGAGTCGTCGCCGCTCGCCGTTACCGTGCTCGTGGTGTTGATCGGCAGCGGCGGCGCGGCGTTCCTGATCGCACGCCTGTTCCGGCAGTCGTGGGCGACGGCGCTGTTGATTGGTGCAGGCGTCGCGCAGATCGGCGAGTTCTCGTTCATCCTCGCGGACCTCGGCATCGGCCTGAACCTGATGCCTGAACGCGCGCGCGATCTCATTCTCGGCACGTCGATCATCACGATCTTCATCAACCCGCTGCTGTTCGCGGCCGCATCGCGGCTGCGCAATCGCCTCGAGCCGCAACCGCAGCCCGAACAGAAACATGCGCGGGAAATCGTGCCGACGACGCTGACGGATCATGTCGTGCTCGTCGGCTACGGCCGTGTCGGCCGCCTGATCGCCGAGGGTGTGCGACGCGAGGGATTGGCGCTGCTGGTGATGGAAGATGCGGACGATGCCATTGCGGCCCTGTGCGCCGCCGGGATCGAGATCATCGCCGGCAATGCCGCCAGCGATCCTGTGCTGGCGGCGGCGAACCTGAAAGCCGCGCGCATCCTGTTCGTCGCCATCCCGGAAGCGTTCGAGGCCGGACAGATCGTCGAGCAGGCGCGCAGGATGAATCCGGATCTCGAGATCGTCGCGCGCGCCCATTTCGATGCCGAAGTCGAACACCTTCAAAATCTCGGCGCGACGCGGGTGATCATGGGCGAGCGCGAGATCGCGCAGGCGATGCTTTCCTATGCGAAGGCGCGCAGTTCCGGCACCTAGCGCAGGCTATTGGCTGTTGCGACGCCGGTTCTGCTGCCGGAGCTTGCGCGCTTCGTCGGGCGCCGCGTCGCGGTCCTTCCAGGGGCGCCGGTGCTTTTCTCCCGCGGCGTCGTCAGAGCGTTGCGACTTCTCCGCCTTGCGATTGCGTCGCTCGTTGTTGGCCTCACGCTCGCGCCCGCGATGCTTTTCCTCGCGATTGCGCCGCGCGGTTTTCTCACCGGCCGTATCGGCGATCCCGTGTTCCGGTTCATCGTCACGTGCCGGCGCAGTTTGCACTTCAGGCTCCGGCGCGACGGGTTCAACGGCAGGATCGGCGACGGCGCTCTCGGGCGACTCCGCCTCGTCATCCGCGAAATCGCCGCCGAACATTCCGGCGTCGCCATCGAAGCGAAGCTCTGGCACCGGCGCTTCCTCCTCGACGGCCTCCACGCGATCCGGCGTTTGTGCTGCGACCGGCGGCTGCACAGCGGGGATGGCCGCTTTCGTGCGGGCAGCCGCAGCCTGCCAATGAGTCCGCGCCGTCTCGAAGAGGATCATGAACGCGATCCCGACGGATCCCATGAGGATCATCGCCGCGACCGCGGGCATCACTTCGGAAAAATACGACGCCATGCGCGCTCAGTTTCCAGGATCGGTGATGGCGATCACTTCCGGCGGCCCTTGCGGTGCTTCTTCGGTGTTTCGAGGCGAAAGATGCCGCGTGCGCCCCCGGGCTTCTGCACCTGGCCTTTGCGGACCATGCGCCAGAGCTTGTTCTGCAGGAACCGGCGCTTCTGCACGACCTGGAACTTGCGATAGAGGCCGATGAGAACCTGATCGAGGTCGCCACTGCCGCCGAGCGCCTCAAGCACGGTGAGGATCTGCCGTTCGAGCACGTCGGCATCCGAAATGCTCAACTCCTTGAGCAGTTCTTCCGGCAGACCGGACAGATCTTTGACGTCGATGACTTCGCGCCCCGTATCGGAGACGAGCGAGAGCATTTTCTGGCCAGATTTGCGCATGAATTTTCCCCGGCTTTTCTACTGTCTATCCGCGTATTTCCAGAAAGTCACGGATATTTTCCTCCGTTTCGTTTCGAATTTGTTGAAACGAGGAGGCGGCGCTTTCGATTGCACGGCGGGACGGATATGCGGAAACTCCGGGAGAACGAATCTGGCACGGACATGACCGTCACCATCCGCATCCTGGGGCTCGATCCCGGCCTCGCCCACATGGGCTGGGGTGTGATCGATGTTGCGGGAACCCGTCTCACGCATGTGGCGCATGGTGTCATCGCAACGAAGACCGCAGACGGGCTTGGTGTGCGGCTCATGCGGTTGCACCGCGAGCTTGAATGCGTCATCGCGGACATGCGGCCCGCGTCGATCGCCGTCGAGCAGGCTTTCGTACACAAGGACCCGTCGGCGGCGCTCAAGCTCGGTCACGCCCGCGCGGTGGCGCTGCTGGCGGCGGCGCAAGCAGGGCTGGAAATCGCGGAGTACACGCCGAACCATATAAAGAAGTCCGTTGTCGGCGCTGGCCATGCCGGCAAGGAGCAGATTCAGGCGATGGTCCGCCGCCTGCTGCCGCAGAGCCGCGTGGAGCAGGCCGACGCCGCCGACGCGCTGGCCGCGGCCATCGCACACGCGCACCTTTCCGGGACGCGTGCGCGGATCATGGCGGCGCTGGCATGATCGGTAAGCTCAGCGGGCGGATCGACACGGTGGCGGAGGATCACGTCCTTCTCGATGTCGGCGGCGTGGGATATCTCGTGCATTGCCCGACATCGACATTGTCGAAACTGGCACCGGGCGTTGCTGCGTCTCTGATGATCGAGTTGCGCATCAACGACGAGGCGATACGGCTTTATGGATTTTCCACGCCGGAAGAGCGCGAGTGGTTTCGGCTGCTGCAGACGGTTCAGAATGTCGGCGCGCGTGTTGCGCTCAATGTGCT
Source organism: Rhizomicrobium sp. (assembly GCA_035502175.1). Classification (GTDB taxonomy): domain Bacteria; phylum Pseudomonadota; class Alphaproteobacteria; order Micropepsales; family Micropepsaceae; genus Rhizomicrobium. The sequence goes on from DATJUS010000143.1 coordinate 56,059, forward strand.
GTCGGCTCTCAGCTTGCGCGAACTGGAACGCGCGCTGGCGCTTTCCGACAAGGCGGCGATCGGACGGGCGCAGGGTGTGGGTCCGAAGCTGGCGCTTCGTATCGTTACGGAACTGAAGGACAAAGCACCGTCGATGATGCTGCGCGGTCATGCCGAGGAAGGCGTCACGCTCGCTGCACCGCACGGCCCGGAGGCCGATGCGGTCGCAGCACTGGTGAAGCTCGGCTATTCTCAGGGCACGGCTGCGGAAGCGGTGGCGCGGGCGGCACGCGATCTCGGGGATGGCGGTGCCGTTGATGCGCTGATCCGCGAAGCGCTGAAGGGCATGGGACGATAGATGGCGAAGGCTCAGACAGACCGCCTCGTCACGCCGGAGCGCGCGGAAGAGGATTCGCTGGAATCGAGTCTGCGCCCGAAAGTGCTTGCCGAATTCGTTGGCCAGCAGCAGGCGCGCGAGAACCTTTCGATTTTCATCAAGGCCGCGAAAGGTCGCCAGGAAGCGCTCGATCATGTGCTGTTCTCGGGGCCGCCGGGTTTGGGCAAGACAACGCTGGCGCAGATCGTGGCACGCGAACTCGGCGTGAATTTCCGTTCGACCTCCGGCCCTGTGTTGGCGAAGGCCGGCGATCTCGCTGCGATCCTGACGAACCTCGAGCCGCGCGACGTGCTGTTCATCGACGAGATTCACCGCCTCAATCCCGCGGTCGAAGAAATTCTCTATCCCGCGATGGAGGATTTCGAACTGGACCTCGTGATCGGTGAGGGGCCGAGCGCGCGGTCGGTGAAGATATCGCTGGCGCCGTTCACGCTTGTCGGCGCAACAACGCGGTCGGGGCTCATCACGACGCCGCTGCGCGATCGTTTTGGCATTCCGGTGCGATTGAATTTCTACACGCCGGATGAGCTGTGCTCCATCGTCGAGCGCGGCGCGCGTGTATTGTCGTTCGATCTGACCAAGGATGGTGCACGCGAGATCGCTGGCCGCGCGCGCGGCACGCCGCGTATTGCGGGCCGTCTCCTCAAGCGCGTACGCGACTTTGCGTCTGTAGGCGGGTACAAGACGGTTGATGCCAAGATCGCCGACGCCGCGCTGACGCGTCTCGAAGTGGACTCGCGAGGCCTAGATGCGTTCGACAAGCGCTATCTGCAGACGATTGCGGAAAGTTTCGGCGGTGGCCCGGTCGGTGTCGAAACGATCGCGGCGGCTCTTGGCGAGGCGCGCGATGCGATCGAAGAGATCGTAGAGCCATTCCTTATGCAGCAGGGTTTCGTGCAGCGCACGCCGCGCGGGCGCCTGCTGACGGGTCAGGCGTTCGCGCATCTGGGATTGCCGACGCCATCGCGCGATCCGGCGCAGTTCGGATTGTTTGCCGAGGGTGACGATGAGTGAGATCAAGGGCCTCGGTCATTTCGCGGGCAAGACACACGTACTTCCGATCCGCGTCTACTACGAAGACACCGATCTCTCCGGTATCGTCTATCACGCGAATTATCTGCGCTTCATGGAACGCGGCCGCACCGAGTTTTTCCGTTGCGCGGGCATCTGGCTTGCGAAGCTGGACGACGCGGAGCCGGTGGCGTGGACGCTGCGCAAGGCGAACCTCGAATATCATCGCCCTGCGCGGCTCGATGATGCGTTGGAAGTTTACACCTCTTGTGGAGGGCTCTCGGGCGCACGGATGACTGCTAAACAGAAAGTAATGTGCAACGGTCAGATCTTGATGGAGGGCTCGGTCGAGGCCTGTATCATCACGTTGAGTGGGAAGCCACGACGCATCTCGCCCGAGGTGCGCGAGAAGCTGCTTCCTTATCTAGACAAAACAAATACTTAACACGCCGGGCCCAAATTCGGCCATGTTCGCAGTGTGCTTTTGCTTTTGGCCCGGCATAATCGTTTCCTGAGTGTGGGAACTCGCGGGTTCGTCCGTGAGTGAGGGATCTGGTTCATGAAAATGTTGCGCGCGTTGTTCGCCTTGTTGCCGGCGCTGGTGATCTGTTTTGGCGTGAGCGGCAGCGCCTACGCACAGAGTGCTCCCTCCGCGGCTCCGACAAGCGATGCAGCGCAGAGCGCGCCGCTGGCGGCTCCGACCACGAATGTCGATGTAACTCAGACCGGCGGCGAGGCGACGCCATCGGCTATTGGCAGCATCTCGGTCGTGTTGCTGTTTATGCGCGCTGATATTCTGGTGAAAGCAGTGATGATCCTGCTGCTGATCGCGAGCCTGTGGTCGTGGACGATCATCATCAACAAGTCGATTGCGCTCAGCGCGCTTAAGCGGCGTGCGAGCAAGTTCGAGAAGATCTTCTGGTCGGGCCGCTCGCTCGACGATCTCTATCAGCAATTCTCCGCCAAGCCCGATCATCCGATGGCGGCTGTGTTCATCTCCGCGCTGCGCGAGTGGCGCCGGGCGTTCGAAGGCGGGGCGCCGAAGGAAACTGTGCTCGCCGGTGTCAAGGAGCGCATCGACAAGGCGATGTCGGTCACGATCACGCGTGAGACGGATGGGATCGAAAGCCAGCTCGGATTCCTCGCGACCGTCGGTGCGACGGCGCCGTTCGTCGGTCTCTTCGGCACGGTGTGGGGCATCATGAATTCGTTCTCTGCCATCGCCGCGCGCCACGACACGACACTTGCCGTCGTCGCACCGGGTATTGCGGAGGCGCTGTTTGCGACCGCGATGGGGTTGCTCGCCGCCATTCCGGCGGTAATTTTCTACAATCGCTTCGTCAACGAAATAGGCCGCTACACCAACCGGCTCGATGCATTCGCGGACGAGTTTTCCGCAATACTGTCACGCCAGCTCGACGAAAAGGCGCGCTGATGGCTATGGGCCTTGCGCAAGCCGGCATGGGGCGCCGCCGCCGCGGGCGCAGGCGTCCGATGGCGGAGATCAACGTCACGCCGTTCGTCGACGTGATGCTCGTGCTGCTGATCGTGTTCATGGTGACGGCGCCATTGCTCACCGTCGGCGTGCCGGTCGATCTGCCCAAGACCAAGGCACAAGCGCTCAGTCAGGATCGCGAGCCTCTGTCGATAACGATCCGCAAGGGCGGCACCATCTATCTCCAGAATACGCCGATCCCGGAAGAGAACCTCGTCGACAAGCTCACGGCGATTTCCCAGAACGGCTACGATCAGCGCATCTTCGTGCGCGGCGACAAATCCGTCGACTATGGCCGCGTGATGGAGGTGATGGGGATGCTGAGCGCCGCGGGCTTCACCCATATCGGGCTCGTCACCGATGCCGCAAAGCCTAAGCCTGCGCAGGAGTAGCGCCGCGCGGACCGAGCGCGCCGCGTCGCCCGCCGGATGGATCGGCGCGGTGGCGTTGCATGCCGGCATCATCGCGGCGACGCTGTTCACGTGGTCGCACAGCAACCTCGATATCGCCGACCAATCGCCGCCGGTCGTGCCGGTCGATCTGGTGACGATCGGCGCGAAGACCAACATCGCGCCGATGGTGAAGGTCCAGCCGAAAGAGCCCCCGAAGGAAGACGTCCAACCGCCTGTGCCCGAACAGGCGCAGCCCGCGCCAACGCCCACGCCACAGCAAAAGGAAGAATCCGCGCCGCCGCCCGAAGCCGCTCCAAGCGCGGAACCGATTCTGAAGAAGCCGCCTCCCGTCGCGCCGAAGACAAAGCCGCAGCAGGAGCAGAAGAAGGACAAGTTCAACCTGGATGCCATCTCCGCGCTGCTCGACAAGCGTGCGCCGGCGGCTTCGTCGTCACCGAACGCGAAAGTCGGCAACCGCACGATCAAAGGCATCGGTCAGCAGAACGCGATGGTGATGGACTTGATTGATACGATTCGGAACAAAATGCTCCAGTGCTGGACGCCTCCTGTGGGCGCTCCGAACGCACAGGATCTCATCGTCGACTATGATTTGTTTCTCAACATTGATGGCACAATCGCACAACCGCCACAATTGGTTGGAAACTCAGCCACTGCGACAAGCCCATACGCACGCGCTGCCCAGGAAGCGGCGCGACGCGCAATCTATGTCTGTCAGCCGTATAAGCTGCCGCCTGAGCGTTATAACGACTGGAAAGAGATCAATCCGTTCCGCTTCGATCCGCGCGCGATGATGGGACAGTAGTTTGGAGAACGGCTCATGAAGAAATTCGCACTCGCTCTTTCGGCCATGCTCGGCTTGCTGTTCGCGACGCCGTCCTTTGCCGCGCTTCAGGTGAACGTCAATCAGGGCAATGTTCAACCATTGCCGATCGCCATTCCCGATTTCATAGGCGACCCAGCCGGCGCAAATATCGCCAAAGTCGTGAGTGCCGATCTCGAACGCTCCGGCTTGTTCAGGCCGCTCAACCCGAAATCCTTCGTGGACCAGATCAAGAGCGTCAATGTCGAGCCCAATTATGCCAACTGGCGCGTGATCAACGCGCAGGGCCTGGTCGCCGGGCAGGCGCAGATGCAGTCCGATGGCCGCCTGCGCGTCGATTTCCGTCTATGGGACGTCTATGGCGGCCAGCAGATGCTCGGCCAGCAGTTTTTCACCCAGCCCGAGAATTGGCGCCGCATCGCGCATCTGATTTCCGATGCGATCTACGAGCGCATTACCGGCGAAAAGGGGTATTTCGATACCCGCATTGTCTTCATTGCAGAATCCGGTCCAGCGACGAACCGCAAGAAGCGGCTTGCGATCATGGATGAAGACGGCGCGAACCCGATCTTCCTGACCAATGGCAGCTATATGGTTCTCACGCCGCGCTTCAATCCGACGGCGCAGATGATCGCCTATATGTCCTATGTTCAGGCCAAGCCGCGGGTCTACCTGTTCGATATCGACAGCGGGCGTCAGGACGTGCTCGGCAACTTTCCGAACATGACGTTCTCGCCGCGTTTCTCGCCCGATGGCAACAAGATCGCCATGACGCTGGAGAGTGGCGGCAATTCTGACATTTATGTGATGGATTTGCGTACGCGCTCCATGACCCGCCTCACCTTCGACCCGGCGATCGACACCGCGCCATCCTTCTCGCCGGACGGCCGGCAGATCGCGTTCGAATCCGATCGCGGCGGCAGCCAGCAGATTTATGTGATGAACGCCGACGGCTCGAACGTGCATCGCATTTCCTACGGTGGCGGCAAGAACGGCACGCCGGTCTGGAGCCCGCGCGGCGATCTGATCGCATTTACCAAACAGGGCGGCGGCTTCCATATTGGTGTCATGCACCCGGACGGCAGCGGCGAGCGGATTCTCTCCAACGGTTGGGAGGATGAAGGTCCCACCTGGGCTCCGAATGGCCGCGTTCTGATGTACACGCGCACGCTACAGGGCGGACGCGGCTCGCAAATCTGGTCGGTCGATATTACGGGTCGCAACGAGCGGCGCGTGCTGACTCCCGGCGCCGCATCCGATCCCGCGTGGTCGCCCTTGATCCAGTAAATGACAGGATCATAATGCGGCGGGCGCCTTTTTTCGGCACGATTTCGCCGCAAAGGCGTTACAACGTGAGTTCCCGATTGGTCTCGGAAAATCCTGCCGAGACCGCGCTTTCCACGGAGTTGCGATTGCCATGATGAAATTTTCGACTGGTTTGAAACTTGTTGCGCTCTCAGGCGCGCTGATCCTTGCAGGCTGCGAGAGCAAGCCGAAACCAACCGTCGACAATGGTCCTCCGCCCGCGTCCTCGGGACCGGTCGCTTCGGCGCCGATGTCGAACATCGTGCCGGGCAGTGCGGAAGATCTTCGCGTCAATGTCGGTGACACCGTGCACTTCGACTACGACAAGTACGACATCATGGATTCGGACAAGGCCGTTCTGCAGCGTCAGGCAGAATGGCTCAACAAGTATCCGTCGGTGCGCGTGACCATCGAAGGCAACTGCGATGAACGCGGCACGCGCGAATACAACCTCGCGCTCGGCGCGCGCCGCGCCAACGCCGTGAAGGAATACCTCGTAAGCGTCGGTGTCTCCGCCGGCCGCGTGGAGACGATCTCCTACGGCAAGGAACGTCCGATGTGCACGGAGTCGAGCGAGTCCTGCTATGCGCAGAACCGCCGCGGCGTCACCACGATCACGGGCGGCGCGAACTCCTGAGTGTCTTCAGTCTCTGGGAAAAGGGCGCTCGCTTGGGCGCCCTTTTTCGTTCGTAAGGGCCGATTCCGTCCGGCCCCAATTTCGGCTAAGTATCTTGCGAGCATGAGTTTTCCCGATCAGCGGTGATAAGAATGAGCAACAGGCATTTGATCCGCGGCTGCATGGCGGCGTTTCTCGCCCTCGGCGCGCTGTCTATGGCACCTGCCCATGCCGGGCTTTTCGGTGAAAGCGATGAAGAGAAGGCGGCCCGCCAGCATGAGCAGGATCAGGACGCTGCGATCAAGGACCTGACGCAGCGCGTGCGCGACCTTGAGCAATCGCTGAGCCGCGCAACCGGGGACAACGAAAATCTCTCGCATCAGGTCCAGGTCCTGAACGACAAGCTGGAACGGCAGAGAAAAGATTTCGAATATCGGCTCTGCACGATTGCCGGACAGCAGCTCGGTGCGGGGCAGGGGGACGATCAGAGCGGTAGCAGCTTGCCCTGCGGTGGCGGTTCGGGCAGCGGTGCTTCGATGACCTACAACGCGCCGCCGCCGCCGGCGAATGCCGCAGCCCAATCGAATGTCGTTCGTCTCGCACCGCCCCCCGGTGTGCTGGGCACATTGCCGGCGGGACGAAATGCGGCGCCCGCGCCGACGGGAAATCCGCAGACGCGCGTGCAGTTCGACGCCGCGCTGAATTTGCTCGCTAAGGCACGTTACGACGATGCGCGGGCCGCCTTCCGCACATTCGCCGACTCCAATCCGGACGATGAGCTGACGCCGCAGGCTGTCTACTGGATCGGTGACATAGCCTATGTCCAGAAAGACTACGCCGGTGCCGCGCACACCTTTGTAGAGCAGCTCAAGAAATACCCGACAAGCTCGCGCGCACCCGATAGCATGTTGAAACTCGGCCAGTCGCTGATCGCGCTGGGCCAGACAAAGCAAGGCTGTAACGCTCTTGGCACGATCGCGTCCCAATACCCGTCTGCGCCAAAAACCATCCTCGCCCAGGCCGCGGCGGCGCACAAAGCCTCCTGCAAGTAATCTCCTCGCCGCAGAATTTGCGGAGGCAATGACACGCCACGCTGCGCCGTGGCCGGGCGCGGTCGCCGTCTCGGGCGGCGGTGACTCCCTCGCGCTGATGCATCTCCTCAACGACTGGGCCAAGGCGCAGCGGCAAAAGCCGCCCGTAGTTCTGACCGTCGATCACAAGCTTCAACCGCGATCGACCGCCAATGCGCGCCGTGTCGTCGCGTGGGCAAAGGCAGCCGGGCTCAGGGCGCACGTCCTCACCTGGGTTGGCACAAAGCCGGACGCCGACATCGAGGCCGAGGCCCGTCAGGCGCGCTATCGCCTGATGGGTGCATGGTGCAAAGCCAAGGGTATTGCCGCGCTCTATGTCGGGCACACACGCGACGATCAGGCGGAAACGTTCTTGCTGCGTCTGGCGCGCGGCAGCGGCCTGGACGGTTTGGCCGCGATGCGTCCGATCGCCGCCTATCCGGTCGAGGGCTTCGCGGGCCTGCGCGTCGTGCGGCCCATGATCGACCTCGATCGCAATGCGGTGCGGGCGCACCTCACCGCGCGGGGCCAGGAATGGCTCGACGACCCGATGAACAGCGATCCGCGCTTCGGCCGCGTCCGGATTCGCGCGGCACTGGAGATACTCGAAGCGTCGGGTCTTACGCGGGCCCGCATCGCGGACGCGGCGCTCCATCTGGGCCGCGCGCGCGAGGCCCTGGACGCTGTCACAGCGGCGGTCCTTCGCCGCGCATGCCGTGTGGAAGGCGAGACGATCCTTGTTGAAGCCGGTGCTTTGCGGGCCGCGCCGCGTGAGGTGGGGCTGCGCGCGCTCGCTCAACTTTTGATGGCCGTGTCGAAGCAAGCCTACCGGCCTCGGTTCGAGCGGTTGGAACGCCTTTTTGACGCAATCCTGGACGACAGCCTGGGTGCCGGGCGGACCCTGCACGGTTGCCGGATCGGGCCGGCGCGAGGTTCCAAGGGAGCCGAGATGCTCGTTATTGCGCGGGAAGCGGACCTCTCAGGCCCGAAAACAGGGAAAAAACGCCGTAGCGCTGGAAAACCGGAGACGGGGTCTTAATTGCGTTTGGCGAACGTCGTTGCGGATCGCTCGCGCATTTTTTAACGTTTTAATGGCTGGCACTGCGCTAGAAAGAGCCTATCTATAAGGCACGGTTTTTGCGGCTTTGACCGGCTGAATTGCCCCCAGGAAAGGGATGGCCTTGAACAATCTTCGTAACCTTGTGCTGTGGATCGTCATCGCTCTGCTGCTCGTGTTCCTTTTCAACCTCTTCCAGGGCTCGACTCAGCGCGCCAATACGCAGGCGATCGGCTACAGCCAGTTCCAGCAGCAGGTCAGCGATGGCAGCGTCAAGGAGATCACCGTCCAGGGCGACAACATCAAGGGCACGCTGAGCGGCAACCAGTCGTTCACGACCACAATGCCATCCAACGACCCGAGCATCTGGCCGCTTCTGAACAGCCATCACATCAAGGTCACCGTGACGCCGGCCGATGACGGGTCGCCGAACCTGATGAATATTTTCATCAACTGGTTCCCGATGCTCCTGCTCATCGCGGTCTGGGTGTTCTTCCTGCGCCAGATGCAGGCCGGCGGCGGCAAGGCGATGGGCTTCGGCAAGTCGCGTGCGAAGCTGCTGACCGAGCGCCAGGGCCGCGTGACGTTCGAAGACGTTGCCGGCGTGGATGAAGCCAAGGACGATCTGAAGGAAATCGTCGACTTCCTGCGCGACCCGCAGAAATTCCAGCGCCTGGGCGGCCGCATCCCCAAGGGCGTGCTCCTGGTCGGCCCGCCGGGCACCGGCAAGAC
>DATJUS010000144.1:0-69764 GCA_035502175.1 Rhizomicrobium sp.
CATTGACATCGATCATCGTCATCAGCGGCATGTCGGGGTTCTTTCGATATTCCTCCAGCAGCATTTTGCGGGCCTCTTCGTTGTCGGCCTTGTTTTTTGCGATCAGGTCGTCGGGAAAATGGATTCGCTCTGCTGAGGCCAGAATGCTTTCGACGGACGGCGGTGCAGGGACATGCGGACCGTTGGGCCCGAACGGATTGAACAGGTTGTTATAGCTGCTCTCGTCTCCCCCCAGGATGATCGGCGTGCCGCGGCCCGCGCGTTTGAGTTCTCGCCATTTGTCATAGGCGTCCTTGCCAGTCGTTTCGATGAGCTGTCCGGGGAAGTTGGCGAGTGCTTTCGCCATGTATTCCTGCTGGCGACGGTTTAATTCATCGACGTTCATTGCTACCGACTGTCGTGGCGTGAAGGTGCCTGCTATGGCCGCGGCCAATCCGCCGAGAAGCGTCCGCCGTTGCATATCCCCGTCATCCTGGATCGCACGTTCCATCATAGATTGAGATTGCGAGTTTTGGAAAGCAGCGCATCTGTCCTTGGCTGGAGATGGCGGCGTCGCTAATCGCGTTTCTCGATCTTCTGGCCCATCACGCGGCCAGTGGCGGATTCTTCGATCCAGACGGCGGAGTATTTGTCGCCGAGCGTGCCCTTCACCTCGTAGATGCGGTTGACCGCGGGCGTGAAGGTCACGGTGCCGGTCACTTCATATTCGGAGTTGAGGATGCTGAGGATCGGTGCGCCGTGGTAGCTGTGGCCCATGATCGTGACGGCGACGGGCCGTCCGGCGGGGATGGCGTGCTCGACATATTTTGGAACGATGCTCATTCCCATGCCCGCGTTGAACTGGCGCGTGCGGTCCATGCTGGTCTGGACATCGTGGCCGTCGATCCCGGTTGCGACGAACATGTCGACTTCGGTGCGACTGTCCTGCAGACCGGTTTCGGAGAGTGTTGCAAGCGGTCCCTCGACGCGCGGCGGCTGCGGGGGCTTCGCGCCCATCATCATCGCGCAGCCGGACAGCAGCAGCGCGGCCGCGACCAGCGTCAGAAATTTCCCCCGCATGCCAATCCCCTTAGCCGACCTCTTTCGCCATCTCGCGTAGCTTGAATTTCTGGATTTTGCCAGTCGAGGTTTTCGGCAGTTCCGTGAACACGACATGGCGCGGCGCCTTGTAATGCGCCATGCGCTCGCGGCAATACGCGATCAGTTCCGTATCGCTCACGCCGTCATGGCCGGTCTTCTTCTCGATGAAGGCGCAGGGCGTCTCGCCCCATTTCTCATCCGGGCGCGCGACGACGGCGGCAAACATCACGGCGGGATGTTTCATCAGCACATCTTCGACTTCGAGCGAGGAGATATTCTCGCCACCCGAGATGATGATGTCCTTGGAGCGATCCTTGAGCTGCACATAACCGTCTGGATGCATCACGCCGAGATCGCCGGAATGGAACCAGCCGCCGGCAAACGCCTCGCGCGTCGCGGACGGATTCTTGAGATACCCCTTCATCACGATGTTGCCGCGGAACATGACTTCGCCGAGCGTCGTGCCGTCGGCGGGCGTGTGCTCCATCGTCTCCGGGTCCATGACGGTCAGCGCATCAAGCGCGTGATAGCGCACGCCCTGCCGCGCCTTCTTCGCCGCGCGGGCGCCTGGTTCGAGCGATTGCCAGCTGTCCTTCCACTCGTTGACGACAGAGGGGCCATAGGTCTCTGTCAGACCGTAGACATGCGTGACGTTGAAACCGGCTTCCGCCATCTGCGCGAGCACGGCTTCCGGCGGCGGTGCGGCGGCGGTGATGAACTGCACTACATGCGGCAATGCGCGGCGTTCATGCTCGGGCGCATTGAGAAGTGTCGACATCACGATCGGCGCGCCGCAGAGATGCGTCACGCCATGATCGGCGAGCGCGTCATACATCGCCTTCGCGCGCACCCAGCGCAGACAGATATGCGTGCCGGCCACGACCGACAGCGACCACGGAAAGCACCACCCGTTGCAGTGGAACATCGGCACGGTCCACAGATAGACCGGATGCATCGGCATCTTCGCCGCGATCACATTGCCGTATCCCATCAACGCTGCGCCGCGATGATGGAAGACGACGCCCTTCGGATTGCCGGTCGTGCCTGAGGTATAGTTCAACGCAATCGCGTCCCATTCGTCCTTCGGCATAGCCCAAGCGAATTCCGGATCGCCATCGGCGATGAACTGCTCGTATTCGACGCTGCCCAGCATCTCGCCGTCCTGCGGGAATTCGCGATCGTCGTAATCGATGACCAGCGGCTTCACCTTCGCGAGGCTCAGCACCTGTTTGACGGTGGGCGCGAACTCGCGATCCGTGATCAGCACCTTCGCTTCGCCATGATCCAGCATGAACGCCAGCGTCGCCGCGTCGAGACGTGTGTTCAGCGTGTTGAGCACGCCGCCGGTCATCGGCACGCCGTAGTGCAGCTCGATCATCCCCGGTGTGTTGGTCATCATCGCCGCGACCGTGTCGCCACGCTTGATGCCATGCCGCGCCAGCGCCGACGCCAACTTGCGCGTGCGTGCGTAGAAATCGAGATAGGTCCAGCCGCGCGATCCGTGAATGATCGCGACGCGCTCCGGAAACACCTTCGCCGCGCGCTCCAGAAATGTGATCGGCGTCAGCGGTTGATAGTTCGCCGCGTTGCGGTCGAGATCCATGTCATAGGGATTGCGCGCCAGACGCGTCTTCACCGGATGCGCGGGACGCGCCAGCGCGCGTGCGGGGCGGCGACGGTGCCGGCTGGCCTGGCGGGCAGGCGCCTTGCGCGTCGCAGCACGGACAGGGGCTTTGGGTGCCGGTTTGGCGCGGGTCTTCTTCCTGGGCGCGGTCTTCTTGGGCGCAGCCTTTTTCGCGGCCGGTTTGGCGGCTTTTTTCGCGGTCTTCTTGACCGGCTTCTTTTGTGTCTTGCGCTTCGCCATGTCCGTCCCCAGTTAACTTTAGGAAGCTAGTAAAGGACGCCACGGGCAGCAAGCGCGTGGACGCCGCGCGGACCTGTGATAGAAGCGCGCTTTCAAAGGGAACGCCGTATGTCGAATGCCGCCGCCGCAACCGCGCGACCGGGCTTTGTCCGCAGACTCTATGACTGGGTTCTGCGCAACGCCGAAGGTCCGCGTGCCTGGGCGCTGATGGCTGTGATCGCGTTCGCCGAAAGCTCCTTCTTCCCGTTCCCGCCGGACATTCTGCTAGCGCCGATGCTTCTCGCCGACCGCAAGCGCGCGCTGCTGCTCGGCGCGTGGTGCGCGTTCTGGTCGGTGACCGGCGGGATGCTCGGCTATGCCATCGGCTTCATGCTGCAGCCGGCCGCGTGGTGGCTGATCGATTTCTACCACATGCATGCCGACGCGGTGCGCTTCATCGCCGGGTTCAAGCAGAACCTCTGGATCATCGCGTTCCAGGGCCTCACCCCGGTGCCCTACAAGATCGTGACGATCTCCGCCGGCATCGCGGGCGTGAATTTCTGGAGCTTCGTGATGCTCTCCGCGCTCACCCGCAGCGTGCGCTTCATCGGCGAGGGTCTGCTGTTCTATCTCTTCGGTGACACCGCGAAATACATTCTTGAGAAGTACATGACCCCGGTCCTGATCGGCTTCTTCACGCTGATCGTGCTGGGCTTCGTGGCCCTGCACTATATTTTCTAGAACGAGGTCACGCGCGCCGGCCCCGGGGCGCGGCGCGCGTGACGATCTCAATCCGCCTGAAGGAGCAGGCCGGCGCCGCTCCAGTTGAGCCCTTGATATGTCGTAATGGTTCCCGCAACCACGATCTCGTTCATGCAGGTGTCGCCGGCCGAGAACTGATACGTGCCCGACGCCGTGATCCACCCCGTCATGCTGTCCGTGGCGGTTGTCGAGAGAACGGCCGTGCCGTTCTGGTCGCGCAGATTGAACGTCACGCTGCCGGGATGGCCCGGCGGCCCAGCCCAGCTCAGGATGTGATTGCTGTATTGCGACGCGAGCGCGCGGTAAGGAAGCTTTCCTGTCGCGCGCACGGTGTTCGGATAGGCCTGGTTGCCGCCCCCTAACAGCGACGAATACCCTGTGTTTCCGGCCTGGATAGAGGTCGTCGCGCCGGGATCGGTTGGCGTGCCTCCGATCATGCACTCATCGGGAGATGACGCGAGGAAATGGGCGCCGACCCAGTCCACGGTCAGATTGTCGGAGCCGGTGGGCGAGGAGAGGTTTCCCTGGATGAAACCGTAGTCCAGCAGATCGCCCGCGCTGACGCTGTCGTCGTCACTGAGATCTTCGAAATAGCCGGATGTGTTCGCAGAAATGCTGAACGACATGCTCCCATTGGCCGCGTTTATGCGATTTGCAACGATCGTATTGTGATTGAAGTCGTTGCTGTCGACATTGCAGGCCATGTTCCGCCAGAGACCTCCGGTCAGGCATTTGAATTGCTCGAAGCTTTCATTGGCAGTCGCATCGAGCGAGGAATTGCCCAGTATCCCCAGGAAACATCCGTACTTCTGTGTTGTCGTCGGCTTGACATCGGTCGGTCCGACCGTCGCAAGCATCTGCGCGCTCTGAATAGGCGGGTCGCTGGTGTCGCTGGAAACGAATTGCGCGGACGCGCAATAGAACGCGCCGGTGAAATTGCTGACGCCGTCGCCGACATCCGCCTCAAAACTCAGCAGCTTTCCCGCGGTCACGCTGACGCTGTGGGTGCTGTCCGTATTCCAGCCCGACGTGCCGCCGTTGAACGACACCGCCAGCGACGTCGGATTGGCGTTGCGATTGAGGCTGAACGTCAGCGCGGCGAACTCATCGCTCCCGCTGTGATATTCCAGTCCCCACGAGAGATTGGAGATCGTTCCCGGTACGCGGATGATCTGCTGGGCGCGCGTCTCGTCCGTGATCGGCGGGTTCTCCATGGCGGATCGCCCCAGACCGACATTGCAGAACGTATTTGAGAGGTAGCTCTGAGCTGCCCCGCTGTGCCCACCTGCGCCAAGAACGGTCGGATAATAGGTGGTCACACGGCTTTTGGCATTTGCCCAGGACGGCATCACCGCCAAGAGCGCGGACTGCGCGGCTGCTGCTTTGAGCAAGTCTCTGCGGATGATTTTCGGCATTTGACCCTCTGCTTTCTGGAACTTGCGGTGATCAGGCGGATTTCAGCGTGATGACGCCATCGCCGAGTTTTCGGCCAAGCTTTTCGGCAAGCGCGTGGCGGGAGCCTTCGTCCAGGCCCGGCACGACGAACTCGTATCGGCCCTCGCCGAGGTGGGCGAAGACCGGTTTGTGCTTGTCCTTGACGACCAGCCTTGGATGTCCGGCTTCGTCTAGGAGGGGATCGTTGTCGCTATCCAGCAGCGGCTTTTTCATGCGGGCCGGAAGGGCGTCGAGGATGATCGCGTAAGCCTGGTTCTTCACGATGTGCTCGGCATGCAGCTTCTTGTAGCGCTGATGCGCGACGTCGGCGCCGTGCGAGTCACGATGAATGATGGTGCCGTCGGGATACTGGACGGAGACGCCGTGATGCTCGCGGCCGGTGTCGCGCCCGGTCGTCTTGTCATATTCCCATTCGACTTCGAGGATATAGCCGGGATGCGTATCCGGTCGCCATTGCTGGGTTTTCAAGATCGCCATCGTTTGTCTCCCTGGAGTTCAACGGATGTTGCTGTCGTTGCGGCGGACGCGCGATCGGCCTGTGGCTGCGGGATGCATGAAGTCAGGAAGCAGATCGGCCCGTGCGCACATCTCCACAACGTCCGCGGATCAGCGTTGCGTCTCGGTAGTGTTTGAGTCAACTACAATTATTACGAGAGTCGTCAATTCGCGTTTGAATCAATTTCCTGGACGCTGGCGCGGCGAACCTCTGACATCGCCATCGACATCTGTCGCGGATCGTTCGTCGCCGGTGTCGGGACATGGTGTCGGTACGTGGGGCGCAATCTCGTGCGCCGTGCGCAAGCAGAACTGGTTCGATGCGAAAGCATTATTTCTTCTTCAGGTACTGCGCGCTCGCCGCAATCCTGCCCTGCTTTGACTTGTATAGGACCGCGCGTCATACCGGACGCAGCCGGGGCAAATCATGCGCAACCAGCTTTATTCCATTGCAGCGATCCTGTTTTCGGCGGCGATCTTCATCGCCGGCAACGGGCTGATCGGCACGCTGATTCCGGTGCGCGCGTCGCTGGCCGGATTCTCCATCGGCACGCTCGGGCTCATTGGTTCGGCCTATTACATCGGCTTCGTGGCGGGATGTTTTGCGGGACCGCGCATGCTCGCCCGTGTCGGCCACAGCCGTTATTTCGCGGTCTGCGCGGGCATTGCGGCGGCCAGCACGCTGTTTCAATCGATCTTCCTGAGCGCGACGTTGTGGATCGTCGCGCGCTGCGCCTTCGGTCTCGCGGCGGCCGGTCTCTACATGGTGATCGAGAGCTGGCTGAACGATCGCGCCACGCCGGACGCGCGCGGCCGCATCTTCGCGACCTATATGACCGTCAACTATGGCAGCCTGATTATCGGGCAGATGCTGTTCTCCTCGAACAAGCCGACGAGCTTCACGCTGTTCGATCTGACGGCGGTGTTCTACGCGCTCTGCCTCATTCCGGTCGGTCTGACGCTGTTGCCGCAGCCGCAGGCGAAAACCGTGCCGACGCTGCGGCCGATGCGCCTGTTCCGCATCTCGCCGGTCGGTGTGATCGGCTGCATCGCGGTGGGCTTGGCGAACAGTGCGCTGTGGGCGTGGGCGCCCATCTTCGCGCAGGATCACGGCCTCACACGTGCGTGGCTTTCCACCTTCATGAGCGTGCTGACGCTTGGCGGCGCGGCGATACAGCTCCCGCTCGGCCGACTCTCCGATCACATGGACCGGCGGATCGTGATCCTTGGGGCGTGCGTTGCGGCCGCCGTGGTCGGCGTCGTGATGTACATCTTCTCCGAAAGTGGCACCACGAACCTCCTGCTACTGATCGGTCTGTTCGGCATCACCGCGCTGCCGTTCTACGGATTGTCGGTCGCACACGCGAACGACCGCATCCCGCGGGAGTCGTTCGTCGAAGCGTCGGCGACATTGCTGATGCTGAACGCGCTCGCGTCGTGCTTCGGCCCGTCTGTCGCGGCGCAGGTGATCCGCATCTGGGGAAGCGGCGCGCTGTTCCTCTACACGGCGGCGATCCATGTCGCGATGGCCGTGTTCATCATCGTACGTCTTGCGGCGCGCGAGACATTGATTGGCGCGACCAAGGATCGTTTCGAGCCGATGCCGCAGCAGAGTTCGCCCGCAGCGCTCGAACTTGACCCGCGCGGGCCGGAAGAAAAGGCGGCATAGTCCTTTTCATGGAAGCCTTCCTGATTTCGCTCTCGACGGTGGCGTTCGCCGAGATCGGCGATCGCACGCAGTTGTTGTCGCTGGTCCTCGCCGCAAAATTTCGCAAACCCTGGCAGATCACGGCTGGTGTGCTGCTCGCGACCCTCGCCAATCACGCGATGGCGGGATTTCTCGGTGTGTGGGTCGGCCATTTCCTGACGCCGCGCGTGCTCGACCTCATCGTCGGCGTCAGCATGCTCGGCATGGCGCTGTGGACGTTGAAACCTGACAAGCTCGACGGCGAGGAAAGCATCGCGCAGAAGAGCACGTTCTGGGCAACGCTGATCGCGTTCTTCATCGCCGAGATCGGCGACAAGACTCAGATCGCGACCATGGCGCTGGCGGCGGGTTATTCGAACCTGCCGGCGGTGGTCGCGGGCACGACACTCGGCATGATGATCGCGAACGTGCCGGTGATCTTCCTCGGCAGCGCCTTCGCATCGCGCCTTCCGCTCAAGGCCATCCACATCGGCGCCGCGATCCTTTTCGCGGTGCTGGGCACGGTCTTTATCGTGCGCGGATTGGCCTAGGGCTCGGCTGACTCGTCCGCGGGCTCGTCGGAGCTGTCGTCCGAGATCACCGGCGCGGGCGGCGCCATCTCGTGCAGCGGCTTCAACTTCGCACCGGCCTTGGCCGCGCGCTTCTCGGCACGCTCGCGCTTCTGTGTCGCGCGCGTCACCGCGAGGTCGAGTTCGAGCTGCGAGCAAAGCCCCAGCGTCACCGGATCGACGGCCTTGATGTTGGTCGCGTTCCAGTGCGAGCGCTCGCGGATCTTCTGGATCGTCGCCTTCGTCGTGCCGATCAGCTTGATGATGTCGGCATCGGCGAATTCGGGATGGTTGCGCAGGATCCAGTAGACCGCATCCGGCTTGTCCTGGCGCTTCGACACCGGCGTGTAGCGCGGCGCTTTCTTCTGCTTGACCGGCGGCATCTTGTGCTTGGCCGGGGCCATCTTCAGGCGGACCTTCGGATCCTTCTCGGCGGCCTCGATCTGCTCGCGCGTGAGCTGACCGGCGCTGACCGGATCCTGGCCCTTGATGCCCTTTGCGACGTCCTCGTCGGCGATGCCCTTCACTTCCAGCGGATGCAGGCCGCAGAAATCGGCGATCTGCTCGAAGGTGAGCGAGGTGTTGTCCACCAGCCAGACGGCGGTGGCTTTCGGCATCAGGGGAACTTGCGGCGCGGCCATGAGAAAACGTCTTTCCTTGTCCCGGGCGAGGCTCTCCGCCCCGTCCCTTCGCTCGATGCTAGAATTTCGAGGAAGGCGGGTGTTTTAGCGGGGGCGGGGCCGGAAGGAAAGAACTTTCAAAGCGGCGTCGGGCAGGTGTATTTCTCCCCAGAAACGCCAGAAAAGCTGTCAAAAGTGCCCGATTTTCCTGATGCGGCGCGTAGTTCGAGCCGCCTTGGCCTTATCTGCCTCCTCGCCGCGAGCCTCGCCATGCTTGCTCCCGCCGCGGGCGCGCCGGCGGCGACGTCGCCGGTTTCAAAAGCGGTGGTCGAGCAGATGTTCGTTCCCATCGGCGGCATCGACCAATGGATCACGATTAGGGGCGACGACAGCGATAATCCGGTGGTGCTCATTCTGCACGGCGGACCCGGCGATGCGTGGAGCCCCTTTGCCGATGCGATGTTCGCGGGGTGGGAAAAAGATTTCACGATGGTGGAGTGGGATCAGCGTGGCGCGGGGCGCACCTATGGCAAGAGCGGGCCCTCAATCGAGCCCACGATGACGGTCGAGCGCATGGTGCAGGACGGGATCGCCGTCGCTACTTATCTCACGCAGCACCTGCACAAGAGAAAGATCATCATCGTCGGCGGTTCGTGGGGATCGGTGCTCGGCATCTCCATGGCGCATGCGCGGCCCGATCTGTTCGTCGCCTATGTCGGCATGGCGCAGATGGTGAACTGGCACAAGAATCTGGCCGCGAGCTATGCGCGCGTTCTGGAGACGGCGCGTGCTGCCGGCGATCAGGCTTCGATCGCCACGTTGACGGCCATCGGCGCGCCACCGTGGGACAACATCCGGACGTGGCCGAAATTCCGCAAGGTGGAGCAGGCCTATCAGGCGAAGCTCGCGACCGCCCCCTCGGCGCCGCACACGCTCAGTCCGGATTATTCTTCGTCCGAAGAGCAGGCCCAGTACGAAGCGGCGGACGAATTTTCATTCGAGCATTTCTGGGGAACGACGCTGTCGGGTCCGTTCACGCAGATTGATCTTCCGGCGCTCGGAACGCATTTCGCGATTCCGATCTTCATCGTCCAGGGCGATGCGGATCTGACGGCGACGCCGGAACTGGCGAAAGCCTATTTCGACAGCATCACCGCGCCGCGCAAACAATACTTTTCCGTGCCGGGTGCCGGACATGAACCCTCGATCGCGTCGCTCGAACGCGCCCACACGGTCTTGATGGAGCAGGTGCGGCCTCTCGCTCTCGGCCATTGACGCGGCTAACGCGGGCGCACGGCGCGAAAATGGTCTTTCCTCGCAGACGCCATCCGCGCAAGGTCCTGCTGTGTTGACGATTCTGCTTTCCGCATTCCGCTATTGCGTCCGGCTGGCGCCGGGAGTGCTGCTTTGCGTCGTGATCGGTGCGGTGGGCATTGTGTTGCAGCGCTTTGAAGCGGCGTGGTTCGGCCGGGCGTGGCTGGAGGCGCTGGTGATCGCCATCGTGCTGGGCGCGCTTATCCGGACGATCTGGACGCCCGGTCCGCTCTGGCGCGGCGGGATCGAGTTCAGCGCCCAGACGCTTCTGGAGATCGCCGTCGCACTTCTCGGCGCCACGATCAGCGCCGGCGCGGTGCTTGGTGCGGGCGTGTCGCTTCTTGCTGCCATTCTCTGCGCGGTGTCGGTCACGCTCTTCGTCAGCTACGCGATCGGACGGTTGCTCGGTCTTTCGCAACGCATGGCGACGCTGGTGGCGTGCGGCAATTCGATTTGCGGCAATTCCGCCATCGCCGCGGTCGCGACCGTGATCGGCGCCGATGGTGGTGAAGTCGCGGCGTCGATTGCGTTTACCGCTGTGCTCGGCGTTGCGGTTGTGATCGGGTTGCCGTTTCTGGCAGGTCCGCTGCACATGACTGCGCACGGTTACGGAATTTTTGCCGGCCTCACGGTCTATGCCGTGCCGCAGGTGCTCGCGGCGACGGCGCCGATCAGTTCCGCGTCGGCGCAGATCGGAACGCTGGTCAAGCTGGTGCGTGTGCTCATGCTGGGTCCGGTGGTCCTCATCCTGTCGCTGCTAGTGCGCGCGGGAATGATCGCGCCGTCGCCGCTGAACGCAGGACGTGCGCGCGACGCTGTGCGCGGGCCGGCGCTGTTTCAGTTCGTGCCGTGGTTCATCGTCGCGTTCCTGCTGCTGATCGCAGCGCATTCGGCAAATCTTCTGCCGGCATACGCCGTCGCATCTGCAGGGTCCGTTGCGAATGTGCTTGCCATCGTGTCGATGGCGGCGCTCGGCTTGGGCGTCGATATCCGCGCCGTCGCCCGCGCGGGCGCCCGCGTCACGCTCGCGGTGACATTGTCGCTGCTGTTTCTGGGGTGCGTCGCGTTCGGCCTGATCGCTTTGCTACATCTAAGCTAAGCGGTTACTCCGCCAGCTTGTGCCCGTAGCTGATGCTCTCGGCCATCAGCCATTTTCCGTCGACCTGTTTCCACAGGATCATGAAGTTGCCGGTTTCGGTGAGGGTTTCCGGCTTGCCGGGGAGGCGGGCGTAGAACTTGTGGGTGCCGATTTCCAGCGCGCCGTAATTGTCGATGGGCCAGACCTCGAGCGTGCTGGGGACGAGTTCGCGGCGCGCGGGGAAATCCACGCCGGTCTTCACGCGCTCGCAATGGCCTTTGAGATTCTCCACAAATTTCGCGCGGTCGGACTCGCCGTCCTTGTCGTGGACGAAGCGGAAATCCCCCGTCGTCATCGCGGCCACCTTCGCGGCGTCACACTGCAGGAAGACGGCGTCGAAGAGATCGGCGTCGGCCTTGGTGATCGCGGCGGTCATTTCCAGCGTCGGCGCGGCGCCGGGGCGCAAATGATATTCCGGCGCGCCTTTGACCGTCGGACCAGCTTGCGCGACCGCGATCACCAGCGCCGAAACTGCGAAAACCAGAAATGACAGGCGGACCATATCGTGCCCCTTCGAATAGGGTTTAGATATGAACGCCGGTTCACGTTTCAAGGCGTGAGCAGCAGCTTGCCGATATGTTCGCTCTTTGCCATGCGCGCATGGGCGGCTTGCGCGTCGGCGAGCGGGTAGGTGTGGTCGACAACAGGCTTGATCTTGCCGGCGTCGACCAGTGGCCAGACCTCGCGCAGCAGCGCATCGCGGATCGCGCCTTTCTCTTCCGGCGTGCGCGCGCGCAGTGTGGTGGCGAGCAGCGACAGGCGCTTCATCAGCATCGGCGCGAAATTCACATTCGCCTGCATGCCGCTTTGGTAGGAGATATTGACGATGCGGCCCCAGATCGCGGCCGCGCTCATGTTGCGCTGGATGTAATCACCGCCGACCATGTCGAGGATCACGTCGACGCCGCGTCCGCCGGTTTCGGATTTCGCGATATCGACAAAATCCTCTTCGCGATAGTTGATCGCGCGGTCGGCGCCGAGCGCAGTGCATGCGTCGCATTTCACTTTGCTGCCCGCCGTGGTGAGCACCTTGTGCCCACGCGCGTGCAGCAACTGGATCGCAGCCGTGCCGATGCCACTCGATCCGCCGTGAATGAGAACGCTCTCGCCTTTCTTCAGGCGCGCGCTGTCCATGATGTTGGTCCACACGGTGAAATACACTTCGGGCAATGCCGCGGCATCGATCAGAGAGACACCTTTCGGCACCGGCAGCACGCACAAGGCCGACGCGACAGCGTATTCCGCATATCCGCCGCCGGGGATCAGCGCGCAGACATGATCGCCGATCTCGCAATTGCCGACGCTGTCGCCCAGCGCTTCGACCGTGCCCGATACTTCCATGCCGAGGGTATGCGACGCGCCCGGCGGTGGCGGATACATGCCTTTCGCTTGCGCCATGTCGGCGTGGTTGAGTCCGGCCGCCGCAACCTTAATGAGGACTTCGCCCGCCGCGGGCGTGGGCTTTTCCGCGTCCGCGATCTTGAGCAGGTAGTTCTGCCCCGGATTTTCAACCTGAATGGCCTTCATCGTTTGTCCTTCGTTCCTTGCAAGCGCAGTCGGGGAATAAGAAAATAGTCGCGATCCGCACAAGGTTATCACAGATGCCGTTCGATCCAGACGATCTGCCGCTGAAGAAAAAATTCACCGAGATCATTCTCGGCCAGGACCTTTCGCAACTTTCGGAATTCGAACTGAGCGCGCGGATCATGGAGATGGAAGTCGAAATCGCGCGTTGCCGCGAGGCGATCGGCGCGCGCAAGGCCACGAAAGATGCTGCATCCGCGTTCTTCAAAAAGTGAACGACGCACAAAGATGAACAAGGAACCGGATCAGTATTAACGGGCTCCTTTCATCGTTGCGTCCGCGCAACCATGATCGCGATTAACACGCCGGTCATGACGTTTGCGCCTTGCGCATCGGGCCTGAGTTGATAGCCTCCATCTGCATCTTGGGGCGGGGACGCTTGTGCAAAGCGAAGACGAAAGCCTGAACGGTTTGACCCCACAAGATTTCATCGGTTCCGCGTTGTTTGAAAAAACCTTCGAGGAGGGCATGTCCCTTGTCGAGGAGACGGCGAAATATCTCGACGGTAAGGGCCGCGATGAATCGCGCGATCTGCCGCGCAAGATCGCGATGCTCTATGCCGGCGAAAGCATGCGCGTCACCACGCGCCTGATGCAGGCAGCGAGCTGGCTGCTTGTCCAGCGCGCCGTGCATGACGGCGACATGGACGCGAGCGACGCTGCGGGCGATCGCTATCGTCTCGGCTCAAAGGAAATCTGTCTCGGCGGCGGAACCGACGGCACCGACCAGCTGCCGGCGAAGCTTCAGGATCTGCTCGGCCGCAGCGACAATCTCTATCGCCGCATCGCGCGTCTCGACGACGTGCTGTTCCGCGGCGGCGCGCAGGCCCCCGGCGTTCAGGCGCATTTCGACAAATTGGAACAGGCGTTCGGCGCGTAAACCGAGGCCGTTACTGCTTCACGAAGCCCGCGAACTTCTTGTTGAAGCGCGTCAGGCGTCCGCCGCGATCCATCAGCTGCTGCTGACCGCCGGTCCAGGCCGGGTGCGTCGTCGGATCGATGTCCAGCGTCAGGGTCTGGCCAGGCTCGCCCCAGGTCGTGCGTGTCTTGTAGCTCGAACCGTCGTTCAGCTTGATCTCGACGAAGTGGTAGTTGGGGTGGACACCCTTTTTCATGGCAAACGGCTTTCTGGACGCGGTTTTTAGAAGCCGCGCCTTATAGGGGAAGGGCCCCTGCCGCACAAGACCGACGCCGAGGAATGGGCCTGCGGACCCAGGTCCTAGGTTCCGTGCCCCACAAACAGCGACAGCCCCAGAAGGACCGCGCCGACCACGACCAGAAGGCCCCCGGCCTGCGTGCTCTTTTCGCTGCCCTCGGTGCGGCGAAACGTGAAAAAGCCCACGATTACGATCCCGAAAATCGTCAGAACCGTCCCTATGATCGCCGGCAAATCATTGATCGTCATTGGTCCCTCCCTGCTTCGGCCCCGATAGGACGATCCGTCCCTCGCGCGGGGCGCGATGCGTCCTATATATGTGGGGAATCGAGGGAAACTACCCATGTCGTCAGCGGGCGAGGAATACGCAAACGAGGTCGCCCGGGTCGCGTCGGGCCGGAAAAAGGCCAAATCCCTACGGCCGCTACGGGAATTGCTGCCGTTCCTGAAGCCGTTCCGAGTGCGGATCGCCATTGCCGGCATCGCGCTCATTATCTCCTCTGCCGCCACCCTTGTCCTTCCCGCGGCAGGCCGCCAGTTGATCGACCACGGCTTCGACCGTCAGGCGGCAGGCCTGATCGGGCAATATTTCCTGGCTTTCATCGGTGTCGCCGCGGTGATGGGCGCGTCGGGCGCAACCCGGTTCTATTTCGTGACCTGGATCGGCGAGCGCGTCGTCGCAGACGTCCGCAAGGCGGTGTTCGCCAATGTGCTCGGCCTGACGCCGGAATTCTTCGAAGTCACGCGCACGGGCGAGGTGCTGTCGCGCCTCACCGCCGACACGACGCTGATCCAGACGGTCGTCGGGTCGACGGTCTCGGTTGCGCTGCGCAACATGGTGACGCTCACCGGCGCATTCATCCTGATGTTCGTCACGAGTCCGAAGCTCGCCGCGCTGGTTATCGCGGCCGTATTTGTGGTGCTGATCCCGCTGATCTTCTTCGGCCGCTGGGTGCGCACCCTGAGCCGCAAGAGCCAGGACCGCATCGCCGACACCAGCGCGCGCGCGAGCGAGACACTGCACGCGGTGCAGACGGTGCAGGCCTTCACGCATGAGAATTACGAGCGCGCGCAGTTCTCGAAGGTTGTCGAAGGTTCGTTCGCCATTGCCGTTCACCGTACGCGCGCCCGCGCCGTGATGGCGGGTGTCGTGATCTTCGCGGCGTTTTCCAGCATCGCCACGGTGCTGTGGGTCGGTGCGCAAGATGTGATCGCCGGGCACATGACCGGTGGACAGCTTCTGCAATTCATCTTCTACGCGTTGCTTGCCGGCGGCGGCATCGGTGCGCTCAGCGAAGTGTGGGGCGAATTGCAGCGCGCGGCCGGTGCGTCGGAGCGCCTGATGGAATTGCTCAAGACTGAGCCGCTGATCGCGCCGCCCGTGCATCCGAAAGCGATTGCGACACCGGCGAAGGGCGCGGTGACGTTTTCAAACATCACTTTTCGTTATCCGTCGCGTCCCGATCATAAGGCACTCGACAATTTCTCGCTTGCGATCCAGCCGGGTGAGGCGGTGGCGTTGGTGGGGCCGAGCGGCGCGGGCAAATCGACCACGTTCCAATTGCTGCTGCGTTTCTTCGAGGCACAGGAAGGCACGCTCACCTTCGACGGCATCGACGTCGCCGATCTCGATCCGGAAGAACTGCGCAAGCACATCGCGCTGGTGGCGCAAGACCCGGTGATCTTCTCCGGCACCATCGCCGACAACATTCGTTACGGCCGCCCCGATGCGAGCGACGACGACGTGCGCCGCGCTGCGGACGCCGCCGTCGCGACCGAGTTTGTCGAGCGTCTGCCAAACGGGTTCCAGACTCTGGTCGGCGAACGCGGCACGACGCTGTCCGGCGGACAGCGCCAGCGCATCGCGATTGCGCGCGCGATCCTGCGCGATGCGCCGCTGCTGTTGCTCGACGAAGCGACCAGCGCGCTCGATGCCGAGAACGAACGCCTCGTGCAGCAGGGCCTCGCCAATCTGATGGCGGGCCGCACGACCATCGTCATCGCGCACCGTTTCTCCACCATTCAACGTCTCAAGCGCATCGTGGTGATGGAGAACGGCAAGGTCGTGGGCGAGGGCAGTCACGCCGAACTCGTCGCGCGCGGCGGGCTTTATGCGCGGTTGGCGGATCTCCAGTTCAGCCAGGGCTTGGCGCTCGCCGGATAGGCTTGAGGTCGCGGTTACGCCCCGTCAGACTGTTGTAAAATATGGGCGGGGGCCGGCATGGAAGACTTTCTGAAGAACATCGCCGTCAACGTCGTCGGCGGATTGATCGTGGCGCTTGTGCTGGAATGGCTGCGCGCGCGCTGGCAGCGTCAGGCATTGATGCGCGAATACGCGCCGCGGCAAACCGGCCCGGCGACGGTGGTAGCCGCGATACCAAGGCCGCCACTCCAGATCGGCCGCATCATCGGACGGATGGTGCTTTCCGTGATGCTCGGTTTCTTTCTTGGCGCGGCGATGGCCGGGTTCTATGAAGCGGCTGTGCCGGGCTCCAATATCGAACTCGGCAGCCCGCTGTCGGGCGTGTTCATCGCCGTCGGCACCGCCATCGCGTGGCTGATCCTGTCGATGTTCAGCCGGCGCAGAACGAAGGCCTGACCGATGAAAGTCTGGAAACGCGTCGCTCTCACCACCAGCATCGTTGTCGTCGTCGGTGTTGCCGCTGTGATCGGGCGCGCGCTCGTCATGGGCGGGATGTTCGCGCAGGTGAAGCCGGGCTTCGGTGGGACATGCCGCGCAATCGGCGGCGTCGTCGGTGCGGAGGATATGCAGATCGACCGCAAGGATGGGCTCGTCTTTATCTCCGCCAGCGACCGCCGCGCCGATCCGCCGTCGAAAATGGATGGCATCTACACGCTGAAGCTCAACGATCCCGCCGCGAAGCCGGTGCGTCTCCCGGGCACGCCCGTCGATTTCCATCCGCACGGCATCAGCCTGTTCCGCGCCGCGGACGGTTCGCTGACCCTGATGGTGGTGAATCACGTGAACGGCCTGAGTACCGCGCACTCCTCAATCAACCTCTTCACCGTTTCGGTCGACAGCGGCGCGGCGAAGCTGAGCGAGAACGGCGACATCCAGAGCGACAAGCTCATCAGCCCCAACGATATCGTCGCGGTCGGACAGGCGCAGTTCTATGTCACCAACGATCACGGCAACACCACCGCGATCGGGCAGAAGCTCGAGAACTATCTCATGCTCCCGCGCGCCAATGTTCTCTATTTCGATGGCAATGTATTCAAGGTCGCGGCCGACGGCCTCACCTTCGCCAACGGCATCAATGTTTCGCCCGACGGCAACCGCATCTATGTCGCGGAGACGACGCCGCACAACATCCAGACCTTCAACCGCGATCTATTCTCTGGAAAGCTCACGCCGGATGTGACGTTCACATTGCCCGCCGGTCCCGACAACATCGATGTCGATGACAAGGGCGATCTCTGGGTCGCGGCGCATCCCAATCTGTTCGCCGTCGTGGCCTATCGCAGCGATCCGTCCAGGCCGTCGCCGTCGCAGGTCTTCCGGATGCCGGTGAAGAACGGCGAGCCGCAGGAAGCGCAGCGCATCTACACCAATCTCGGCGAGCAGATCGGCGCGGCGAGCGTCGGCGCGGTTGCGGGCGGACATATCTTCATCGGCTCGATCTTCGATCCGAAGATACTGGACTGCACGCTTCCTTAAGCGAGCGTGCGGCCCGTCATCTTTTCCAGCACCCGGATCGGCGCGCGGGCAGGGTCTGCCATGGCCGCGATGTCGAGATGGAAGGTCTGCTCCAGCACGAACTGTCCCGAGAGCGCGGCATGCATCACCTGGTCGGTATAGCACAGCCAGGTGCAGCCCGGCGGAAAGGCGATCCCGGTTTTCGTGGTCGCGTTCTGATAGTCCATGTCGAGTTTCGCGGTATCGTGAAAGCCCAGCATGAGGTTGTCGTACGGGCTGCGAAGTCCGTTCGACGGATGCGTCAGGAAATTGATCCAGCTCTGATAGGCCGGCGGCGTCTTGATGCTGGGAAGGATCTTCGCCGCCATGTCGGCAAACGGCTCGCCGACGTTCCACATGCGCGGCAGCGTGCCGGGGTGGACGTTCGAGAACAGGCGCATGATCCGGCGCCCCCGCATCGGCCGCGTCGGAAACGCATCGACGTGCAGGCGCGTGTCGTCATGAACCGGCGACTGTTTGCGGCCCGCGATTTCCACCGGGCGATACGAGGTGCGCGCGCGTTCGAGCCTTTCGGCGTAATTGGGAAACAATCCGCTCACCAGCGACACGGCATCGCCGGCGAAGCGCTGCATCATGCCCTGCAGAAGCGCACGTTCATTCGCGTCGCCGGATTCGTGCTTCAGCTTGCCCGACGGGTCGAGGCTGATGTTCTTCGCCCGGCCGGTGGAGAGCGACGGCGTCAGAAGCGGCGTCTCTTCCGCGCGCAGCACGAACGGCAAATGCGGAAAAAACAGGACGCGTCCGGATTCCAGCGCGTCTATCGCCTCGTGCCGCTCGCTCTCGGCGAACGGGCCGCTCCAGGTCTTGAGTTCCAGGGTTTTCAGGGCATCCATGGGGCAACTATACAAAAACTTCAGCCGTGCGGGCTAGGTCGCGCGCTTGACTGACGCACCCGCTCGGGCAGCATCATGCGCTTACGCGTTTCGCGCGAATATCCGGGGGGGATCATGTTCGACCGCAGGACCCTGCTGAAGCTGGCCGGCAGCGCTGCGGCCGTCGCGAGCACGTCGCCGGCCAGTTCCGCGCACCGCGCGCGCCTGCGTTGCACCACGACACAGCCGAACTTTATCCATATCTGTGCCGACGATGTGCGCAACTCCGACGTCAAGGTGATGCCGAATTTGCGCGCCTATCTGCGCGATCCCGGAATCCTGTTCGGCAAGCACATGACGCCCTTCACGCTGTGTGCGCCGTCGCGCGCCGGAATCCTGACGGGCCTTGAGCCGCACAATCATGGAATCCTGAAGGACAAGGGCAGCGGCGGCTACAACGGTTATCAGCATCTGGAAGACAACGCGCTGCCGGTCTGGCTCACCGCCGCGGGCTACTATGTCGGCCACATCGGCAAGTTCATCAATCAATACGACAAGATCGCGCCCGATCACATTCCGCCGGGCTATGCCGACTGGCGCGCGATGTCGTGCGATTTTTCCAAATACAAGAACTTCACGCTCAACGAGAACGGCACGCAGGTCAGCTACGATCAGGGGCAGTACACGACGGATGTGTTCGTGCAGAAGGCGCTCGACTTTATCGCCAGCGCGCCGCAGCCCTTCGCCCTGTTCTTCTGGCCGAACGCCTGTCACTGGCCCGCGATCCCGGACGATGCGGATGTCGGGACCTTCGATCATGTCGATATGCCGATCTATCCGAATTTCAACGAGGCCGATGTCTCGGACAAGCCGCGCTTCATCCGCAAGCTGCCGCTGCTGAGCCGAAAGAAGATCGCGAAGGTCAAGCATCGCTGGCGGACGCGGTCGGAGTGCCTGCAATCGCTCGATCGCGGGATCGCGACGCTCGTCACGGCGCTTCGGACGAGCGGGCTGCTCGCGAACACGCATGTGATGTATACCTCGGACAACGGCTTCATCGACGGCGAGCATCGCGTGAGCCGTGGGAAAGACTTGCTCTATGAGGAAGCCGCGGGCGTTCCTCTGTTCTGGCGGCAGCCGAGCGGTTACGCCGACGAATGCCATCAGGTTGTTTCCAACATCGACGTCACCGCGACGATGGTGGACCTTTCGGGCGCGACCGCCGGGCGCATTCTCGACGGAACGTCGATGACGCCGCTGCTCGGCAATGTCACCGCGCCGTGGAAGAGCGCGACCTTGCTGCAGAGCAGCCGTTGCGTCGGTATCGCGACCGACAATTATCGCTACATCCTGTGGAACCGGACCCAGGAGGTCGAGCTCTACGACATGTCGATCGACAAGTTCCAATTGGACAACAAGGCGGGCGTCGCCGAGTACCAGGAGATACAGCAGGCCTGCGCCGCTGCGTTGCAATCGCTTACGGGATGTGCCGGCGATACGTGCGCATGGACGGGAAATTTTCCGCCGCCGCCGAAAGAGGGATAGCATAAGCCATGGTCCATCGTAGGAACGTCATCAAAACGGGGCTCGCCGCATCCACGCTGCTCGCGCTCGGCGGGTCCGCGCAGGCTGCGAAGCGGGCGGCGCAGCCCAATCTGATTCACATCTGCGCCGACGACATGCGCTACGACGATTTTGCGCTGATGCCGAACATGCGGCGTCTGTTCCGGAGTGCCGCCGTCGATTTCACCTGTCACATGGTCGCGTTCTCGGTCTGCGCGCCGTCGCGGGCGAGCATCCTGACCGGACTGCAGGCGCACAATCACGGCGTGCTCGGAAACCGCAAAGGCGGCTACAAGGCCTATCGCAAACTTGAAGGCAATGCGCTTCCTGTCTGGCTGACGGCGGCCGGCTACCACGTCGGCCATGTCGGCAAGTTCATCAACAATTACGGAAAGATCGCGCCGACGCATGTCCCGCCCGGCTACGCCGATTGGCGCGCGATGTGCGACAAGAAACTGGACGACTACTGGAACTTCACGCTCAACGAAAACGGCACGCTGGTCGATTACGCCGGGCAGTACACGACGGACGTCTTCACGCAGAAGGCGCTTGATTTCCTGAGCACGGCGCCGGAGCCTTACACGCTATTCTTCTGGCCGAATGCGCCGCATCTGCCCGCCACGCCGGACACGCAGGATGTGGGGACGTTCGCGAATGTCGATATGCCCATCCACCGCAATTTCAACGAAGCGAATGTGAAGGACAAGCCGAAGCTGATCCGCAAGCTTCCGCTGCTCGACGCGGATGCGATCGCCGCGATCCAGGACGTGTGGCGCAGCCGCGCAGAATGTCTGCAATCGCTCGACCGCGGCATTGCTGCGATCGTCGCGCAGCTGGAGCAGAGCGGCCAGCTTGCGAACACGCATATCGTCTTCACCAGCGACAACGGCTTCCTCCTTGGC
Organism: Rhizomicrobium sp.; assembly: GCA_035502175.1. Lineage (GTDB taxonomy): Bacteria > Pseudomonadota > Alphaproteobacteria > Micropepsales > Micropepsaceae > Rhizomicrobium. Next base: position 20,698 of record DATJUS010000144.1, read on the forward strand.
GAACACCGTGTCGATGACGAGAAGAATCTGCTTTATGAGGAATCCACGCGCGTGCCGCTCTACTGGCGTCTTCCGGATGGCGTGGGCGGCAAGCGGGACGTACCGGTCTCGAACATCGACGTGACCGCGGCCTTCGTCGAACTCGCAGGCGCCACCGCCGGTCGTGTGCTCGACGGCCGCTCGCTTGTGCCGCTGCTGAACGACGCGAGTGCGCCATGGAACACGGCGACGCTTCTGCAGTGCATCTATACCAAAGGCATCGCGACGCAGAACTATCGCTACATGGTGTGGCCGGACACCGGCGAAACCGAGCTCTACGACATGGCCGCCGATCCCTGGCAACTCCGTAACGTCGCCGGCACGCCGGAATTTCAGACCATCGAAGCCGATCTCGCCCAGGCCTTCGCTGCGCTCGACCAATGCAGCGGCGACAGCTGCGAATGGACCGGCAGTTTCCCGCCGCCGCCGAAAAAATAATTTTCCCACGGTGCACGCAAACAAAAAGGGCGCCCGCGAGAGCGCCCTTTTGCATTTCGAAGGAGGGGAGTTTGCTTACGCTGCTGCCGCCTCGACTGGGTCGCGCAACACATAGCCGCGGCCCCAGACGGTTTCGATATAGTTGTCGCCATTTGTCGCTGCCGCGAGCTTCTTGCGAAGCTTGCAGATAAAGACGTCGATGATCTTGAGCTCGGGCTCGTCCATGCCGCCGTAAAGGTGGTTCAGGAACATTTCCTTGGTGAGCGTCGTGCCCTTGCGGAGCGAGAGCAACTCCAGCATCTGATATTCCTTGCCGGTCAGGTGAACGCGCTGGCTGTCCACTTCCACCGTCTTCGCATCGAGGTTCACGGTCAGCTTGCCCGTCGTGATGACCGACTGGCTGTGACCCTTGGAGCGGCGAACCACCGCCTGGATGCGGGCGACCAGTTCGTCCTTGTGGAACGGCTTGGTCATGTAATCGTCGGCGCCGAAGCCGAGCGCTTTCACTTTCGCTTCGACGATCGCGTTGCCGGAGAGAATGAGAACCGGCGTCTGCACCTTGGCGACGCGCAGGCTCTTCAACACTTCAAAGCCGCTCATGTCGGGCAGCTGAAGATCCAGAACGATGATGTCGTAATCATAGAGCTTGCCGAGGTCGATTCCCTCTTCGCCCAGATCCGTCGTGTAGACGTTGAAGCCTTCGCTGCGGAGCATCAGTTCGATGCTGCGCGCCATGGCGCTGTCGTCTTCAATCAGGAGAACGCGCATATCTCGTCACCTCATTTCGGATGGGCTCGAGATGCCCCCCGGTTAACCGAACGTCACGACCGTAAAGTTAAATGGTTAATATTAACTTGCACTGATCTACCGCAACGGATGATCCAAAAACGTCCGGTTAACGGCCCCGGCCCATCCCTTTGATTCGATTTGTTAAGTTTACCGCCACTTAAAACCTTCCGGGCAAGATGCGGGCGTTCGGGGGTGGTTTTGCCCCCTCAAAGGGCCGCCGGATGCACGCTTTGCTCAAGGAAATCGACGCTATTCCGACACTCCGCCGATTCGGGCGGGTGGCGCGGATCGAGGGCCTCCTCGTCGAAGTGACAGGTGCCGCCGGCGCGATCAGCCTTGGTGGACAAGTAAGGCTAACCAACGGTTCCAGCAAGCAAATTCCGTGTGAGGTTGTGGGTTTCCGCGACGGCCGCGCGCTCGTCATGCCGCTGGGCAATATGGACGGGATGAGCCTGGCCGCTCGTGCCGATTTCGAGGAAAAGCCGGCCGTCATCTATCCGAGCAAGGCCTGGCTCGGCCGTGTCGTCGATGCGTTCGGTGAGCCGCAGGATGGCAAGGGCCCGATGCCGCAAGGCGCCAAGGCTTATTCTTTGAAGGCGCAGGCGCCTGCCGCGCATGCACGCGGACGCGTCGGCAAGAAGCTCGATCTCGGCGTTCGTGCGCTTAATACGTTTACGACCTGCTGCGAAGGCCAGCGCATGGGCATCTTCTCTGGCTCGGGCGTCGGCAAATCGACTCTGCTCGCGATGCTCGCGCGCAACACAAATGCGGATGCGATCGTGATCGGGTTGATCGGCGAGCGTGGCCGTGAAGTGAAGGAATTCGTCGAAGATGATCTCGGCGAAGAGGGCATGGCGCGCAGCGTTGTCATCGCCGCGACATCCGACGATCCGCCGCTTGTGCGCCGTCAGGCAGCCTATGTTGCGATGACCGTTGCGGAACAACTTCGGGACCAGGGCTTGCATGTGCTGCTGTTGATGGACAGCGTGACTCGTTTCGCAATGGCACAGCGCGAAGTCGGACTCTCCGCGGGCGAACCGCCGGCGACGAAGGGCTACACGCCCACCGTGTTCGCGGAATTGCCGCGTTTGCTGGAACGCGCGGGTCCGGGACCTGCCGGTTGCCATGGTTCCATCACCGGCCTATTCACGGTTCTTGTCGAAGGCGACGATCACAACGAACCGATCGCGGACGCCGTGCGCGGCATTCTCGACGGCCACATTGTACTGGAACGAAACATCGCCGAGCGTGGGCGCTTTCCCGCGATTAACATTCTCAAATCTGTTTCGCGCGCCATGCCGGGCTGCAACAATGCGCGCGAGCAGGCCGTTGTCGCCGCCGCGCGCGCGCCGATGGCGATGTATGAAGACATGGCGGAACTCATTCGTCTGGGCGCCTACAAGGCGGGCACCAACCCGGATGTCGACAATGCCGTGAGACTGAATCCGCAACTCGAAGCCTTCCTCATACAAAAGAAGGACGAGTGTGCGACGTTTGAAGAAGGGTACAGCGCCCTCGAAAAAATAATGGGGTAGGGGAAGGTAGGGTCATATGAAACGCACCAATACGCTGATCCGTCTGCGCCGGTTTCGCGTCGACGATCTGAAACGCCGCCTCGCCACGCTCGATGCGATGAAGGCCGATGCCGAGCGCAAGCTCGCCGACCTGGAAGACAGCGTCACGCGCGAAAAGCAGCGCGCGGGCGATTCCGATATCGGCCGTCTCGCGTTCCCGTCCTTCCTGAAATCCATCGAGTCGCGCCGCGAAAACCTGCGCGAAACGCTCAAGGACCTGGAGCGCGAACGCGTGCAGGCGCAGGACGAGCTGACGAGCGCTTTCCAGGACCTGAAGGCCCTGGAATTCGCCACCGAGCAGCAGCAGAAACGCGCCAACGAAATCGAAGCGCGCCGCAGCCAGTCGCGCGTCGACGAGATGGCACTCGTCCGCCACCTGCGCAAACACGCACTCAGAGGCGCCTGAGTCAGGGCGTCAGCATGTAAACGACGCCGGCGGTGTACGAGGGATCATTGATCACCCCGTTGCCGCCGCCGTACAGCGCGGCGCCGAAGAGGTTGCCGTCCGGGTCCGGTGTCACGCCGGACCAGCTGTAATATCCGCCGGTGCAGTTGGTATCGGAACAGAAACTATAAAGCCCCTGCATCGCCGTTCCGTCCCACCGGTAGATTGCGCCGCCATGAGAAGGCCCGCCGTCCGACGTGGTGGCGACGATGTTGCCGGATGCATCCAGGAAAAGATCCGCGAGTGGACTTTTGCCATCGACGCAGTTGCGCACGCCGCAGAACGCATGCACAACGCCATAGACTGATGAGCTGCCGTTGGGCACGACCTTGAACAGAACGCCGTTGACGCTGCTGCTGGTATAGGTCGTTCCGAAGAGATTGCCCTGGTTGTCCATGACCAGCGCGCCGCGCGGCAGGTCGCCGTCCGTGCAGGGCCGCGACGGACAGAACGAATAGAGTCGCGCATAGGACCAGCTCCCGCCGCCTGCGGGTGACAGCTCGAACACGGTGCCGCGATCATTGTCGCCGCCGGTATAGGTGGTGCCGAAGAGATTGCCCGCGCCGTCGAGCAGCAGCCGGCTCACCGGCTCGGAGCCGTCGCTGCAATCGACAAGGCAGAACGCGTGCAAGACATTTTCGGTCCAATGCATTCGCCCGTGCGGCGACAGGGCGTAAACAGCGCCGCCGCCATCGTGCGGCGTCCCGCCGCCGCCGATCGCCACCGCGCCGTACAGCGGTGAGGTGCCGTCATAAGGAAGACCCGTCTCTGCGCCGGCATAGGTCAGTCCACCCTGAGGCCCGCCGCCGTCGAGGCAGGGTTTGGCGCCGTTCACCGCGCAGAAGGTGTAAAGCAGCTTGAATCTGAACCCGCCGCGGCCGTTCGGCGTCAGGCGATAAACCACGCCGCTGTCATTCGCCCCGCCTCGTGTTGCCGTGCCGTACAGATTGCCGTTGTTGTCGATGATCAGTTTCGACTGGGGCATGCTTCCATCTGCGCACTGCGCCTGGACGCAGAAATTGTGCAGCACGTGAAAGCGCCATGTGCTGCCGTGCGGGCTAAGCCGGAAGATCGTTCCACCCTGCGCGGTGTTGCCGTAGCGGCCGCCCAGCAGTGTCGTGCCGTAGAGATTGCCCGCACCGTCGCGCAACAACGTCGCCTGCGGCCAATACCCATCGCGGCAGTTGCTGGCGGAGCAGAAGCTGTGCAGCACCTTGTAGGTCGCGGCCTGTGCGGGCGTGCAAAGCGTCCATGCCAGGGCCATAAGCGCCAGGAGCGTGTTCGTGAGCGTGATGCGCATAGGTCGTTCTCTCTAGGGTACGCGATCCTAGCATGTGGCGCGTGGTCAGGTCTGGCCGTAGAATCGGGGTGCATGAGTGATTTGCGCGGGGGTGCGCGTATGTCCTTCTCCGAAACGATTTCGCCATTGCTGGGCCGGCTGGCGCTGGCGTGGTTCTTTCTTTCCGAAGCCTATATGCGCGCCACCCAATGGGACGCCAATGTCCAGCTGATGTCGTTCGCGCATGTTCCGGCGCCGCCTCTCGTTCTTGCGGTCGCGATCATTGTGCTGGGGCTGGGCGGATTGGCGCTGCTGTTCGGATATCACGCGCGCCACGGCGCGATGCTGCTGTTCGGGCTTGTCGTCGTCGCGGTGTTCTTCATGCATGACTACTGGAGTCTGAAGAACGTATCGGAGCGCGCTTCTGAGTACGAAGTCTTCGCGTTGAATGTCGCGATCGCGGGCGGCTTGCTGATGGTGATCGGGCTTGGCGCCGGCCCCTTTGCGCTCGACAACGCGACCGGCAAGCCGAAGCGGCGTTAGCCGAGCCGCGCGCCGTCGGCGCACACCGGCACATCGATCCGTACGCGTGTGATGTCGCCGGAAAGGTTGGCGAGCGCGTCGGGTTTCAACGCGAGGCCTAAAATGCGTGCGGTGTTGACAGGCCCGGGCATGCGAACGTTCGCGATCCGCGCAAATCCGACGCGCCGGTAATAGGCCTCATCGCCGACAAGGATGATTGCGCCGTAACCCTGTGCGCGCGCCCGCTCGATGCCGTGCTGCATCAGCGCGATGCCGATGCCTTGACCGCGCAATTCGGACTTCACCGCCAGCGGGCCGAGTAGCAACGCGTTCTCGCCACCAATCTTGACCGGCCAGAACCGGATGGAGCCGAGCGCCTTGCCGTTTTCGACCGCGACGAAACTGAGGCTCGCTTCCGGTGCAACACCTTCACGCAGGCGATAGGCTGACTTTGCGTAACGTCCGGGACCGAAGCCGTCATTGTCCAACGCTTCGACGGCGTCTGCGTCTTCCGGACGCTCCGGGCGTATCTGCCAAGTCCCGGTCATCGTGTTAGCCTTTGCAGGATCGCAATCATCAAGGGAGGTAACGATGGGTGTGCTGGATGGCAAGGTCGTTCTGGTAACGGGCGGCGCGAACGGCATCGGCAAGGAATGTGCGCTGCTGGCGGCGCGCGAAGGCGCGAAGGTCGTCGTCAACGATCTGGGTGGCGGCGCGGCCGGTGGCGATGCGGGTTCTGCCGGGCCGGCGGAAGAGGTCGCAGCCGAAATCCGCAAGGCGGGGGGCGAGGCGGTCTCGAATTCGGACAGCGTGTCGGACCGCAAGGGCGTCGCGCACATGATCCAGCAAGCGATGGACACCTATAAGGGCCTGCACTCGATCATCAGTCCTGCGGGCATTCTGCGCGACAAGATGTTTCACAAGATGAGCGACGAGGAATGGGATGTCGTCATCGATGTGCATCTGAACGGCAGCTACAACATCACCCACGCCGCCATCAATCATTTCCGCGAGCAGGAGGAGGGCTCGTTCGTCCTGTTCTCCTCGACCAGCGGTCTCATCGGCAACGTCGGCCAGGCGAATTACGCCGCGGCGAAGATGGGCATCGTCGGCCTCTCCCGCATCATCGCGATGGAAGGCGTGCAGAAGAACGTGCGCTCCAACGTCATCGCGCCGTTTGCATGGTCGCGCCTGATCGCGACGATTCCGATCAAGGATGAAGCGTCGGCAAAGCGCGTGGAGCGGATGAAAAATTACATGCGCGCCGATCAGGTCGCGCAGCTTGCGGTCTCTCTCGCGTCGCCGGCGTGCAAGGACGTGTCGGGTCAGATCTTCGTCGCCCGCGGCAACGAGATTTTCCTGATGAGCCAGCCGCGCCCGGTGCGCGGTCTCGCGAAGATCGAAGGCTGGACACCGCAGACGATCGCCGAGCATGCGATGCCGGCGCTCAAACCCAGCTTCCACGATCTCGGCGCGACCGTGTCGGTGTTCGGCTGGGAGCCTGTCTAGTTTCCATGGATGGCCGGATCAACGTCCGGCCAGGGACGCAAACGGCCGCCCTCTCATGTCGAGAGGACGGCCGTCACGCGTAACTTTGGATTGGCTTAGAAGCGAATCCACACGCCGTTGCGCCAATAACCGCGGCCGGTGTGTTCGCGCCAACGATAGTGATCGCCAGCACCCCATTTCCACCCGTTCTCATGAACGGTGACGCCGAATTCGGGCTTGTATTTATAGGCATTGCGAACGTGCCAGCACTCGCCTTCGCGATTGCAGGCGACGGCTGCGGATGCGCTGGTCGCCATGGCGGTGAGGCCAATAGCGGCAGCAGCGGTGGCGATAAGAATCTTCTTCATTAGGAATTCTCCCGGTTTCTGGATCGGTAGGGTAACAACGCGGAAAGGTACCGGGCGTTCCGGAAAAAGTTCCCCCAAAAGACAAACGCCCCTTCTTTCGAAGAGGCGTCTGCTTTGTTCCGATGGTCTGAGAGTCGTTCTTAGAACTTCACCCAGACGCCGCCACGCCAGTAGCCGCGCTCTTCGCGGGCCGGCTCGCGCCACACGAACTTTTCGCGCGGGCCCCAGCGCCAGTTGTTCGGATGAACGACCAGGCCCCAGCCGGCGTCGTAGGCGTATCTGCCTTTGACATGCCAGCATTCGCCTTCCCGGTTACACACGATCGCCGCGGATGCGCTGGTCGCCAACGTGACGACGCTCAGCGCTGCCGCAGCAGCTGCAATTGCGATCTTCTTCATTCAAAATCTCCTGCAGGTCTATGAATGCGGAATCTCCCCGCGGGGAACTTTTACCAAAAATGCGAGCGCGGTTGCAGCCCCGCATGCTCTTTGAGACGCCTTGCGACAGATGCCGGCGTGCCCGGGGGCGGATTCAGAGGATCAGCGAGCATCACCTCGCGGATCTCCCAGTTCGGCTTGAAGTCGAATTCGGCATCCCGGATTTGATACAGAACGATGACGTTCGTGACCCAACCCGCCTTGCGTGAATATAGCCCGAAGAGAACCGGTGGCGCCGAGCGCACGAGCCCGATTTCCTCTTTTAGTTCCCGCAGGATAGCGCTCTCGACCGCTTCACCGCGCCCAACGCCACCGCCAGGCAGCAGCCAGCCCGCGACATAGCTGTGGCGGACCAGGAGTATCTTTCCATCGCGCTCCACCAACGCACAGGCCGCGTAGGCCACCGGCGCCAGCAGCGCCTGCGCCGTGATTTTCGCCGTCAGGGCAAGCCGTCGAAACACCATCGCTCCATTTCGCATGCACAAATTTTAAGAATTCGGTAACGCATTCCGCTTACCGGAATTTCGCCCGCAAGACGCGCGGATTTATCGCTCTTTAAGCCCTCCCATTAATACTGACCGCCTTCTCAGGGCTGGTTCAAATGCTTCAAATCGGTGGCCTCGTTGTCCTGTTCGCGTGCGTGTTCGGCGGGTTCCTGATCTCGGGCGGTTCTCTCGGCCCCGTCATGGAAGCGCTGCCGCACGAAATGCTGACGATCGGCGGTGCCGCGCTCGCCGCGTTCCTGATCGGCGGCTCGATGTATTCGATGAAGAAGGTGCTCGGCTCGCTCTCCAAGGTCGTCGCCGGTCCGAAGTGGAAGCCGGCAGATTATCGCGATCTGCTCACGCTTCTCTATCTCCTGACCAAGACAATGAAGTCGAAGGGCCTGATCGCACTCGAAGCACATATCGAGAAGCCGGAAGAGTCGTCGATCTTCAAACGCTTCCCGAAAATCTCCGACGATCATTTCGCGGCCGCGTTCATCTGCGACACGCTGCGCATGATGACGATGAGCCTGGAAGATCCGCACCAGGTCGAGTCGGCGATGGACAAGCAGCTCGAGAAGCATCACCACGAAGCGCTCGAAGGGCCCACCGCGCTGCAGACCATGGCCGACGGTCTTCCCGCGCTCGGCATCGTGGCCGCGGTGCTTGGCGTCATCAAAACCATGGGCGCGATCAGCGAACCGCCGGAAGTGCTCGGCAAGATGATCGGCTCCGCGCTCGTCGGTACGTTCATGGGCGTGTTCCTCGCCTACGGTATCGTCGGCCCGATGGCGACGCGTCTGAAAGCCATCGTCGATGAGGAGTCGCTGTTCTATCACGTGATCCGCGACGTGCTCGTCGCACATCTGCACGGCAATGCGGCGCAGGTATCGGTCGAGATCGGACGCGGCAGCGTGCCGTCCGAAGCGCAGCCGACCTTTCAGGAAATGGAAGAGTCGCTCAACAACATCCCGCCGGAACCGGCGTAAGGATCAGCGCCGAATCCGGATCGGGATTGGCTCGGGCTTCGGCGCGCGATATTCCGCGGCCGCCACGAACAGGGTCGCCAGCGCGCCCGCGAAAATGCCGAGCGGCATCGCGTAGTACACGTCCATATCGGTCCCGAACACGATGATCGCGGTGACGATCATTCCCGTCAGCTGGGCCACGTTCTTCGGCATCCTCGGCCACCCCTTATTGTTGGGGGAAGCCTAGGAGCGTCGCGCCTGCGGTTGAAGAAGAGAGTTAAGCAGAGGTTAACGCCGGTCCGCGCTAGCCGCCAAGGTCCTGTTTCTTCTGGAGATATTCGTCGCGCTGGATCTCACCGCGGGCATAGCGGCCCTCGAGAATATCGAGCGCTTCCTTGCGGCTGCTGGGCGAGGGCGGCGTGGTCGAGCTGCCGTGCCACCAATAGGGATGGTAGCCGTAATAATAATACCGGCGCCGGAAGATCAGGCTGAAGATCGCGATCACGATCAGCAGCGTGAAAAGCCCGTGAAACGGCCAGAAAATAAAGAACGGCCAAATCCAAAGCCAGTGGAACATGTTTCCCTCCGGAGCCCAGTTCCAGCCGTATATAGGGTCGTCAAACGAGATTTCGAGGGCGGCTATTCGCCAAAGCGAAAAGCTACACCGCGGTTAACGGCGCCTCCGGACCACGTCGTCCCATAAAGGACACCATCGATATCAACCAGACTGTTTGGCGTCTCGCCGTCAGCGCAATTGGGCTTGTTGCAAAAACTGTAAAGCGTCTTTTCAGTCCATGACCCGCCCGATGCTTTCGGAGACTGGAGAGAATATAGGGCGCCACCATTGCCAATTCCGGGTCCATTAGCACCGCCTTCGAGTGATACTCCGTAAAGCGTGATGCTCTTTCCATTTTGAACAACCGCCAGATCGCTTCCGAAAATAGCAGGCGCGGGCTTTTGACCTGGGGCGACGTAAATTTGCTGATAAGCGGATGACGAGGGATCAAACGAATAAACGATGCCGGCAAAATTTGCGCCAAGCTCGAAAGTGGTCCCATAAAGGACGCCGTTGCTATCAGCGACGACGCCTGTGATTGGACGCCCACCATCGCTGCTATCTCCAGCAAAGCTGTGCAAAACATGGAATCCGCTACCGTCCAAATTCAAAGCGTAGAGTGTGCCGTTATCAAAACCTGGCCCGTACGCGGCTGTCCCGAACAAAGTACCCGATGTTGTCAGCACTAGGCGCACACGTTGGGGGCCGTACCCGTCAGCGCAGTTTGCCTGACTGCAGAAATTGTAGAGTACCGTTTCAGACCAAAGCGCTTTATTGCCTTTCGTCGGATCAAGCCGGAATATAACACCCCCGGTTATACCTCCCGTTCCGCCTTCGCTTGTTGTCCCGAACAACGAGCCTTTGGGGCCAATAGTCACGGCGCCTATTGGCTCGTTTCCATCCGCGCAATTCGTCAAACTGCAGAAGCCGTATATGACGGACTCTTTCCAAGTCCCATTCTTCTTCGGCTTGAGCTGGAACACTGTACCGGCATTACCGACGCCGCCGCCTTCAGTTGTTCCGTAAAGATTTCCTTTGCTATCGATAGTGAGAGAGCTCGGCTCAGCGCCGTCTTTTGTTCCTCCAGAAAAACTATAGATGATGGTTTCGACACCATTCTGATCCATCTTGAACACCACGCCATGGCCGAACTGGCCGCCGTATATCAGGGTGCCAAAGAGATTTCCGGCGCCATCGGAGATCAGACTGGGTTGGCTATAACCATCGGCAGACGTCGATCCAAAATCGTGGATCACAGTCGCCTTCGGCTTCGCAAAAGCGGGCGTTGCCGCAAGCGCAATTGCTGCAAGGATAAAGAAGGAAAGACGCCGTACCATATCAGCCCTCGATCTCGTTATGGAGGAATATGGCGGATGTACAACTTTTCGGCTAGCGGGAAAATTGAAAACCTGGCTGCGATGCCCGCGCAATTGCCGCGATACGTTCACAGTATAGGATTTACGCCAGACCCGCGATCCAGTTCTCGTAGCGGCGGTCGCCGACGCGCGAGTCCATCGCGCAGCCTTCACCGCGCCACATCGCCTGCGCTCCCGCGCGGGCTTCCGACGGCGAACAGCCGAAGCGATCGCGAAAGAGGCGCGAGAAATGTGCCGCGTCGGTGAAACCCCAGCGCCACGCGATCTCGGCGACCTGCATATCGCGGCCGCGTTGGCTGACCAGATCGCCGAAGCAGCGGCGCAGGCGCTGTTCGCGAATGTAATTGGCGATGCCCCCATTGTCGCGGAACAGGCGGTACAGCACCGATCGCGATAGACCCATCGCGGCCGCCACGTCATCGACGTCGAGTGACGGTTGCGCGAGCGCGTTCTTGATGAAGGTCTTCGCTTTCAGCTCCAGTGCCCGGGTCGCGATTTCCGGCGCGTCATTGGCGGCGAAGTTCTCGCCATTGAAGGCGGTCGCGATCAGTTCCGTCAGCGCACGTGCGGCCGACCCCGTCTGCTCCAACGCGAGATCGGGAAGCGTATCGAACAGGTTCGGAATGAAATCGGCGAGCAGCCGCGCGCCGCCCTCGCCGGACGGCACGACGGCCTGAAGAGAATCCGGTCGCGCGAGTAAAGGCGCGAGCCGCGCGCGCGGCACCACCGCGCAGATGATATCGAAATCGCTGTTGAAGCTGTCCAGCACTTCGCCGAGATCGAAGCCCACGATCCGGCGTTCGGCCCGCACGGTGCGCCGCCCAAGCGAAACCTCGGTGCCGCCATGTGCGAAAAACTGGATCATGTAGTGATCTATGCCATCACACGCGATGCGGCGGCTGCCGCGGTCGAATTTCTGCCCGTTCGCGCGCGGGCGCGAAATCACGATATCGTCGAGAAGATAGCTTTCGACGTCGCCGACAAACCCTGCGGCATCGGTGCGTGAATCGAGCTGTGCATCCAGAAACACGCCGACGCTCTCGCGCCAGGCGCCGAACCGCTCCGTGTGAGAAAGCGTCTGCGTGCGGAAGAACGACGCGGGTATGCGCGAGCGCTCCACCCGCGACGCCTTGCCGGGATGATCGTCCAACAGATTGGGACGTATCGACAAGCGAGCCCCCGCTCCGGTCACCAGCCGCGAACTATAGTCTCGCTGGTTCAGATCGTGGAGAGGCAATCATGAAATCTTTGTCGATACTTGTCGCGGTTTTGGCATTGAGCGGCGCGGCGGACGCGAAGCCGAAAACGCAGATCGTCAGCCTCAATGGCCACTGCGACGTGCTCACACTAAAGATCAACAAAACCAACGTGGTGGGCATCGACGATCCGAGTTGCGAGACGGGTATCGGCGTGGGCTATGTCGGCAAGGTCAAAGGCTTCGGGACCGGAATTATCGCCGGCGCCCAATTCGGCACCGCGCCGGGCACCCAGTTCGTAATCCGCCTCAGCTACCCGCTCGTGACCGGTGGAAACTGGGACATCTACGTGACGACGAACGGTACCACGATGAGCAAGTTCGAATCCGGCACCTACACGGTGCAGGGCACGGCGGACAAAGGCTTGCGCGGCGCGACGCCGTTGGTTTCAGCCCATCACTGAGACGAGATCGTCGCCGCGCTCACTCTCTTGATGAGCGCGGCGGCCACTTCCGTTAGACGTCGAATTCGATGCCCTGTGCGAGGGGAAGCGCGTCAGAGTAGTTGATGGTCGCGGTCTGGCGGCGCATGTAGGCGCGCCACGAGTCGGAGCCGCTTTCGCGTCCGCCGCCGGTTTCCTTCTCGCCGCCGAACGCGCCGCCGATCTCCGCGCCGCTCGGGCCGATGTTCACATTCGCGATACCGCAATCCGAACCCGCGGCTGCGATGAAGCGCTCGGCTTCCTGCATGTTGGTCGTGAAGATGCAGGACGAGAGGCCTTGCGGCACTTCGTTGTGCTTGGCCATCGCTGCGTCGAAGTCGGTGTACTTCATCACATAGAGGATCGGGGCGAAGGTCTCGTGGCAGACGGTGTTGGTCTGACCCGGCATCTCGACGATCGCGGGAGTCACGTAATAGCCGTCCGCGTATTTGTCGGCGAGTGTGCGGCCACCGCCGGTTACAACGCCACCTTCCGACTTCGCCGATGCGATCGCGCGTTCCATGCCGTCGAACGACGCCTTGTCGATCAGCGGACCGACGAGCGTGCCTTTCTCCAGCGGACTGCCGATGGGAAGACCGGCATAGGCCTTCTTCAGCGCCGGCACGAGCTTGTCGTAGATGCTCTCGTGCACGAACAGGCGGCGCAGCGTGGTGCAGCGCTGACCGGCGGTCCCGACGGCCGCGAACAGGATTGCGCGCGTGGCGAGGTCGAGCTTCGCGCTCGGCGTCACGATCATCGCGTTGTTGCCGCCGAGTTCGAGAATGGATTTGCCAAAGCGCGCGGCGACAACGGGCGCCAGCTCGCGGCCCATGCGCGTCGAACCCGTGGCGCTGACCACCGGAATGCGCGCGTCTTTTGCCAGCTGCTCGCCCGCATCGCGCAGGCCGAGGACGACCTGGCTGAGGTTCGCGGGTGCTGTGCCGAACTTCGCGAGCGCGCGTTCGAACAGCGCCTGCGTCGCGAGCGCCGTGAGTGGCGTCTTCTCGCTCGGCTTCCAGATCACGCTGTCGCCGCAGACGAGCGCGAGGCACGCATTCCACGCCCACACCGCAACCGGAAAGTTGAACGCGGAGATCACAGCGACCGGACCTGCCGGATGCCACGTCTCCATCATACGATGGCCGGGACGTTCGCTGGCGATGGTGAGGCCGTAGAGCTGACGCGACAGACCGACCGCGAAATCGCAGATGTCGATCATCTCCTGAACTTCGCCGAGACCTTCCTGCAGGATCTTGCCGGCTTCGAGTGTCACGAGTTCGCCGAGCTCGTCCTTGTGCGCGCGCAGCTCCTCGCCGAACAGACGCACCAGTTCGCCACGGCGCGGCGCGGGAATGTTGCGCCATTCCTTGAACGCCACAACGCTGGCCGCGATCTTCTTCTCGACCGATCCCGCATCGTCATAAGTGACGCGGCCGATCTCCGCGCCATCGACGGGCGAACGGGCGATCACGGTGCCGGATGTCTTGACGCCGAAGGTGGAGAGAAGGTCGGTCATGGCTGTGCCTTTCTTACTTGATCCTCCCACGCGAAGCGGGGGAGGTGGATGCGCCGCGCGAGCGGCGCAGACGGAGGGGGCGGCCGCCCCCTCCACCGCTTCGCGGTCCTCCTCCCCCGTAAACGGGGGAGGAGCAATGCTTAATGTCCCTTGGCGTAATAGCGGCCGAAGCGGTTGTTGAGGAAGTCGTTCAGCGACGCCTCTTCCTGACGCACGAAACCCTTCTGCGGCAGCTTGCCATCGACGAGCATATCGCACATTGCGCAGATGCCTGCGGCGGTCGTGATCTGGATCGCGCTCATCAGGCGGTCGCCGACCGTCTGGCTGTAGATCTTCTTGGCATAGCTTTCCTGGGTCAGCATGCCGTCCTTCCAGCCGTTCACGGTCACGAACACGAGCACGACATCCTGATAGGTGATCGGGATCGCGGTCTCGAGCACATCCTTGAAGATGTCGCGGCGCGTGCCGAGGTGCAGGTCGCGCACCAGCAGCTTCACGATATCGCGGTGGCCCGGATAGCGCGCGGTCTTGTAGTTCAGATTCTCAACCTTGCCGGCGAGCGTTTCGCACAGCGTGCCGAGACCGCCCGAGGTGTTGAACGCTTCGTATTCGACGCCGTCGAGCGTGAATTGCTCGAGTTCTTCAAGTGCCGGCACTTCGCTCAGCACGCCGTCGCGGATGCTTTCGCACGGGTTGCAATACTCGTTGATCAGACCGTCGGTCGACCAGGTGAGATTGTACTTGAGCGCGTTGTGCGGGAACACGGGCAGGGCGCCGACGCGCATCTGCACGTCGCGCAGCTTGTCGAACTTCTTGGCGAGATCGTAGGCGACAATGGAGATGAAGCCCGGCGCCAGTCCGCACTGCGGAATGAACGCGGTCTTCGCACCCTCCGCGAGCTTCTTGATCGTGCGGGTGGATTCCACGTCTTCGGTGAGATCGAGGTAGTGCGCACCGGCGCGCTTGCACGCCTCCGCGACCGTCGCGGTCAGATTGTAGGGTGTGGCGGAGAGGACGATGTCCTGGCCTTCGACCTCGTGATGGAATTCCGGCGAGAGGATGTCGGCCTTGCGCAGCTCGACATTCTTGTTCTTCGGCATGCGCTGCAGGCTCGCGGCGTCGCGATCGACAACCGTGACCTTGTAGTCGTCCGTCGAGGACAAAAATTCTGTGATGGCGATGCCGATCTTGCCGCCGCCGACGAGCATGACTTTTTTCATGGAAATTCCTCCGCTTAAGGCGCGGACAGTGACGGTTTAGACGCCTGAAAAAGAGGCGGCGAAGTGCCGGAAAGTGGGTTACGATCCGGCGAATCGCCGGGAAAGCCGTCAAAATGCCGACGCTGGGTTCCGCTTCAAAAATTCCTCCCCCGTTCACGGGGGAGGGGGACCGCGAAGCGGTGGAGGGGGCATCCCCTCCGTCACGCGCGACTGATGTCGCGCGCGCCACCTCCCCCGCAAGCGTGGGAGGATAAGATGCGCGACGCCGATGCCAAGCTGATCGACTTGCTCCGCGCCAACGCGCGCGAGCCTACCGCTTCGCTCGCCCGCAAGCTTGGACTCGCGCGGTCGACGGTGCAGGAGCGGCTCGCGCGTCTCGAACGTGAGGGAACTGTCAAAGGCTACACCGTGCGTCTCGCCGATGAGGCGCAGGGCACTCGCCTGCGCGCCGTGGTGATGATCGAGACCGATCCCAAACAGGCCGACCGCGTATCCGTCGAACTGAAGAAGATGCCGGAAGTGCGATCGCTCGCCGCCGTTTCTGGCAGCTACGACCTCGTGGCACAGGTCGAAACCGACACGACGGGACGGATCGACGCGCTGCTCGATCGCATCGGCCGCGCGCCGGGTGTCGCGCGCACGGTGTCGTCGATTATTTTGAGTGAGAAGTTCTCGCGCTGAAGCGCCGCCACCACGGCCCGCGCATCGCTTTGTCGAGTTTCGCCAATCCGTTCTTGAGCGATTGCTTCTGCCGCGCGAACACGGCGGCAGGATCGATGTCGCCGGTGTTAGCCTTGATGCGCTCCTTGTCGATTTTGAGGAGCGCTTTGGCGACCGGCTTCATCTGCACGCCCTTAAGCACCTGACGCAGCTGCGCCGCGCATTTGCCGCCGCCGCGATGGCCGTAGCTGACGATCATCGCGGGCTTGCCGTGCCATTCCTTGTAGAGATGGTCGATTGCGTTCTTGAGCACCGCCGGATAACCCCAATTGTATTGCGGCGCGACGAAGACGATGCCGCCGGCGTCCGCGATCTTCCTGCTCCACGCTTTTGTGTGATCGTTCACATAGTCATGTGCGGCCGGGATGCCGGGTTCGTCATCCATCGGCAGCTTCCAGTCTTTCAGATCGACCACTTCGATCTCACGCGCGGTGGTTTCGCGTCCAGCCTCTGCCACCCAGTGCGCGATCTGCGGGCAGATGCGCTGTCCGCGGACACTGCCGATGATGACGAGGATTTTTGATTGGTGTATCATACACACAATATGGGATGCGGCATGAGGTCTGTAAAGGTGCAAAATACACATAATTTGGAAATTCTCGGCTCGGCGCTGCTCGATATCCTGAGCGTGCTGAACAGCCCGCAGCGCGATGTTGTGCTGCTGCGCGAGGCGGGGGTGGAGATCGACCGCGCGCTGTTCCCGCTGCTGGTCGCAATCGGCGCACGCGGACCGCTGACCGTTGGCGACCTCGCCGATCTGGTCGGCCGCGATCACACCACCGTCAGCCGCCAGCTCGCCAAGCTCAAACAGATGAAGCTGGTCGCATCGCAGGCCGAACAGGACAGGCGCCGCAATGCCGTGAAGCTGACAGCGGAGGGTGAGAAAATCGTGCAGAAGATCAGCCGTGCCCGCCGTCGTCTCCTGTCTAAAGTTCTCTCCGATTGGAGCGAGGCCGATCGCACCGCGCTCGCCGCGCTGACGCGCCGTTTCGCGGACGCGGTGATTTCGCGCTAGACTCGGCTCGTCAGCGGGGCCGGGGATGGACGAGAACGAAGAGCCGCACGAGAACGCGCCAGAAAAGCCGCAGGAGAAGCCGAAGGTCACCGTCGGCCGCATCCGCGGCGTCTATCAGCGCGTGCGCCGCCCCGACCGCGGCTACATGGATGCGCTCAAGCTTCGCGTGCCGTACTGGTTTGTCGTCGGCTGGCTGATCGCGTTCGCAAGCTTCCAGATCTGGATGAACCCTTTCGGGTTCAGCGATCTGGTGCAGCGTTATTCACAGGATATCTCCGATCTCCTGATCACCGGGCCGTATCTCTATCCCGGCACCGGACATGAAAAAGTCTCCGCCGCGATCATCGACGAGGAGACGCTGCACACCACCAACATGCCGTGGCCCTGGACCTACGGCATGCATGCGCGCGTGCTGGATTCGCTGCTCGTCTACAAACCGAAAGCGGTGGTGGTCGATTTCCTGTTCGTCGACAACCGTCCCGACAACACGCTCTCCGATCTGGTCGAGGAGATTCAGCGCTACAAGAAAGCGGGCGTGCATCTCTATTTCGAAGGCGGCATAGACCTGCCGTTCGGCGAGAACCCGTTGCGTCCGGAAATCGCGAACACCGGCGTGCCGATCCTCGATCCGTCGATCCTCGTCTATCAGGGTGTCGCACGGCAGTATCCGATCAACGGCCGCTGCTATCGCACCAAGAATCCCGAGAACCAGGACTGCTATTCGCTCGCGCTCCAGGTTTATCAGGACCTGTTCCACGATCTGAAACTCGATACCCGTGATGGATTGATGGAGCTTGTGTGGGGCACCAAAACCGACCCGACGAACGACAAATGGATGCGCGTCAAGGACAGTGACGGCAATCTGCAGCCCTGCCGCAACGAGATGGGCTTCTTTCAACGTATCTATCTCGCGTTCTTTGATACGAGTGCGGTGCTGGCGCGTTGCCCTTACACTGGCGTCATCCCGGTGCAGTCTCTGCTTCAGGGCGCTGACGATCCCGACGTCACAAATCTTGCGAGCAACCGCGTGATCTTCTACGGCGCATCGCTGCAGGGCGCGCAGGACAAATCTTATACGCCGGTCAACGGATTGCTGCCGAATGTCTTCGTCCATGCCATGGCGATGGATAATCTGATCAGCTTCCATGGCGATCCGGAGACCAATACCGTTTCGGTCGCCGGGAACGCGATCAACGGCAATCTGGTCCAGATCATAGCCACCATTCCGGTGATCCTGATCCTGTCCTGGTTCCACATGCGCACCGTGCGCCGCAAGCGCCGGCGGCATCTGTCGGGGGAAACCGATCGCGACCTGAGCGCGACGCTCGAGTATTTCTTCGACAAATTTGTCGAAAATGTCTGGCACTACCTCGGATTTGGACTGGGTCTCGGGGCGGGCCTGCTTCTGACGCGGGCGGCCGGTCTGTCGGTTGCCAATTGGGTCGAAGTCGTATTCGTTTCCGCCGAGCTTGCCGCGCTGCTTCTGGTGGATGCGCCCGATGCGTTCTGGGGCTATCTTCACCACGTCGCCGGAGGCGAACCGGAAATCGGGGGATCGAATGAGAGCAGCGCTCATATTCATGTTCGCACTGGCGGCGACGCCGGCGCTGGCTGACGGCGACAGCTGTTCGGCCTCCGGCGATCTCGTGATCGCCGCGCGTACGCCACAGGTCGATCTCTATGACGCGGCGCAGGGCAAGCGGACGGAATCGCTCGACGCCGCCAAATTCCCGGCCTGCACGCCGATCACCGGCCGCGCACCGAACATGATGCTGCAGGTGACGCTAAGCGGAAAGAAAGTCTGGGTACCGCCCTATATGGTGAGGTACCGCTTCGCCGGAAAGCTTCCCGCCGTGTGCCGCAATCTCGCGATGGGATCGAACCAGCAGAAGGTTGGCGCGACGCGCGGCCTGGGCGAAGGCTGCCCGAAGACGGGAGGCAAGTGATGCACAAGGGACTTATTCCGCTCTCGCTCGCGTCACTGCTGCTTCTGTCATCATCGGCCGGTGCAGGCCTGTTCAGCGGCAATGGCTATCCGTCCAAGGGCAAGGCGATCGACACGTTCAAGCCGGCGAAGGACTACAGCGATGTGCTGAAAGGCCGGCCGCTCGCGCTGGGCATCATGCGCACGCGCGGGCAGGGCTTCGTGCCATCGCGCGAACTGCATGACTATGTGCATGGCGTGATGATGCGGCTGCTCGCGGGCATTCAGCTGCCGCCGTCGTTCCAGCCCGACATCCGCGTGCTTGCGACGCCGGAATTCGCCGGCGAGTGCACGCCAGACGGCACGATGATCGTGACGGTCGGTCTGCTCGAACAGCTCGAGACCGAAGACGAGCTCGCCTTCGTCATGGGCCATGAGCTCAGCCACGCGATCCTGCGCCATTCGCAGCCCGATTGGGCCAAGAAGGCGCAATACTTCGCGGTCGTGCACGGCACGGCAGTCGATGTCGTGGCACAGGGCGCGCAGGCGACGATCGGCGGACATGCCGGCGCGAATGTTCTGCGCGGGCTCGATGTCGCGCAGCATCTCGCCAAGCTCAGCGCCAATGTGCTGATGCCGCAGATGTCGAAGAGCCAGGAAGACGAGGCGGACGCACTCGGCTTCGATATGATGGTGAAGGCCGGTTACGACCCCGAAGCCCCGCTCGCGGTGATGGACAAGCTTGCGCAGCAGGAAGCAGAAGCGGCGGCCGCGGCAGCGGCGGCCAAACAGGCCGCAGAAAAGGATAAAGGCTCGTCGTCGTCCGACAGCGGCGGGTTCATGAGCAAGCTCGGAGGCGGGCTCAGCATCGTCGGCACCATCGCCACCGGCGGTCGCCCAAGCACCGATCAGATGGCCGACATCGCGATCTTTGCGTTCGATTCCGCCGTCGATAGCATGGCGGAAGATGCCACGACGCATCATCCCGCAACGATGCGCGCCGATCTTCTCAGCAATTATCTGTATACGGCCTATCGTGACCTGCCGCCGGTGTCGCCGACACCGCTGCCCTGGGCCGCGGAAAGCAAATCACCGCTCAAGCCGCATCTGATCGCATTGCTGTCGCATTACACGGATGCGGAGAACGCATCGGCCTTTGTCGCCGACGCAAGCCAGGGAAGCGCCGCTGGTGCCGCGGGGCAGGTGCAGCGCGCCACGACTCCGCCGACCGCCGATCACGCCTACACGGATTTCGTCGCTGCGGAATATTACGACAGCCGCAATCCGAAAATGTCCGAAGCCGCGCTGGTCCGCGCGACGCAAAGCCCGGAGCCGTCGTGGGAGGTGTATGCCAAGCTCACCGACATCTACATCTCGCGCAGCGACTACAGCCACGCGCAGGCGCTGATGGATCAGGCCGTCATCCGCTTCGAGGATTCGCCGGTGCTGTTGCCCAAGCGCATCCAGCTCTATCGCCTCGAAGGCCGCGATGCGGATGCTCAGGCGCTGGTGCCGAAGTGCAAGAGCTATGACATCGACGAGCTGACGGACGCCTGCAAAAAGGAAGCGGGCAAGGGCTAAAGTTTGAGCGAGAGAGACCCACAAACGGCAGGTGTGAAACTGCAAGCCGCGATCACTCGCATGTGCTCGCCCGATTCGTTTTATTGGTCTTGTCGCGATGCCGAGGGGCTAAATCTCGACGAAAGTCATGAAGTTGAGACGCGTCTGGATATTGATCCTCAACGCATTTCGACATTTGCCGCTCCGGCCGGTTGGAAAATCGTCCACACGAAGCCTAACGGTATGGTGTTCATGCGTCGAAAGCAGCCGCTCACAGATGAGGCTGTGAGGGGAATGTTCGTGGAAATGCTGACTATCGCCGTCGCGCACGACGGACAGTTTTACTCGTGGATGCACGAGCCTGACCTTGCGGCTTGGGATTGATACTGCCTGTGCGATTATAGTTAGTCCTGCGCCTTCAGTTTGAAGCCCGCGTTCTGAAGCTGTGCGCGGATTTCGTTGGCGTGGGCGGTGTCCTGCGCCTCGATCATCACGCCGAGCATCGCGGATTTCGCCGACGTGTCCATCAGCATGCGGTTGTGCGTGACTTCCAGGATGTTGCCGCCCGCTTCGCCGACGAGCGTCGCGATGCGCGCCAGGATGCCCGGGCGGTCTTCGATCTCGATGACGGCGGAGAACACACGGCCTTCGCGTGCGAGCTCGCGCAGAACCACATTCGACAGCAGGCGCATGTCGATGTTGCCGCCGGAGAGCAGCACGCCGACCTTCTTGCCCGCGAACACATCGGGGTTCGCGCGCACGGCCGCGAACGCGGCCGCGCCGGCACCTTCGACGACCGTCTTCTCGATGGCAAGCAGGTCGGCGATGGAGTGCTCGATCTCATCCTCGCTGACGAGGAAGATATCCTTCACGCATTCCTTGACGATCACGCGGTTGAGATCGCCTGGCTGCTTCACTGCGATGCCTTCGGCGACTGACTGGCCGACGCAGGGCAGGTTCGCGCCCTTGATCACGTCGTACATCGACGGATAAGCCTTGGTCTGCACGCCATAGATCGTGATCGACGGCTTGATCGCTTTCGCCGCGAGCGCAATGCCGGAGATCAATCCGCCACCGCCGATCGGCACGACGATGATGTCGAGATCGGGAGCATCCTCCATCATCTCGAGACCGCAGGTTCCCGCGCCCGCAACGATCTGGGGATCGTCGTAAGGATGAATGAAAGTGCGGCCTTCGTCCTGCGCGATGGCATTGGCGCGGAAGAATGCATCGCTGAGTGTCGCACCGTGGAGAACGACACGCGCGCCGAAATCCTTCGTGTGCTTGATCTTGATGAAGGGCGTGAATTCCGGCATGACGATGGTGGCGGAGATTCCGAGCCGCCCGGCGTGATAGGCGACGGCCTGCGCGTGGTTGCCGGCGGATTGCGCCGCGACGCCGCGCTTCTTCTGCTCCTCGGTCAGCGACAGCAACTTGTTCAGCGCGCCGCGCTCCTTGAATGAGGACGTGAATTGGAGGTTTTCGAACTTCAGATGGATCTCGCAGCCCGCGAGCTCCGACAGTGTCACCGAATGGCGCATCGGCGAACGCTGCACCTGGCCGTCGATGCGTTTCGCGGCGGCGCGGATATCGTCGAGGGAGGGGAGGGCGACGGGCTTCGGCTGAGCGCTCATGGTCGCCTCTTATAATTGGGCGGTGTTACGGGCTGGTAGCAGCGGAGGGATTTGAACCCCCGACCAAGGGATTATGATTCCCCTGCTCTACCACTGAGCTACGCTGCCAAACCCGCGTGAGGCGCGGGATGTAAGGGGCGGGTCCAACCCCTGTCAAGGCGAGGGATCCCGCACCGGTCGAAAACCGTGTTCGGGCCTCGCGCCACATCAGATATCGCAAGAAATCGCGAATCCGCCACCGGCAGCACAGTTGAGGAACCGGCAGCGACACGGGACGGTAGTGCGAACACGAAAGTCGGCATAGGATGCCGGCAAGTGAGGCACATCAGGAGTAATCGCCAATGAACAGCACACCCATTCTCGGCGCGATCGCGGTTTTGCCTTTGATTGCCGGCAATGCATTTGCCGCCAAGCCCGCCGTACTCTGGAATCAGAATTCCGCGTCCGAAGGGACGGTCTTTTCACAGAACTCGGACGCGAACACGACCGCCGGGGCGGACGATTTCGCCGTTCCCTCGGGCCAGACCTGGCTCATCAGCGAAGTGGATGTGACCGGGATGTATTTCAATGGCTCCGGTCCCGCCACGTCTGAGGTCGTCACCTTCTACAGCGACAAGAAGGGCAAGCCCAATCGCGTGAAGCAGGGTCCGTTTACGCTCAACTGTGCAGACAACGGCGGCTCCTTCCAGTGCACGCTGCCGAAGCGCGTGAAGCTGAAAGCAGGCACGTGGTGGGTCTCGGTTGTGGCCAATTGCAACTTCGAGACCTGCAGCGAGTGGGGCTGGAACGTCAGCGCGACCGTCCAGGGCCATGAAGCGGTGTGGGAGAATCCCACAGGAAGCGGCGCCTGCACATCATGGCAACCGCTGCACGTCTGTTTCGGCGGCTCGCCCCTTGATCTCGCTTTCGAACTCCGCGGCAGAGCGGTCGAGTCGAAGTAGCGTGCCGGAGTGAGGCGGCCGGGCGCGGCATTTGACGTGTTGTCGCCCTAGGCCGCCTTCATCGCTGGTTCCGTGCGGGCGATCCAGCCCCCGCCGAGAACGCGCGTGCCGTCGCGCTCATAGAAGACGCAGGCCTGACCGGGCGCGACGGCATCTTCGGGTGAGAGCAGTTCGACCTCGGCAGTGCGGTCCGGGCCGCGCATGACACGCGCGGCGATCGGCGGCCGGAGTGAACGCACCTTCACAGCGCATTCGATCATGGTCTCGTCGCCGCCGAGCCAGTTCACATCGCGCAGGCGGATCGTGCGCGACGAAAGCTGATCGCGCGGGCCGACGACGACCTGCGCCTTCGCCGCATCGAGCTTCAGGACGAACAGCGGCTCGCCATTGCCGGAGAGGCCGAGGCCCTTGCGCTGTCCGACGGTGAAATGGATCACGCCGTCATGGCGGCCGAGCACATTGCCGGCGCCGTCGACGATCTCGCCAGGCGTTGCCGCATCGGGCTGCATCTTCTGCACGATGGTCGTGTACTTACCGTCGGGCACAAAGCAGATGTCCTGGCTGTCCGGCTTGTCGGCGACGAGAAGGCCGAGTTTGGCGGCGATGGCGCGCACCTCGCGCTTGTCCATTTCGCCGATGGGAAAGCGCAGATAATCGAGCTGCTTCTGCGTCGTCGCGAACAGGAAGTAGCTCTGGTCGCGCGAATGATCGACGGCGCGATGCAACTCCGCGCCATTCGGACCTTCGACACGGCGAACGTAATGGCCGGTCGCGAGCGCTTCGGCGCCGAGTTCGCGCGCGGTGTCCATCAGATCGGCGAACTTCACGCGCTCATTGCAACGCACGCAGGGGATCGGCGTTTCGCCGCGCGCGTAGGTCTCTGCGAAATCCGCGATCACGCGCTGCTTGAAGCGCTCTTCATAGTCGAGTACGTAATGGGGAATGCCGAGCGTCTCCGCAACACGGCGCGCGTCATAGATGTCCTGCCCCGCACAGCACGCGCCTTTGCGCTTCGCGGTGCTGGCGGAATAAAGCTGCAGTGTCACGCCCACGACGTCGAAACCCGCGCGCGCCAGAAGCGCGGCGGTGACGGAGGAATCGACCCCTCCCGACATGGCGGCAACGATACGCGGACGGCTCATGGCCGGGGCCTATAGTCCCCCCGGGCCGGGGCCGCAAGCGATCCTGCGGAACCTAGTTGTTCGGCAGGTAGTTGAGCAGCGAAATCTGGCCGAGTTGCGCGGTCACTTCCATCGCAGCCTGAAGCGCGGTCTGGTTCTGGTTCAGCTGCGTGATCGCGGTCGGCATGTCGACATCCTCGATGTTCGAAACGAAGCCGGTGTAGAGCGTTGAAAGCGCCTGCTGCTGGTCGGCGGCGTCGTTGAGGCGGTTGTAGACATCGCCGTTCGCCGCGGTGGCGCCGTTGATGCCTTGTGCCGCGCTCTGTGCAGTCGGGATCTCGTTGGACAGGAAAGTAGACTGTGTGCCCGTAAGCTGGCCGGTCATGTTGCCGTCCGATCCCGCGTTGAAGGTCGCGATGTCCTTCAGCGTCTGCATGATCTGCGTGCCGATATCGGAGGCGAGAACGCCGATCTGGACCGACTGCCCGTCCGCAACCATCACCGACTTCGTCTGCGTGCCGTTTGAGAACGCGTCCGAAACATTGGAGAGGCTTGCGAGCTGCGACAGCGACGTCACATTGAACGGCGGCACGTTGTCCTTGTCGCCGCCGAAGAGATAGTTGCCGTTCGCATCCTTGGCGTTTAGGACCTGCGATACCTGATCGAACACGCTCTGCACTTCCGACATCAGGCCGGTGGCATCGTTGTTGCCGACGGCGCTGGTGATCGCCTGTTGCAGGTCCGAGGCGATGCTGCCGAGCTCGGTCAGCTGGTTGTCCTGGAGATCGACCTGGTTGATCGCACCCTGGGTGTTCGACTGGTAGGCGCTGGCACGTGCCGCACTGGCGCGCGCGGCCTCGAGCGCTCCGGTCTTCCCGCCGATGCCGGCATAATCGTCCGACACCTTGCCCGATGTGACCTGTTCCTGCGATTTGTTCATCGCATTCGTCGCCTGCATGATCTGGTTCAGCAGGTACTGGGACTGCGTGTTGGTGGCGACGCGGTCGATGGTCATGGACTACTCCTACTGAATCTGCAGCAGCGTGTCGTACATCTGATCGACGACGGTCAGAATGCGCGCGCTGGCGCTATAGGCTTGCTGATAGGTGGTGAGGTTGGTCAGCTCTTCGTCGAGGCTGACGCCGGAATTCGAGGACTGGCGCGATTGCGCCTCCTGCAGGCGGTCGTCCTGTGCGGTCTGGTTCGACGTCGCGGTGGAACTGGCGAGCGCGACGTCCTGATAGAACGACGCGGCGTAATCGTTGAGCGTGCCGCTGCGGGCGCTGAAATTGCCCGCCGCTGCGAAGCTCTGCGTCGCGGTGCCCACATTCTGCAACGCCAGCGCGCCGCTCGAGTCGCCGTGACCGATGATGCTGTCGCCCGCCACCGTCGTGGAGTCGATATCGGCCTGCGCGAAGGACAGATTTTGCGGCGAACTGACGAGCGCCGGATTGACCGAGAAACTGGATGCGAAGTTCGCGGCTTGCTGGTCGCCGATGCCGAACAGCTCGCTGAAGCTCATGCCGGTCGAGCCGCGCTGTGTGGAATCCGAGGTAACGGTGAGGTTGTCCGACGGGTTGGCCGCGGTCTCGCTGATCGAGCCGTCGCTGTTCAGTGCGAACGACACCGTGCCGCCCATCGCCGTGTTCATCGCGCTGATCACATTGCCGATGGTCATGCCGGCGGTGATGTTGACCGTGGCCTGCTTGACGATGCTGCCGTCCGAGCCCTTCAGCGCAAAGCTCATCTGGCCGCCGGCGGCGAGGCCGCTCGCATCGCTCGCCGACAGCCCGGTCGACAGGATCGAAGGCTGGCTGGTGCGGAAGAGGTCGTTCAGGCCGAAGAACTGCGAGAAGCCCGTGCCGCCGCGGCTGGACGGCGTGGTCGCATCGTCCTTCACGACGACGCCATTGCCGTTGTTGGCGGCGATGGAGAGCGTGCCGTCGGTGAAACTCGCCGTACCGTTGCTGCCGAGCGCGCTGTTCAGCGCGGAGGTGAACCCGCCGACGGTGTTGGTGAAGCTCGTCGTCGCGCCGCCGTCGACAGAGATCGTTCCGGCATCGAAATCGACATCCACGCGTGAGACCAGATTGCCGCTCGAGTCCGCGACCGCGATGGTCGTCTTGCCCGTGAAGTTCAGGGAGTCGGTGGAGAGCAGGCCGGTGTCGCGTCCGTCCAGCTCCGTCGCCGGCGGATAGGACGTGTTGGCGTTGTGCTGGGCGTTGTAGGCAAGTGCGGTCGTGCGCGCGAGATTGCCGAGTTCCTCCGCGGTGTTGGCAAGGCTGCCATCGCGCATGTCGATGAGGCCCTTGATCTGGCCGGAGTCGAGATGCGAGTCCAGAATCTGCGGCGAGCCGATCGTGGCCCCGGTGTTCGGGTTGATGCTCTGCATCGTGATCGGGCCATAGGTGCCGTTGGTGGCGCCGCCGGTATAGGAAAGCTGGGCATAGGTCGCGCCGACCAGGCTGACGCCGTCGGTGGTCGCGATCGACACGCTGCCATCGGCCTGGGTCTGGGTGCGAATGCCGACGAGCTGCGCGAGGCTCTGGACTGCCAGATCGCGCTGGTCGAAGACGCCGGAGCCGGTGTCGCCGGCAGCCGTCGCCTGCTGTGCCTGGGTGTTCAGGTCGTGGATCTGCTTCAGCAGCGTGTTGACCTGCGTGACGAGACCGGAGATCTGCTGGTCGGCCTGGGTGCGCAGTCCGTTGATCAATGTCGACAGCGACGAGATCTGTGTCGCCAGGCTCTGGAACGAGCTCAGCGTGCCAAGCTGCGTCGCGGTGTCGGTCGGCGACAGGACCGACTGGGCGAGGGCGGACGAGACGTTGGTAAGCTGCGTGGTCAGCGCGGTGTTGTCGCCCGGCGATCCGAGCAGCCCGTTCAACTGACTATAGACACCGGCTTGTGCGTCGTACTGCGCCGAGGTTCCGTTCGCCGTTGTGACTTCCTGATCCAGATACTTGTCGATGATGCGCTGAACGGAATCGATGTCGACACCGCCGAGCTGCGTGCCGGAGTTCAGCGTTCCTTCATTGACCACGCGGCGCGCATAGCCTTGCGTGTTCATGTTGGCGATGTTGTTGGAGGTGACGCGCAGCGCTTCCGTGTTTGTCTGCAGCGCAGACAAGGCGCTCGACATGATCCCGCTCAGACCCACGGTGAACTCCGCAACAGACACGTTTCCGGTGAACGTAAGTGCAGGCTTCGTGCCACCGAAAACGCCGGAAATTCCGGGCTTTTCGAAGAATTTTTCGCCACCCTCACACGGCAGAGTTTGCCGCACGAGGCAGAACGTGCCTTGGCGGCGCCGCCGGCGGACGTGCATTAAAGCGCGAAAACAAAAGGAAAAATCGCGTCCGCGCAGTTGGTCCGGCCCTTGCTTTGTGATCCGCGAACAATTGCGGATATTTTCGTGGCCTCCATTCAAGCCATGCTTTCAACATCTGGTAACGCGCCTGCGGCGCCGGCGTCGTCGCATCTTGCGGATGCGCAGGACGGCAGCTTCCACGCCGTGCTTGCATCTTATGCGGCTGCTGCAAAGCCCGCGCACGATGTCGCGCCGCGCGACACGCACGCCGTCAAGTCGGATAAGGCGATCGATCGCACGCGTCCCTCGACGGATGCGAAAGCCGCACGCAAGGAAGCGCGCGCCGAAGAGAAAGCCGCGAAGAAGACCGAAAAGAAATCCGAAAAGTCGCCGGCGGATTCACCGAGCGTCACGGCGGTCGAAGCCGTCCGCGCGCCGGCGCCGGTGCGCGCTGCCCTCGCGCCGCAATCGGCAGCCAATGATGACGGTGCCGATGCCGAAGATGCACCGTCGGTCGAGCAGACTGTCGCCCCGGCGGCGACGGCCGCGCCGAATACGCAGCTGGGAAGGGCAGCGCCGTCTCTCAAGAATATCGCCGATGCCAAGGCCAACGCACCCATCGATCCACGTGCCAAAGCGGCTTCCGCGGACACGGCCACGAAATCCGGCGCGGCGAATGACCAGAACGCACCTGCAAAGGAAATCTCCCGCCAGGCGATGGATGAGATCGTTGCCGCGGCGAAGAGTGATGCACAGCAGCCCGCGCCAAGCACCGCGCCGCGCATCGCGCAGACGCTGGCGGCGAATGTCACGGCGATGCTGAACGCTGTCCGCGGCACGATGACGGTCTCGTCGCCGAAACAGGCTGCGCCTGCCAAAACAGATACGCCTGACGTGGCATCGACGGCCAGGACGACGTCGTCGGTCGATATCGTGTCCGCCCAGCAATCCGGCCCGGCCGGAAAAGCCGCGCAGAATTCACAGAACGATCCGCGCGATGCATCGCGCGATCCGAACCGTGCGGTTTCGGACGATGCTGCGAAGACCGATGTCGCGGCAACGGATCAGCCCGCGGTCAATCCCATGCCCGCCACTGCGGCGCCGCAGCCTGTCGCGCCCGCAACGCAGGTTGTGGCCGTGGCAACACCAAACGCTGTAAACGCAACCGCGCCGTCGCAGGCGGGCGCCGCGCAGCACACACCGTCCCCGGCAGCGCAGGGCGACACCCAGCCGAACATCCCGGCGCTCGCGGCCGCCATTGCTGGGAAATCGGCCGCGGGAACCAAGACGTTCGATATCCGCATGGATCCGCCGGAAATGGGCCGCGTCGATGTCCATCTCACCGTCGATCGCGACGGCAAGGTGCAGGCGACGCTGAGCGCCGAGCAGCCGCAGACGCTCGCGCTGCTGAAACAGGATTCACACAATCTTGAACGGTCGTTGAAGGATGCGGGCTTAGACCTGTCCAACAACAGCCTTAATTTCTCGCTTAAAGGCGAGGAACGGCAGGGCGACGGAGGCGGCGCCTCCATGGCGCGAGCGCGCAGCCTGCCGGACGCGGTTGTCGCACGCGCCGAAGCCGCAAATGCCTCCCTGTCCAGTTTCAACACCGCGTCCGGTGACGGGCGCCTCGATATCCGCGTCTAGGAGAACGGCATGACCACCGTCGACAACACCACCAACACGTCGCTCAACAGCGCGCAGACCACGGCGACGCAGCAGCTCGCGGGCAATTTCGACACGTTCCTGCAACTTCTCACCACGCAGCTGCAGAACCAGGACCCGCTGAGCCCGATGGACTCCAACCAGTTCACGCAGCAGCTCGTGGAATTCTCCGGCGTCGAGCAGCAGATGAACACCAATACCAACTTGCAATCGCTCATCGCGCTCAGCATGAGCCAGCAGGCGTCATCCGCGGTGAACTATATCGGCCACACGGTTGTGATGACCAATGGCATGGGCTCACTCGCAAACGGCAATGTCGACTGGACCTACAATCTCGGCGCGGCATCGGCGGGCACGACACTCTCGGTTACGAATTCGGCCGGCCAGGTCGTCTACACGACGAGCGGCTCGACTTCCGCCGGCAACAACGACTTCTCGTGGAACGGCCAGGATGCAAGCGGCAACCAGCTGCCGGACGGCCAGTACACGCTGACCGTTTCGGCGACGGCGTCCGATGGCTCGGCGGTCACAAGCACGATTGCCAGCAAGGCGCTCGTCACCGCCGTCGACATGTCCGGCTCCACGCCGCAACTGATTTTGAGCTCCATGGAGATTCCGCTCTCGGACGTCTCCCTGGTCGGCAACACGGCGACGGCCGACAGCACATCGAATTGATGGAACGAAACCGGCTGCCCAGAAGGCGGCGGCCTTGAGAAATCGGCTAACGGGCGAAGATCCGGATGCCAACGGGAAAAAGACTATGAGCCTTTACGATGCAATGATGATCGGCGTTGCCGGTCTCGATGCCAACAGCCGCGCGCTGAGCATCTCGTCTTCCAACATCGCCAACGTCAACACCGTTGGTTACAAGACTTCGAACAGCGCGTTCGCGACGATGCTTGCTTCCGCCGGCGGCGGCGCGGGCGTGTCCGACGCCAGCGTCATGGCCAGCGCCCAGCAGAACATCGTCCAGCAGGGCCTGCTGATCTCGACGTCTTCGCCGACCGATCTCGCGATCTCCGGCAACGGCTTCTTCCAGGTCAGCACATCGCCGGACCTCTCGGGTCAGACGCTCTATACGCGCGCCGGCAGCTTCACGCCGGACGCGAACGGCAATCTGGAGAACACTTCCGGCCTCTATCTGATGGGCTGGGCGATCAACGGCAACGGCGATCCGACCACGAACCCGAACGCACTGCAGGCGATCAACCTCTCCGATCTCGCGGGCAAGGGCGAAGCAACGACGACGATGTCGCTGCAGCAGAACCTGCAGGCCGGCGCGCCGATCGACTCCACCTACAGTTTGACGAACCACAACATGACATCGGACCCGACGAATGGTGGCGACACGCCGCAATTCTCGCGCACGATCAATGTCTACGACACGCAGGGCGGGTCGCAGCCCCTGATTTTCAACTACGTGAAGACGGGCGCGAACCAGTGGAACTACGAGGTCGAATACGGCGGCGACGGTGGCAACATCTCGCCGGCCGTCAATCCGATCGCCAGCGGCCAGATGACGTTCGACTCGAACGGCAATCTCGCGACCGTCGTTCCGACGAATACGACGGTATCGCCGCCGTCCGGCACCTTCACGCTCTCGATCCCGTTCAACTCGGCGTCCGGTCTGCAGACGCAGAACATCTCGATCGACATGGGCACCGTCGGCAAGACCGACGGCACCAGCCAGTTCGACACGGACTCGGTGATGACGAACTCGAATGTCGACGGCGCGGTGTTCGGCAGCGTCACCGGGGTGAAGATCGATCCGGATGGAACGGTCAACGCGAACTATTCGAACGGCCTGAGCGAGGCGGTGTTCAAGATTCCGCTCGTCACCTTCGCCAATGCGGACGGCCTGTCGTCGGTTTCCGGCAACGCATTCGCGCAGACCGCGCAGTCGGGCACGCCGATGCTCAACGGCGCCGGCACCGGCGGTTCGGGAACCATCGCATCGAACTCGCTCGAAGGTTCCACCGTCGATCTTGCGACCGAGTTCACCAACATGATCACGACGCAGCGTGCGTATTCCGCGTCTGCGCGCGTGGTGACGACGGCATCGCAGATGCTCGACACGCTGATGCAGTTGCAGGGCTAGCAATAAATGCAGGCGCCGCGTGAAAGCGCGGCGCCTGCGTCCCGTTTCAGTACAAGTTTCGAGGAATGTTTATGAGTCCATTTACCGTCGTTCTTGGCCTTTTCTTAAATCGCGTGAGGTTAGGTTTGCGTCGGGTGATGGAGTCAGGAGCAGCATGATGATGGGCGATGATCGTAGGGGGCGTGTGAGTTATGTCATCGGGCCCGACGGCAGCCCGCTGACGCTCGCCGATTTGCCTCCGCCCAGCACGAAGCGCTGGGTCATACGTCGCAAGGCCGAAGTGGTCGCCGCGGTGCGCGGTGGATTGCTGAGTCTCGACGAAGCCTGCAAGCGCTACACGCTGACCGTCGAGGAATTCCTCGCCTGGCAGCGCGCCATCGACCGCCATGGTCTGGCCGGTTTGCGCGCGACGCGTGTGCAGCAGTATCGCAATTAGGAACGGTAAGGATCTGTTAACTCCGCTTTCCAAGTTCTGAACTGCGATTTCGAAAACGCGTTAAGTCCGCCTTTACCTAAACCCCGGCAAAGTTTGCCCAGCGAACAGGCGCTGGGAGCATTCATTGCCGGAATTTGTCAAAGCCATCGGTGCAGCACGCTTCGGCGTGATGGCGGGCGTTGCAGCCGCGCTGACCGCATTCTTCCTCTACACGGCAGGCGTTCTCACGCAGCCGCCGAAATCGATCCTCTTCTCCGGTCTTGAGTCTCGCGACGCCTCGGCGGTCACCGCGAAGCTCGACGGGATGAGCGTTCCCTACGATCTGAAAGACGGCGGCACGATCCTGGTGCCGGCCGATCAGGTTCAGAAGCTGCGCATGGCGCTGGCGCAGGACAATCTGCCCGCGGCCGGCGTCGGCTACGAGATCTTCGACAAGTCCGATGCATTCGGCACGACGGCGTTCGTCCAGAACATCAACCGCCTGCGTGCCCTCGAGGGCGAGCTGGCGCGCTCGATCCAGACCATCGAAGGCATCGAAAGCGCGCGCGTGCATCTCGTGGTGCCGGAGCGCCAGATCTTTTCGCGCGAAGAGCAATCGCCGAGCGCATCGGTCGTCCTGAAGACGCGGGGCCAGATGGAGCGTGGCCAGGTGCAGGCGATCCAGCATCTCGTCGCGGCCGCGGTGGCCTCTCTCAATCCCGACCGCGTCGCGATCGTCGACGATCGCGGAACCTTGCTTGCCGGCGGCGACGACAAATCGGGCCCCGACGCGATGGCCGAGGGCGAAGAGCAGCACACGACCCAGTTCGAGGATCGCCTGCGCACCCGCATAGAATCCATTGTCGGCAGCGTCGTGGGCAGCGGTCACACCCGCGTGCAGGTCACCGCCGACATGAACTACAACCACACCAGCGAAACCAGCGAGACGTTCGATCCCGACAGCAAGGTCGTGCGCTCCACGCAGACGGTCGAGCAGAATTCGTCCGACACCAATGCCAACAGCAATTCGGTCAGCGTGGCGAGCGCGCTCCCAAATCAAAGCGGCGGCAGCACCGACAACACCAAGTCCGCGTCGGGCCGCACGGAAGAGACGACCAATTACGAAATCTCCAAGACCACCAAGACCAGCACCGTCGATGGCGGTGTGGTGAAACATCTTTCCGTCGCCGTCGTCGTCGATGGCGCGAAGGACGGCGATTACAAGCCGCGCACACCGGCCGAGATGAAGCAGATCGAAGCGCTGGTCAAATCCACCATGGGCTTCGACGCGACCCGTGGCGACCAGGTCCAGGTCACCAGCATGGCGTTCGCCAAGATCGACACGGCCACGGCCACGCCCGCGCCGACACCGCTGCTCGGGCTGGACGGCGCGTACTGGTTCAAGATCATCGAGGCCGCGATCTTCGGCGTGACCGCCCTTCTGATCGGCTTCTTCGTTGCCCGTCCGCTGATCCAGCGCATGTTCGCGCCGGTGAGCTATGCGGCTGCGCAGATCGCACCGGGCGCGGTCGTCGCCGGTCAGCTGCCGGCGCCGGCTGCGATCACGGCTGCCGGTGGTGACGCTGCCGCACAGCCCGCGGCGCTTCCCGCGCCGCAGCGTGAAAACATGATCGATATCTCGCGCATCGAAGGTCAGGTGCGTGAATCCGCAGTTCGCAAGGTGGGCGAGGTCGTGCAGGCGCATCCGGAAGAAGCGCTCGCGATCCTGCGCACCTGGCTCCATCAACCGGTGTAATCCATGAGCCGCGCCGTCAAACCCGCCGTTCGCGAAGATATCCGCCAGTTGACCGGCGCAGAGCGCTCGGCCGTCCTTCTTCTTTCTCTCGGCGACGAATACGCGTCGCAGCTCTGGAAGATGATGGACGAAGAAGAACTCAAGGAAGTCTCTCAGGTCATGTCGAACCTGGGTACGATTTCGGCCAGCGTCGTCGAAAAGCTGATGGTGGATTTCGTGTCCCAGATGTCGGGCACGGGTTCGCTGATGGGCTCCTATGAATCCACCGAGCGTCTGTTGTCGCGCCTTCTGCCTGGCGACAAGGTCGGCTCGATCATGGAAGAAATCCGCGGTCCCGCCGGCCGCACCATGTGGGACAAGCTCGCCAATGTGAACGAGACGGTTCTGGCGAACTATCTCAAGAACGAATATCCGCAGACCGTTTCCGTCGTGCTCTCCAAGATCAAGCCGGAGCATGCCGCTCGCGTGCTCGGCGCACTGCCGGAAGAGTTCGCGATGGAAGTCGTGCAGCGCATGCTCCGCATGGAAAGTGTGCAGAAGGACATCCTCGACAAGGTCGAGAAGACCCTGCGCGTCGAATTCATGTCGAACCTCGCCCGCACCGCCAAGCGCGACAGCCACGAGCACATGGCCGAAATCTTCAACAATTTCGACCGTCAGACCGAAAGCCGCTTCATCACGGCATTGGAAGAGCGTTCGCGCGATAGCGCCGAGCGCATCAAGGCGTTGATGTTCACCTTCGAGGATCTCGGCAAGCTCGATCCGGGTTCGATCCAGACGCTGCTGCGCCATGTCGAGAAGGACAAGCTTGGTCTCGCGCTCAAGGGTGCCACCGACTCTCTGCGCGATATCTTCTTCTCCAACATGAGCGAGCGCGCCGGCAAGATCCTGCGCGAAGACATGGAGGCGATGGGCCCGGTGCGCCTGAAGGACGTCGACGAAGCGCAGATGCGCATGGTCAATGTTGCCAAGGATCTTGCCAACAAGGGTGAGATCATGATCGCCAACAAGCAGGGCGAAGACGAGCTGGTCTACTGATGACACCCGCGCCCTTCAAATTCGACACCGAATTCACGGACACCGGCGATCGCGTGTCCCTGGCCGCCCGCGCGCGCGCCAAGAAGACGATGACCGCCGACGAGATCGACCAGATGTGCGCCAAGGCGCGGGGCGAAGGCATGAAGGCCGGCGAGGCGCGTGCGCTCGAAGCGGTTGCGCAGGGCGTGCGCGATCTTGCCGGCGTCCTGCGCGAGGCCCTGTCGCGCACGCACAACGATATCGAATATGTCCGCAAGGAAGCCGCCGAACTCGCGTTCGCCGCGGCGCGCAAGCTGGCGCCGATGGCGCTCGAGGCGCTTCCCGCCGCCGATGTCGAGCTCGCGTTCCGCGAGGCGATGCATCAGGCGATCGGCGAACCGCGCATCGTGCTGCGCGCGGCACCGCGCGTGATCGAAGCGCTGGGCGAGCGCCTGAACGAGATCGCGCATGAAGAGGGCTTTGAAGGTCGTGTCGTCACGGCGGCCGATCCCAGCTTCAAGGCCGCCGACTGCCGCATCGAGTGGCGCGGCGGCGGCGCCGAGCGCAGCCAGGCCGTGATCGAACAGGCTTTTGCCGCGATCGTCACACGACACTTTTCCAATTCAGTTTCACCGGAGGAATAGGACATGGCCGGATCAGACGAAGTCGATCTGCCCGATCTCAGTGGCGATGAACCGCGCGGCGCGCAGCCGGCGCTGCTCAACACCGACGATGTGCCCGAGGCGGAGCCCAAGCGCAGCGCGCAGGATCTCGAAGCCGTGTTCGACGTTCCGGTCACGGTCTCTGCGGTGCTGGGCAAGTCTGCCATGGAAGTGAGCGAACTGCTCAAGCTCGGCAAGGGCACCATCGTCGAGCTCGACCGTAAGGTCGGTGAAGCCATCGATATCTATGTCAACGACCGTCTCGTCGCGCGCGGCGAAGTGGTGCTGGTCGAGGATCGCCTCGGCGTGACCATGACGGAAATCATCAAAGCGGGGCAATCCTAATGCGTCTTCTCATCATCGGCAGCCTGCAGGGTCAGATCGGCGCGGCCACCAAGATCGCAATGGATCGCGGCGCGAAAGTCACGCATGCGCTCGACATCGAACAGGGCCTCGCGAGCCTGCGCGGCGGCCGCGGCGCGGACCTCGTGTTCTGCGACATCTCGCTCGACATCGGCGAACTCGTTCGCGCGCTCTCGACCGAACGCATCTGCACGCCGGTCGTGGCCTGCGGCGTCGGCACCGACGCGCGCCGCGCGGTGGATGCGATCCGCGCGGGTGCGAAAGAGTATCTCCCGCTGCCGCCGGATGCGGAACTGATCGCCGCGGTGCTGTCGGCCGTCGCCGATGAATCGCATCAGCTGATCTTTGAAGATGAAGCGATGGGTGCGGTCATCGCGCTCGCCGATCAGGTCGCGCAGAGCGATGCCTCGATCCTCATCACCGGCGAGAGCGGCACGGGTAAGGAAGTGCTCGCGCGTTATGTCCACCGCAAGTCCGCGCGCGCCGACAAGCCGTTCATCTCGGTCAACTGCGCCGCGATCCCGGAAAACCTGCTCGAAAGCGAGCTGTTCGGCCACGAAAAGGGCGCGTTCACCGGCGCCATTGCCCGCCGCATCGGCAAGTTCGAAGAGGCCAATGGCGGCACGCTGCTGCTCGACGAAGTGAGCGAGATGGCGTTCCATCTTCAGGCCAAGTTGCTGCGTGCAATTCAAGAGCGCGAGATCGACCGCGTCGGCGGCACCAAGCCGGTCAAGGTCGATATCCGCATCATCGCAACCTCGAACCGCGACATGGCGGAAAGCGTCGCGCGCGGCACCTTCCGCGAAGACTTGCTCTATCGCCTGAATGTCGTGAACCTGCGCATTCCGGCGCTGCGTGAGCGTCCGAAGGATATCCAGGCGCTCGCCCGCCACTTCGCGCACAAATATGCCGAAGCCAATGGCGTACCCTATCGTCCGATCGCGCCGCAGACCGAGCGCGTGCTCGCCGGTCATCCCTGGCGCGGCAACGTGCGCGAACTCGAAAACACGATCCACCGTTCGGTTCTGCTTGCAACGGGTGCGGAGATTGCGCCGGAAGCGATCCGCCTGCCCGACGGCACGCAGGTCGGTCACCAGTCCACGCATGATCTTCCCGGTCCGGTGAAGGTCGCCGTCGAGAACGCGACGGCGGTCACGCGCGGTCTCGTCGGCCGCACCGTCGCCGATGTGGAGCGCGATCTGATCCTGGATACGCTCGGCCACTGTCTCGGCAATCGCACGCATGCCGCAAACATCCTCGGCATCTCGATCCGTACGCTGCGCAACAAGCTGCGCGAATATTCGCAGTCCGGTCTGGCGGTTCCGCCGCCGGGTGAACAAAGGCTCGCAGGCTAAAGGTTAGAGTATGTCCGACGTTACCGCCGGCAGCGCGCCGTCCGCAGGCTTCAGCTTCTCGCTGCCTGCCATCGGCGACTATCTCAAGCGCAGCGAACTCGCGCTTGCCATCGGCATCATGGCGATCCTCGTGGTCCTCATTCTGCCGTTGCCGACGTTCCTGTTGGACATCTGCCTTGCGTTCTCGCTGTCGCTGTCGATCCTGATCCTGATGACGGCGGTGTTCGTAAAGAAGCCGCTGGAGTTCAGCTCCTTCCCGACCATCCTGCTCATCACCACGATGATGCGTTTGGCGTTCAACCTCGCCTCCACGCGCCTGATCTTGGGCCATGGTAGCGAGGGCACCGCCGCGTCCGGTTACGTGATTCAGGCGTTCGGCAAGCTGATCATGGGCGGCAATTTCGTCATCGGCCTGATCGTGTTCGCGATCCTGGTGATCGTGAACTTCGTCGTTATCACCAAGGGTTCAGGCCGTATCGCCGAAGTCGCGGCGCGTTTCACATTGGATGCAATGCCCGGCAAGCAGATGGCGATTGACGCCGATCTATCCTCCGGCCTGATCGATGAAGCGACCGCGCGCACGCGCCGCCGCGAACTCGAACTCGAGAGCAATTTCTTCGGCGCCATGGACGGCGCGAGCAAATTCGTCCGTGGTGACGCCATTGCGGGCCTGATGATCGTGGGCATCAACGTCATCGGTGGCATCATCATTGCGGTCGCGCAGAAGGGCATGAGCTTCGGCGACGCGACGCAGACCTTCACTCTGCTGACCGTCGGTGACGGTCTCGTCAGCCAGATGCCGGCGCTGATCGTGTCAACCGCGGCAGGCTTGATGGTTTCGAAGGCCGGTGTCGAAGGCTCGACCGACAAGGCTCTGATGGGCCAGCTGTCGTTCTACCCGCAGGCGCTCGGCATGGCCGCCGCCGTGATGGGTGTCGTGGCGATGCTGCCCGGCATGCCCACGATTGCGTTTGCGGGATTGTCCGCCGGTATCGGCAGCCTCGCCTGGATTTCCTACAAGAAGAAAGACGCCGCCGAAGCGCAGACCCGCGCTGTCGAAGCGAAAGCGCAGGCCGATGCCGCGCCGAAAGAGGAGTCGATTGCCTCGGCGCTCGCGCTCGATCTGCTGCGCGTCGAACTGGGCTATGGCCTCTTGCCGCTGATCAACGACGTGAAGGGCCACCGCATCACCGACCAGATCAAAGCGCTGCGCAAACAGCTCGCACAGGACATGGGCTTCGTCATGCCGGCGGTGCGCATCCTCGACAACATGCAGCTGAGCGCGCACGAGTATCGCATCCGCGTCAAGGAAGTGGATTCCGGCCGCGGCGAACTCCATCCCGGCAGCTTCCTGGTCATGGACCCGAAGGGTCTGCCCGTCGATCTTCCCGGCACGCACACGACGGAGCCTGCGTTCGGTCTGCCCGCGACATGGGTCAATGCGAGCCTGCGTGAGGAAGCCTCGTTCCGCGGCCTCACCGTTGTCGATCCGGGCACCGTGCTCACCACGCACCTCACCGAAATCCTCAAAGCACATATGGCCGAGCTGCTCTCCTATGCGGAGACGAAAAAGCTGCTGGACGATCTGCCGCCGGAGAAC
This sequence comes from Rhizomicrobium sp., assembly GCA_035502175.1. Classification (GTDB taxonomy): domain Bacteria; phylum Pseudomonadota; class Alphaproteobacteria; order Micropepsales; family Micropepsaceae; genus Rhizomicrobium. The sequence goes on from DATJUS010000144.1 coordinate 59,028, forward strand.
AAGAAGCTCGTCGACGAACTCATCCCCGCGCAGATCCCGGTCACCGGCGTGCAGCGCGTGCTGCAGACGTTGCTTGGCGAGCGCGTGTCGATCCGCGATCTGCCGGCGATCCTCGAAGGCATCGCCGAAGCCGTCGGTCACACCAAGAACGCGCTCTACATCACGGAGCATGTGCGTGGCCGTCTGGCGCGCCAGCTCTGCAACGCCAATCTAGCACCGGGCGGCTATCTGCCGCTCATCGCGATGTCGCCGGCGTGGGAGCAGGCGTTCCTCGAATCCATCATCGGGCAGGGCGAAGACCGCCAGCTCGCGATGGCGCCCTCGCAGCTGCAGCAGTTCATCCAGGTCGTGCGCGATCGCTTCGATGACGCCAACAACAAGGGCGAATTGCCGGTGCTGCTGACCTCGCCGCAGATCCGTCCGTTCGTGCGCTCCATCATCGAACGCTTCCGTCCCTCGACGGTGGTGATGTCGCAGAACGAGATTCATCCCTCGGTGCGCCTGCGCACACTGGGTCAGGTCTGACCGCAGGCTTAATCGATATTAACCTTAAAAACCGGGCCTTTCAGACCCTCCCGTCCGATAGCTCCGTCACGGAACTTGGTGTATCATTCGTAAATGACGCCATCTGACGGACGCATGCGCGGCCGCTGTGAGCGGCTTGCGTAAGTTGAGACATCGAGGGGGCTTTATGTCGATCATCTGGGATATCTGGAACACCATTCATGCCATCGTGACGTCGTCGAGCATGGTCATGCTGATCATCGGCGTCGTGATTATGCTGGGCGCTGCGTTCATGATGCAGGGCCTGGAGTCGCTGGCGACGACGACACTGGTCGCGCTGATCGCGTTCGCGCTGCTCGGCTATGTGTACGCGGTTACCGTCGGTAAGCAGCCGGCAGCGGCGTACGCAACGACCGACTGGCACAATTTCGCGACGATGAACGGTCTGACGCTTCTGGCCTATGGCCTGATCTTCGCCGTCGGTATCGCGGTCGCAAATCTCGTGCTCTCGGTCGTCCGCCGCTAGCGGCCTTCCATACGCCACGCCAGCAACAGCGTTCCGAGCAACAGCAGCAATGCTGCCCATGGCGGCAGCAGGCTCTGTTGCTCGATCGCTGACACGCGATAGGCGCCGTTGCTGCGCAGCCCGATCCAGTTCTCGCCGCTCGCCGTCGCGTTCGCACCGACACGGCGGATGTCCGGCACGCCATCGCTCAGCCAGCGCGTCGAACCGCCGGTCTGCTGCGCGACCGGTTTGAGGATCTGATCCGTCGCGCGCATGTCCGCGACTTCCTTCGGATTGAGCGGGCCAGCGGCCGCGACTGCCGACAACTTTCCATCGGTGAGGCGATAGAGGCCGAGTTCGTCGGCCTTCACATGCGCACGCCATAGACCTGGCTCCGCTTTGGTCAGATCGACGGATTGATGTTTTCCGGATGGAAATGTCAGCTCGACCGGCGCGGCCGTATCGGCCATCGTCCTGCGCTCGATACTGAGCTCACCGGCCGTGATGCCGGCTGAAAGCCTTTCCTCCTCGAGCTCCGGCTCTTTCATCAGCCAGTGCGCGAGGCGGCGCAGCAATTCCGCCTGCGGCCCGCCGCCCTCAAAGCCACGCGCCCATAACCAGGGTTGATCCGACAACAGTTCCGCGACCCGGCCCTTGCCGACATTGTCGAGTACGAGCAGCGGCTTGTCGGCGGGCCCCGACATCACCGTCTCGCCGGTGACTTTGTTGGCGCCGATCAGCCGGAACCATCGGCCCCAGCTCGGCGGCGTGGTGCCGGTATTCGCGCCGGGCAGATCGCGCGTGACCGGATGGGCCTGACCCTGCGGTGTGACCATCGGCTTGTAGCCCTGCTGCACGATCTCGCCGGTCGGCGCAGCGGGCAGCACGGCGGAGAGCGGGGTGCGGTAGATGCTCGTCGGCTCCGAGAATTCCGGACCTGCCGACAGCAGCAGCGCGCCGCCATTCTCAACATAGCCCGCGATGTTCTCGAAATAAGCGAGCGGCAGGATCCCGCGCTCACGATAGTGATCGAAGATGATCAGATCGAAGCTGTCGAGTTTTTCGGAGAACAGCTCGCGCGTCGGGAACGCGATCAGCGAGAGTTCGTCGATCGGCGTGAAGTCCTGCTTGTCCGGCGGGCGCAGAATGGTGAAGTGGACGAGATCGACCGACGGATCGGCCTTCAGCAGATTGCGCCACACGCGCTCGCCGGCGTGCGGCTCGCCGGAGACGAGCAGCACGCGCAACCGGTCGCGCACACCGCTGACGGCGACGACGGCGCGGTTGTTCTGCAGCGTGAGTTCTGCGGGGCCGGGCTTTGCTTCAAGTTCGACAACGTTCTCGCCACCATGCGCGATGGGCACATGGATCGTTGTGTTCTTGCCGATCGGCACCGCGAGGCCGGCGATGTCTTTGCCGTCAACGCGGATGACGACATCGGCGACGCCGCCATTGCCGCCGAAATCATCGACGCGAAGCGTCATATCGGCGCTCTGCCCCACGATGGCGAAGCGCGCGGCATCGACGACGGTGAGCTTGCGGTCGCGCTCGTCCTTGCGGCCGACGATCAGCGCGTGCATCGGCGCTTTGAGCGTCGCGGTCTTCGGCACGTCATGGACTTCGCCGTCGGTGATCAGGATCGCGCCGGCCAGACGCTCAGGCGGCACATCGGCGAGTGCGGCGTTAAGGGCGGAGAACAACTGCGTGCCGTTATCTTCGCCGGTCGTCTGCGTCGTGACCGTGGTCTCGCGGATTTCGAGCGCCTTGTCGGAGCCGAGGCGCTTCTTGATTTCCGCCAAGGCCTTGTTCGCATCGGCGGTGCGGTTCTCGATGCCCATGCTCTGCGAGCGGTCAATGACGATGGCCGCAACATCTTTCAACGGCTCACGTTTTTCATGCACCAGCAGTGGATTGGCGAGCGCGAGGATCGTTGCCGCGAACACCAGCCCGCGCGCCCACGCGCCGCGCGCCTGACGGAAGAACGCGTAACCGGTGAGCAGGATCGACGCCCCGATCAGCGCCCACAGGAACGTCATCGGCACGAATGGCGCGAAGTCGACGGTCGTGGCCATGCTCAGTGCCCCAGCCGTTCGAGCAACGCGGGCACATGCACCTGATCGGCCTTGTAGTTGCCGGTCAGCGTGTACATCACGAGGTTCACGCCGAAGCGGAATGCCAGTTCCCGCTGGCGCACGCCGCCGGGCGAGACATCGACCAGCGGCTGGCCTTGCGCATCGAGCGCCCAGGCCGCGGCCCAATCATTGCTGCCGATGATCACCGGCGAGACGCCGTCGCCGCCGCGCGCCGGTGACGCACCGCCGTTCTTGTCCGCTTTCGGCAGCGCTTCGACCCAGACCTTGCCGCCGTCCCAGCGCCCAGGAAATTCGCGCAGCAGATAGAACGTCTTCGTCAGCACATGATCCTGCGGCAGAGGTTCGAGCGGCGGCAGATCGAGCTTCGAGACAAGGCGGCGCAACGTCTGCTCGCCGGGCGAGGTCGGCCCGCGCGTGGCGCCGAGGGTGAGATCGCGCGTGTCGAAGAAGATCGTGCCGCCGTTGCGCATGTAGTCGGAGACCTTCGACAGCGCCTGCGGCGAGAGGTCCTTCTCGCGCGGATCCATCGGCCAGTAGAGCAGCGGGAAGAAGCTCAGATCGTCCTTCGCGACATCCACGCCCATCGGCTCGCCCGCGGCATAGGACGTGCGCAGCTTGAGGACTTGCGCAAGGCCCGAGAGACCGGCCTTGCTCATCGCATCGACATCGGACAGCCCGGTCTCAACATAGGCGAGGTGTGTTTCGTTCGCGGCTTTCAGATCGAACGCATCGTCGGCCCGTCCATCGTGTGGATAGAGAAGCAATGCCAGCGTGACGACGCTTGCCACCCGCACCGCAGGCAGCAATCCACGCAGACCGAGCGAGATCAGTGCATCGAACAGGATCAGGAGTGTTGCGAGTGTGAGCAGGATCGGCTCGAGAGCGACAGCGCTGCCCTTCGTGTATGCCTCGGATGCGATGCCGGCATCGCTCATCGAGATCAGCGATGTGTTCGCGCTGGCGATGTTGAGCGCGAACGCGGCGCCGCGCGCGCCATACAAGCCGGGCGGATGCGCACGCGACGGCGCGGTCTTCGAAAGCGCCGACGCACGAAGCGGCGTCACATCGCCTTGCGGGGTCTGGAGATGTCCGAAGCCGTCGAGCGTTTCGAGTGCGGGCAGGGCGGTCGCGCTCGCGAGCTGGTTCGGATTGGTGCCGTTCGACAGCATCAGCAACCGGCGCAGCATATCGACATAGAGTCCCGACAGGGGCAGCGACGACCACGCCGGACTCGCGCTGACATGGAAGAGTACGATCCAGCCTTTGCCACGTTGCTCCGCGGTGACCAGCGGCGTGCCATCGGCCAGCCGCGCCCAGGTGCGATCCGACAATTGCACGGACGGTTCGGCCAGCACCTGCCGCGACACGGTCACGTCGCCGGGGACTTCGAGACCGCTGAACGGGCTGTTATTCGCAAAGGGTGCGAGGTGTTGCGGCTCGGCCCATGCCAGCGCGCCGCCGAGATAACGGCCGCCAACGCGCAGTTTCACCGGGATCAGATCGTCGCTCTCGCCGGTCATGCGGTCGCCGGCGAAGCGGATCAGCAGGCCGCCATCGTTCACGAATTTTGCGACGCGGTCGTGATCGGCGCCGGTCACGCGTCCGATATCGGCGAGCACCAGCACGCTCGAACGCTCGTCGAGCAGCGTCGAGATATTGCCCTTGTGCACATCGGCGTAAGGCGAAAGCGCGCGGTCGAGATAGAAGAGATCGGACAGCAGCGGCTGTTCGCTCTCGACATTGCTGGCGGAGACGAGGCCAACGGCGCGGCGCGGGGCGCCGGAATCGAAAAGCTGGATCGCGCCGGCGGAGTCCTCGTTCGCGATCGCCAGTCGCGCGATCTCGTTGCGCACCTGAAGCGGCAGGATGATCTTCGCGCTCGCGCTGCTCTTGTCGTCATCAATACGGAACGGCGCGGTGGCGAGAATTTCGCCGTGCGTGCCCTCGGCTTCGACCGTTCCGTTGCGCGCGCCGTCGCCGCCGGCGCGGATCACACGTGCTGAGAATCCATTGGCGATATTCTGCGGCGGCAAAAGCGCCAACGGCCCGCCAACGTCGCCGAACACCTGCACATCGCCGATGCGGGCGAGGGCCGCTTCCGTGTCGCGCGCGTGGTTGTCCTCGACGCCGTCGCTGAGCCAGAGAATCTGCGGCTTCGCGGCGAATTTCATTTTGGCGAGGGCTTGAGCCGCGCGAACGCGGTCGCCGGCCCAGGGCTCCGGCACCAGTGTATCGGCACGCCGCGACGCTTCGCCTGCGTCGAGCAGATCGGTGTTGGGGACGTCCGCCGTCGCGACGATGGCCACGGCGCGGCCGTTCTTCTCGGCGCCGCGGATCACATCGGAGAGGAAGGCCTGCTTCTTGTCCCAGCCATGTGCGGCGGTCCAGCCATTGTCGATAAACACGACGATGGGACCGTTGCCCGCGATCTGTGCTGGTTGTCCAAGCATTGGCTGTGCGAGCGCGAGGATGACTGCGGCCGCCGCGATCAGGCGCAGGATCAGGAGCCACAGCGGCGTGCGCGCCGGCGTCTCTTCGGTGTCTTTCAATCCAAGCAGAAGGCGCAGCGGAGGAAACACGACGCGCTTCGGCGACGGCGGCGTGACGCGGAGCAGGAACCAGATCGCTGGCAGCAGCACGAGCGCCACCAATATCCACGGCGCGCCGAAACTCAGACTGCCGAGCACGCCCATCGCGTCACGTCCGGCTGTGACGCGCGCCGCTCATGCCGGCGTAAAGCGCGATCAGCGCTGTCTGCGGTGAGCGGTCGGTGCGATGCGCGAGATAATTCCAGCCGAGCTTGCTTGCGAGCAGCGCCACCGTTTCGGCATGCGCCTTGAAGCGCGCGCGGTACGCAGAGGCAACGCTCTCTGCACGGCCCAGCGTTTCCATCATGTCCGCGCCCGGCGCTTCGAAACGCGTGCGGCCCTCGTAAGGGAAATCCTCTTCGGCGGGATCGATGATGTGGACGAGATAGCCCGCGCTGCCCGATTGCGTCATGCGCCGCAGCACGGCTTCGATCTGGGTCAGCGGCGACAGGAAATCGCTGAACCATACGAACTGCGCGTTGCGTGACAGCGGTGTGTTCGGCGGCAGGGCATCGTTCGACGGGGTGTCGCTCAGCGCATAACCGATGCGACGCAACGCCGCGCGTGAACTCGCCGGGGCCTGCGGCTGGCCGAGTAGGGCAACGCGTTCGCCGCCGCGCACCAATGCCGAAGCAAGCGCGAGCACAAGCAGGCTGGCGCGATCCATCTTCGTCACGCTGCCGGATTTGAATTGCATGCCCGGCGAACCATCGCGCCAGAACCACACCGACTGCGCGACCTCCCATTCGCGCTCGCGCACGAACAGATGCTGCGACTTGGCCGATTGCCGCCAATCGATCGCGGTGGAGGGGTCTTCCGCGCGGAAGCGGCGGAACTGCCAGAAGCTTTCGCCCATGCCGGCTTTGCGGCGGCCGTGGATGCCGATGCTGACGGCCGACGCGAGCCGCTCCGCCTCCACCATCAACGGCGGCAGCGTGGACGACAGCGCTTCCGCTTCATCCTGAAGCGATGTACGCGCGCCGCTGAACAGAGTTTGCGTCAAAGAAGCTCCCGGCACAGCCGGTCGATCACGGTGGTGAGCGTCATGCCTTCCGCGCGCGCCGAGAAGCTCAGTGCCATGCGGTGGCGCAGGATCGGGTGCGCCAGCGCCACGACGTCGTCGGTTGACGGCGCAAGACGCCCGTCGATCAGCGCGCGCGCACGCACCGCCAGCATGAACGCCTGGCTCGCACGCGGGCCGGGGCCCCAGGCGATGTAATCGCGGATGTCTTTCAGGCTATCCTCATCAGGACGCGCCGAGCGCACCAGACGCAGGATCGCTTCGACAACCTGCTCGCCGACAGGGATGTGACGCACGATCTGCTGCGCCTGCATCAGCTCTTCGGGCGTCGAGATTCGTTCCGGCGCGTGTTCTTCGCCGAAGGTGGTCGCGAGCAGCATGCGTTTCTCGGCGTCCTTGTCCGGATAGCCGACATCGATCTGCAGCAGGAAGCGGTCGAGCTGTGCTTCGGGCAACGGATAGGTGCCTTCCTGCTCCAGCGGGTTCTGGGTCGCGAGCACATGGAAGGGTTGCGGCAGGTCGTAGCGCTGTCCCGCCACCGTCACCTGACGCTCCTGCATCGATTGCAGCAACGCCGATTGGGTGCGCGGCGAGGCGCGGTTGATTTCGTCGGCCATCAGCAACTGCGTGAATACCGGGCCGCGCAGGAAGCGGAACGAACGCTTGCCGCCGTCTTCCTCCATCAGCTCCGAACCGATGATGTCGGCGGGCATAAGGTCGGGCGTGAACTGGATACGCTTCCAGTCGAGGCCGAGCACGATGCCGAGTGTCTCGACAAGTTTGGTCTTCGCCAATCCCGGCACGCCGATGAGCAAGCCGTGACCACCCGCCAACAACGTGACCAGCGTCTGCTCGATCACCGCGTCCTGTCCGAAGATCGCCTTGCCCACGCCTTCGCGCACGCGCTTGAAGGTTGACGCAGCGCGCTCCGCCATCGCGACGGCTTCGTTCGTCGCTTTGTCCATGGTTGCGGTGTCGTTCATGATGCGCTTCCGGCTAGGCCAATCTGTGTACCCCGTCGGCCCCGGTGCAACAAGGTAAAGTCCTCACTTCGCCGTGATGCAACGCCTTACAAACAGCCCACGTGCGAGGTCGAATCGGTTGTCGCCATCCAAGCCGCCGTACCAGGCCTCGTGGGCAAGGTTGGGCAGGAACAGAAGCTTCGCTGCGCGCTGGCGTCTGGACGGAAGTTCGAAACGATCTCGGTAGTCGTCGCCAAAAGCGTAGAACGGCTCATCCGGATGCGGGCGGAACCATCTGCTGTCCGGGTCGGGCGGTTGCCAGTCCTTCTCCCTGGGATCCAGCATCGAGATCATGGTGACATCCTCGGTGCCCCGATCGGGAAAATACCAATAGGTGAGCTTGCGGCGCTTCATCTTGATATAGAAGAAAAGGTCCCCCGCCATTTCCGGGACATGATCCTTAGGTTTGGTAAACTCGGCCACGACGCTGGGATCACCGGCGAGCGCATAGCGCGCATGTTCGTAGTCGCAGGCGCTCGCTCTCCCGGCGGCAAGAAGAGCTGCAGCCAGAACCATCGTTGCTATGCGCATCGTCATCCCCCGGATGTTTGATTTATCGCCGGGGAATCCGGCTAGATTACGACGATGGGCAGCGAATTTTCTCTCGGCTTAGCGGATCTGCAGCGCGAGGCGGCGGCAGGGCGCAAGCTCCCGCCGGTCGAGCGCTGGCATCCCACCCATTGCGGCGACATCGATATCCGCATCGCGCGCGACGGCACCTGGTTCCATCAGGGCACACCGGTGGGACGCAAGGAATTGGTGCGCCTGTTCTCCACCATCCTGCGCAAGGACGGCGACGATTACGTGCTCGTCACGCCGGCGGAGAAGATGCGCATCCGCGTCGAGGATGCGCCGTTCACCGCCGTGCTGATGGACGTTGCGGGCGCGGGCCGCGATCAGACGCTCACCCTCATCACCAATGTCGGCGACGAGGCCGTGGCGGGTGTGGACAACCCGATCCGTGTCGAAACCGATCCCGTGAGCGAGGAGCCCGCGCCCTACGTCCATGTGCGGCGCGGGCTGGAAGCGCGGATTGCGCGCGCGGTGTTTTACCAACTCGCCGATCTGGCGGTACCGGGTAAGGGCGAAGATGCCGGCATGCTCGGCGTCTGGAGCGGCGGCGTGTTCTTTCCGATTGGACGCGCGCCTTGAAGTTTACGCTCGAGTCCCTGCGCCCGCGCCTTCATGCCGAGCCGCCGGCTTTGCCGCTGGTGCCGACGCGCGGCGATTTCGATCTCAATCCGGAGAACCGTCCAGCCAAACGGCCCGATCTTCTGGCCGCCGCGGTGCTGATGCCGATTGTTGCGCGCGACGAACCCACGGTTCTGTTCACCGAGCGCAACGCCAATCTCAAACGCCATGCCGGACAGGTGAGCTTTCCGGGCGGACGCGCGGAGCCTGCCGACACGTCTCTGGTGCAGACCGCGCTGCGCGAGACATGGGAGGAAACCGGCATCGAATCGGAATTCGTGACGGTGGCGGGCTTTCTCGACGCCTATGAGACCGGCACGGGTTTCGCGATTCTGCCGGTGGTCGGATGGCTGAAAGAAGGCTTTGTCCTCGCCCCCAACACCGACGAGGTCGCGGAGGTGTTCGAGGTGCCGCTTTCCTTCTTGCTCGACCCCGCAAACCGGCAGAAGAACCAGACCGAATGGGAGGGACGGATGCGCAGCTACTACGCTTTCCGCTATCATGGACATTATATCTGGGGCGCCACCGCAGCGATGCTGGTGAACTTCAGCGAGAGGCTGACACCGTGAAGCTCGATCCCAAACGCCATGCCTGGATGACCGCGCCGGAGACGCGCGCGGTGATGGCTGCATTGGGAGAGGGCAATGCGCGCTTTGTCGGTGGGCCGGTGCGCAATGCGCTGCTGGACAAGCCGGTCAGCGATATCGACATCGCAACGCCGCTGAAGCCGGATGAAGTCGTGAAGCGATTGCAAGCGGCGGGCCTGAAAGCTGTGCCGACCGGAATCGAGCATGGCACGATCACCGCCGTTGCGGGCGGCAAGCCATTCGAGATCACGACCTTGCGCCGCGACGTCGAAACCGATGGCCGCCGCGCGGTCGTGGCGTTCAGCGACGACTGGGCTGAAGATGCGCGACGCCGTGACTTCACGATGAATGCGCTCTACGCGTCCGCTGATGGCGAGATCTTCGACACCGTCGGCGGTGTCGACAATCTGAACGCGCGGCACGTGCGCTTCGTCGGCGATCCGGTGACGCGCATCCGCGAGGATTACTTGCGCATCCTGCGCCTGTTCCGCTTTCACGCCTGGTACGGCAAGGGCGAGATCGACAGCGCGGCGCTGCATGCGGCGGCTGCGGAAAAAGCAGGATTGGCTGGGCTTTCTGCCGAACGCGTGCAGAAAGAAAGCCTCCGGCTGCTCGAAGCCGACGATCCGATGCCGAGCCTGCGCGCGATGGCGGCGGTGGGCATCCTTGGCGATGTGCTGCCGGGTGCGCTGAATCTGCCGCGACTCGAACGTCTCATCGCGATCGACACCGACAATTTCTTTGAGCCCGATGCCACACTACGGTTGGCAGCATTGCTTCCGGCTGACGGCGTCGCGGCGATTTCGGACAAACTCAAACTGTCGAACGCACAGCGCGAACGGCTGTCTGATCTCGGGCAAGCAAAAGAAAAGATCGTCTCGTATCTCTCGATCAAGGAAGTGCGCAAACTGCTCTATCTGCTTGGTCCGCGACGCTTCAAGGATCGCGTATTCCTGAAATGGGCGGACGATCCGAAAGCGTCGAATACGATGCAGTGGCGTGCGCTGCTGGCGCTCGCGGATTCCTGGCAGCGACCGAAATTCCCGCTCACCGGTGAAAGTGTCATGGCCGCCGGCGTGCCGCGCGGGCCGCTGATCGGGCGCATCCTCGAAGAGGTCGAGGAATGGTGGATCGAAAGCGATTTCATCGACGACGAATTCTCGCTGGCAGAGCGGCTGAAAGCCGTGGTGCAGGCGACGGCATACTGAGATGGAATTCGTCTTCCT
>DATJUS010000145.1:0-32098 GCA_035502175.1 Rhizomicrobium sp.
TTCTTGAGGTGGCGCGCAAATAGCCCGGAAGACGAAGCCGCGGCACCGGCTAGTTGTCGCCCTGCTGCTCGTTCCAACGAATGGCTTCGCGCAGAAGCTCCGCGGCCGTCGACAGATTTCGCTTCTGCTTGATGCGCGCACAATAGGCCTGAACGGTTTTGATGCTGACGTTGAGCGTTTCCGCGATGCGCCGTGTCTCCAGGCCACGGCCCAGGAGCGTAAAGACCTCCAGCTCGCGATCGCTGAGCCCCTCAAGCGGCGATTCGCCGGCCGGGTGACGACTGCCCACAAATCTTTCGGCAAAGCCCGCGGCCATCTGCTCGCTCAGGGCAAGCCGTCCCTGGAGCACATGACGGATGGCGGCGATGATCCGCTTTGTAGATTCGCGCTTCATGACGTAGCCGCGCGCGCCGGCGCGAATCGCGCGCTCGGCATAGATCTTCTCATCATGCATCGACAGCACGATCATGGCGACATTCGGCGTCCGCGCCTTGACGGAGCGGATCAGATCCATGCCGGAGCCGCTCTTGAGCGACAGGTCGATGATGGCCACATCGGGCTCGATGCGGGCGATCTCGCGCAGCGATGTCGCCGCATCCTCGGCTTCGCCGCAAGCAAACAGATCCGATTGCTGGTTTATCAGGCTGGTGAGGGATTCGCGTACCAGCGGATGATCGTCGACCAGGAAGACCGAGGCGCGCTTCGACACGGACGGTTCAGCCATGCGCAACTCCGATGACTTCGCTGCCGGCAATCATCGTGCAGGCGATCTCCGCGCCGCCATAGACGCTTCGGCGCGTGAGGAAGTCCGCTCCGATCACGCTCGCGCGGTTGGCCATGATCCTCATGCCCATGCCGTGGTTGGACGGCAGAACCTCGGGCAGGCCGGTTCCGCTGTCCGCGATCGTAAGCTTCAGGCCGGATTCCGCATTCTCGAGCGCAACGACAATCTGCTTCGCTCTTCCATGCTTGATCGCGTTGCTCACGGCTTCCTGGGCGATGCGATACAGGTTTGTTGCGACGGCCTGATCGTGGACCAGAACCGGGGAGTCGCATTCGAACAGGCAGGAGATGCCGAACATCTCGGACGTTGCAGCGGCGAATTCTTCCAGCGCCTGCATCAGGCCATCCGAACCGCGCTCCACCGGATGAAGACCCTTTGCCATGCCGCGCGCCATGCCGATGGCGGTCTCGATGTGATCCACGATGCGGCCGGCGTCGTCCGTTTCGGGATGGCCTTCGAGCGCGAGCTTTTCCGCAAGCACATGGCCGGCAATCGCGGTGCCCGTGAGATGCTGGCACAAACCGTCATGCAGGTCCTGGCCGATGCGGCGCTGCTCGCGTTCGCTTACGTCCAGCAGATCGCGCTCGAGACGCTGGCGCTCCGCGATCTCCCGCGTCAACGCGGCCGCACGCTCCTCGACCCTGCTCGCAAGTGTGTGTTGCAGGGTGCGCAGTCTTTGCAACAGTGCGATGAGGAACACGTAGAACATCAGCCGGATGGTCGCGTTCCACATGGGAACGAAGAAATCCGGAAAGGTCAGTCCGGTCGCCGCGTCGCCATAGATCCAGATCACCACGCTGAGAAGTGACAGGAAAAACGCGTAGGGGGCGCCCACATACCAAGCCGCTATCCATATCGGCAGGACATAGGCAATGGAGAGCGACACGTATTTGCCGGCCGAGTAATCGGCGATGCCGATCAACAGCACGAGGACGAGACAGAAAATCGCGATGTCTCTTGGTTTGTAAGCCGCGCCCCAGCGGCCGAGCCGTTCGACGAACTCGAGAATGTTTTCCGACACTGTCATCGGTTTTGCGGTACGCCGTGCGTGCCACACAAACGCATTGCGGAATGCCGCCGGCCAAAGGGCGCAGGGGCTGAGATCGTGTAGGGCATTGTACTACGAGCCATTTGGAGAGAGCCCTACGGTCGTGCCGTGTTGATATTCCGCGACATCGCCATCGATAGTTCTGCGACGCACAGAATCCCCGGCGGCCTTTTCCGTCAGGTGCGCCGGCGGACAGAGGGCATCGATGACATATTTCGTCACCTGCGATGAGACCGGCGGAAGGGATCGCGCGCATTGCTCGTTCCGCGGGCTCACGCTTAACCGGGCCTGTGTTCTCGCTTTCGACTTGATCGCGGAAGGCGCGCAGAACGTTGCGATCGGCGACACGCGGGGCCGCAAGATCGGCGGCGACGATCTGGCGTCCTGCCGCGAGGGCACAAGGCTGGTCACCTTCGGTCTGAAGGCTATCGAGATCGGATAGCGCGCTTGCGAATGGCGGAAAACTCGTTGCGTCGGTGGTTTGGGATGCTGGCTTTTCAAAGCGTGTCGAGGCGGGGATTGGGATACGCGGGCTATTTTCGGCGTCTTTGCACGAAGGTTATCCGCCGCATTGCGCGAAAGCGCGTCGCACTCGTTCGCGAGGGTGTGCAAAACCTCGAATTGCTTGTCCGCGAGCGTCGGGCTCATCTTGAAGAGGTGAGCCGCAATTGCTGGGCGAGCTCTCATGCCGAAGCGGCGCTGGTGGAAGCTGAAACCTCGCTGGCGGTTCGCAGGAAATATCTGCTCCATTTGCTTCAGACGTCTTCCTGATGGTGGATCGCCGGGTTCCGCAGCGCTCGAGCGCCGGCTCCCAGTGTCGCCTCAGGGGCATATAAGACGAAAAATAAACGAAACAAAACGAAAATATACAAATTGTGTTGCATCGCAGCCGGACTGGCCTAAATTGGCCTTGCCGCTGCAGCCGGCCATCTGCGCGGCATGGCGGAGAGCGGGGGCGCTCGGATCAGCTCTACCCGCGTGGATTGGATTTACGCCTTCCTGGCCCGTCCTCCCGCCGTGGGATGGCGCCGGCCAGCGAGGCATGCGCGGCTTCGTATGAACAACGTCATTCTCAGTGTCCTGGGCGTGTCCGCCCTTCTCGCCGCGATCAGTATCGTCGTTCCCATCGCGCGCCGGCTCATGCTGCCCTACACACTCGTTCTTGCGGCGCTGGGCTGCCTCATCGGCCTTCTCGGTTATCTGAACCTGGGCGCCGTCGGGCTGGGCGGCCAGATCGCCGGCGGCCTTCGCGAGATCGGGTTGCTCGACGATGCCTTCATCTATGTGTTTCTGCCGCCGCTGCTGTTTTCGGCGGGCCTGACCGTCGACGTGCGCCACATCCTGGAGGATGTGGGCTATGTCGTATTGCTGGCGTTCGTCGCCGTGCTGCTCTGCACCGCCTTCGTCGGCTACGGCCTCGATCTGGCGACCGGGATCGGGATCCTGCCCTGTCTCCTCCTGGGCACGATCGTGTCGACCACCGACACCGCGGCCGTCATCAACATTTTCCGCGAGGCGGGCGCGCCCAAGCGCCTGTCCGCGATCGTCGAGGGCGAAGCGCTCTTCAACGACGCCGCCGCCATCGCGCTGTTCGGCCTATTCCTCAACATGATCACGCATGGCACGAAGCTGGACGTTCTCGACGCGGCGAGAGAATTCCTGCTCGCCCTCATCGGCGGCGCCGCGTTTGGCTATGCGATGGCGCGCCTGTGCGGCTGGCTCATCTCCTTCCTGCAGGATTCGGTCACCACGGAGGTGACGCTCACCATCGCGCTCACCTATTTCACCTTCGTCGTCAGCAACGAGGTTCTGGGCATCTCCGGCGTCGTGGCCACCGTCACGCTGGCAACCTTCGTCGGCTCGGGCAGCCGAACGCGCGTTTCACCGGGCTCGTGGGAAATCCTGCACAATGTCTGGGAGCACCTGGATTTCTGGGCGACGTCGTTCATCTTCATCATCAGCGCGATGTACATCCCGCGCGCGCTGAACGTGTTCACCGTGCAGGACTCGATCAATGTCATCGTCGTGTTCGTCGCCGCACTCGCCTCGCGCGGCGCGGTGATCGGCGGATTGATGCCCACCTTCAGTGCGATCGGTGCATCGAAGCCGCTGCAGCGTGCGTATAAGCTGGTGCTCTGGTGGGGCGGCATGCGTGGTGCCGTCACGGTTGCGCTGGCGCTTGCAACGACGGCCACGGACGGGGTGCCCGAGCCCGTTCGCCACCTCATTGCCTCGACCGCCATTGGCTATGTCATCGCGTCGCTTATCCTGAACGGGCTGACGCTCCGGCCCCTCATGATCCTGCTGCGCCTCAACAAGTTCAACGCGCTCGATCTTGCGCTGCGGAACAGAATGAAGGCCCTGGCGCGCCGCCGCATCAGGCGCGAGCTCACCGACGTCGCCAAGACGGTTGGATACAGCGCCGATGAGCTGAGCAAGGTCGTCATCCCGAGCGACGGTCATCACGAAGTGCAGGCCGCGCACGACGCCGTCGATCTCTCCCAGGCGCTGGGCACCTGGTGCAACCACGAGCTCGATACGGTTCTGACGTTTCGCGAGCGCGGGCTCATTACCCGCCATCATGCCGATATGCTGCGCAACAATGCGGATCATCTGTTGAACGGCCTGCGGAACGCGGAGATCGCGGGCTATCTCTCGGAGCTCAATCGTATCCGGAAGACCGGTGTGCTGCTGCGCGTATCGTTCTGGCTCTTTCAGCGCTTCAACTGGAGCCGGCCTCTCAGGGCGACGATCTCAAGCCGCATGGAATATCTGGTTGCAGAGCTTCTTCTGGTACGCGACCTGGTCGAGCAGTGCGAGGCCAACGCCGCAAAACTGTTCGGGAAGGAGATCGCGCGGCAGCTTCGCGAAATGCTGGACGAACGCGTGACGGCCACGGAGGGTGAACTGGAGGCAATCGGAAGTGCCTACCCGAAATTCACCGGCGCCGTGCATCAGCGTTACCTGACCCTGGTTGCGCTGGGTCTCGTCGAAGCCGAGTACCGCAAGCACCTGATCGAGGCGACGATCTCCGTCGATGTGTTCGAGGACCTCGATGCCCAGCGCCGCGCGATCGCGACGCGCTTCACGCGCAGACCGGAGCTCGAGAGGGGACTGGATACGGCCGCGCTGGCGGAGAATTTCCCGTTCTTCGCCAAATTTCCCGCGCTGCGCAACTGCCTCAAACCGTATTTCGCCTTTCCGGGGCAGCAGATCGATCTGTCGGGGCGGGGCAAGTCGAACGCTTTCTTTGTCGTCTTCGGTCACATCGAAGCGCAAACGAGCAAGGCGAAGATCGTATTGGGCCCGGGCGATTTTTTTGCACGCAAGACCCTGTTCGGCCGTTGCCGGCGCGTCACCAACGCGGTTTGCGGCGGATATTCAAACCTGCTGGAAATCGACTGGGTTCAACTCGAGACGATGATGAAGGCCTATCCCGAACTGCGCGCCGGTTTCGCGGAAAGATGAGCGCTGCCGCTCAGGCGTCGCTCAATAGCGGCCCGTTGGCATCAGCCGACGTCATTTGCTCCGAACTTGAGGGACGGCAGAACAAAGGTGCGGAGCAGGCTCGCCTTTTCCAGATCGCTCAAATCTTCGCGCCATTGAATCATAAGGTGAACGCTCATCAGCCAATCCGAGAGCTGGTGATTGGTGAGAGACTTGTGAATTTTGCCTTCCTTCCGTCCGCGGTCGAAAACGCTGGCCCAGGTGCTCAGGAACAACGGCTCGACCTGCGTGCCTTTGCGATAGCTCGGATTGTTGAGGACGAGGGTGCTGTCATCGTTCGCGATCGAGACATAAACCTCGTCGCGCCGCGCGATTTTGATGGTCAGGACGGAGCCGGTGACAATGCAGTCTTCGAATGTCTTGCACTTGCGCATCGCTTCCTGAATCTGAAGTGCAATCTTCTCCAAGCGATTGAAAATGACCGCGCGCATGATGGCGCGCCGGTTGGGATAGAGCCGGTACAGCGTGCGGCGGCTGATGCCAGCCTCGGTTGCAATGTCTTCGACCGATACTTTGCGCGCGCCAAGCTTGCGAACGCAGGTCACCGCGGCGTCGATGATTTCTTGCGCGCGGATTTCCTCTGCGCTTTTGCCCGGTGACGTCTTCGTCATTTGCGGAATTCACCTTGTCGCGAGAGCCGTGATTCGGCTTGCCCTGTAGCTTCCACCGTCGCGCGTATTGACAAAAGGGTGACGGCGGGCGCAAGTTTGGCACAAAGCACACATGTTGTGCCAAGTGCCACAACGGCGCGGCGGGAGGTTCGTGATGGAGCGGTTCGATCTGATCATCGCCAATGGCTCGATCGTCGACGGGACGGGCTTTCCACGTTTCGTTGGCGATATCGGCGTTCGTGACGGCGTGATCGTCCGGGTCGGCCGTCTTAAGGGCGCGCCGGCGGATCGCGTGATCGACGCAACGGGGCTGATTGTCGGCCCGGGTTTTGTCGACACGCATACCCACTACGACGGTCAGATCTTCTGGGACCCCACATGTTCCAACGCGGGCGAGAACGGCATCACCACCGTCGCGATGGGCAATTGCGGGTTCGGCTTTGCGCCGTGCAAGCCGCAGGATCGTGACCGCGCGATGTTGATGATGCAGACGACCGAGCAAATCCCGGCGCCGCAGTTGCGCAGTGGATTGCCCTGGGATTGGGAGACCTTTCCGGAACTCGTCGCCTCGATGGAGCGTACGCCCAAGGCCGTGAACGCGATGATGTTCATGCCGCTCAACCCGCTCATGATCTATGTGATGGGCATCGAAGCCGCGAAAACGCGCCGGCCGACGGCGGTCGAGATCTCGCGGATGCAGGACCTCATTGTCGAGGCGATGGATGCCGGCGCCTGTGGGCTTTCGGTGTCTTCGATGGGAACGGTGAACAATCACGTCGATATCGACGGCTCGCCGATGCCGACCGATGTCATGAACATCGACGACCTGTGCAAGATCGTGGCGGTGTTTCGCGAACGCGGTGATGGCCTGATCCAGGTGATCTCGCAGATCGGCCCGGTAGGCGACAGCGAGATCAGCATACGCCTCGGCGAAGCGTCGGGCCGCCCGATCCTGCACAATGTATTTTCCACCAGCGACTACACGCCAGACCTTCACAGGAAGAGCATGGCATGGCTCGACAAGGTATTGGCGCGGGGCATCCAGATGTATGCCGCCACGGTCGTGAACCGGAGCTGGAACGAGGTCGATTTCTGGAATTCTCCCGGTTGCAGCATGGACGCGCTCGCAGCCCATCGCGAACTGACGGTGTCGCAGACGCTGGAGGCAAAGCAAACGCTCGCGCGCTCTGAAGACTACCGCAAACGCTTTCGCGATACCTATGATCCGGTGATGTTCGAGGCGACGGCCGGTGGACTGGAGCGCTACGTCGTTGTCACGCTTGGCGAGAGCGCATTGAGCGGCAATCGCTATATCGGCAGGTCGCTCGGCGATATTGCCGCGGACGAGAAGAAGTCTGTCGTCGACGTCTATCTCGACCTTGCGCTTGAATCGCGGTTCGACCTTGTTCTGAAGACGCCGTCGATCTCGGCAAGAGATCCGAACAAAACGGTCGAGCTTATTTCGCACAGCCACGTTCTCGCCGGCGCTTCGGATGGCGGCGCGCATACGAAAATCTGGAGCGGCGGTTGCTGGACGACCGATCTCATGATGTGGCTCGTCAAGGAGAACCCCTTGATGACGCTCGAGCAGATGCATTACGGCCTGTCTTACCAGCCCGCGCGCGTGCTCGGCCTTCGCGATCGTGGCGCGCTGCTGGAAGGCATGGCCGCGGACATCCTCGTCTACAGCCTCGATGAGTTGTTCTTTGACCGCTCAGTCTATGAGGTCGTGCATGACATGCCGAACAACGACTGGCGCCGCCGCGCGCGCGCCGGCGGCTACCGCTGGATTGTCGTGAACGGCGAGGTCACCTTCTCCAAGGATGTCCGGACAAATGCGACGCCGGGCCGTTATCTGCATATCGTTCAAAAAGGGGATTCCATACCGTTGGCGGCGGAATAGCCGCGCATTTCAACACAAGCCGGAAGCCGCGGCGTAGATCGCGGCTCAGAGGGGGAAGCCATGAAGAATGTACTATTGATGGGAACCGCGGTGTCGGCGGTCCTGCTGTTGCAAACGATGGCAGCGTACGCTGATGCCGCCGGCGGCAGCGAGATCGAAACGGTCACCGTGACCGCCGAGCGTCGTGCGGAGAACCTCCAAAAGACGCCGGTATCCGTGCAGGTGCTATCGCAGGAGCAGATCAGTGCGTCGCATATCTCCAGCCTGCCGGAGCTTCAGAAGATCACACCGTCGCTGGTGGTGCAGGATGCGGCGAGCAATGTGAACCCCTACATTCGCGGCGTTGGCGCGACCACGCAGGGCGCCGGTTACTATGCGAGTGTCGCGACCTACGTGGATGGCGTATACGTCACGCGCCTGTCCAGCGGCGTGTTCGACCTCGACGACATTGACAGCATTCAGGTGCTGAAGGGTCCTCAAGGCACGCTGTACGGACGCAACGCCACCGGCGGCGCAATCGTCATCACGACCCACACCGCAGAGCCCGGTGATCCGATTACGGCGCATCTCGAGGGCACATACGGCAATTACGACGAACACGGCTTCACCGGCCGTGTGTCCGGCGGTCTGGACAATCAGTTTGCGTTTTCGATTGGCGCGTCTGAGCGCTATCACGCCGGGTTTATCGAGAACCTGAACCCACCGGGTGTTGGCGTTCAGCACGACGATTTCAACGGCCGCGACTACTATTCGGTGAATGGCGAACTCACCTTTCAGCCCAACCAACAGTTAAGTATCGTCGCGCGGGGATCGTATTACTTCCAGAACGATCGCGGCGCGATGGGGCTACAACCGGTCGGCCTCAACGATTATGTCGACAACGCCACACTGGCATCTCTTGGATTGCCCGCGAACCCGCTTGTGCCCCTGAACGGCACGCAGGCGTACTACGCCGGTCTTCTCGGTGCGTTCGGTGTGCCAGGGGCTTCAGCTGAGGCGATGGCGGGCGCGTTGCAGTTTTCGAACAAGTTCGGCGCCACCTACGACAACGAAGCCAACGGCTTTGCGAGCGGGGCACTTCGCGTCGGCGGAATGAACGGCGATTTCGATGCCACGCAGATCGCGACGGGGATATTGAAGGTCTCCTACGACTTTGGCTTTGCGAGCCTGACCTCGAACACGTCTTACACATCCAGCACCAGCAAATCCGCGACCGAAGTGATTGCCGCAAATCCGGCAACCTATCCCGTTGGCTTTAACAGCGGCAGCATCGGCTTCTCCGGCGACTTCCCGGCACAGAACTGGCAGGAGGATTTGCAACTCTCTTCCAAAGAAGGGCCGATCGAGTGGATCGTCGGTGCCAATTATCTGAATGACAGAGGCCTGACCGATCTGACGGGCGATCTGTTCGGTTTCAATGTGCAGAGTGAGCTCAATCACTGGCATGTGCGCTCTGCCGCAGCGTTTGTGCAGGCGACGGTGCCGCTCGACATGATTGCTGCCGGACTGAGCCTCACGGGCGGCACGCGCTACACGGCTGATTCCTATCAGCTTCAGGATGTGCCGAGCTTTGGAAACTTCGATAACAAAATCCATAGCAGCGCGTGGACGTATACCGCGCGCTTGAACTATCAGCTCGACAGCCTTCTGCTCTACGGCGGTGTGTCGACGGGTTTCAAATCCGGCACACTCAACGCGACCAACGAGTTGAGCCCGGGTGTCAAGCCCGAGAAGATCACGTCGTATGAGGTCGGTGCGAAATGGGACATCACCGACATGCTGCGCCTGAATGTGGCGGCATTCGACTATCAGTACACGAACATTCATCTTCAGGTGACGTCGTCGCCGCTGGCGGCCAGCTATCTGGTGAACGGCACGGGCGCCGATCTCTACGGCCTGGATTTCGAAGGCTCGGCGATCATCAACGACTGGGCATCGCTGAACGTGAACGGACTGCTGTTGCATTCCTGGTACAAGACCGACGTGGTCGCGGGCTCCTTCGGAACGCTGTTCACGAAGGACAAGCGTCTCGCCGGTGCGCCGGAGTGGTCTGTCACCGTTGGACCGCAGATCAAGATGCCGTTCGTCAAGAAAGGCTCGCTCGATCTGAGCGTTCTGGCAGGGTTTAACGGCGGCTACTACTTCGATGCGGAGAACATCGTTGGCACGGGCGGTGCGCACAATGCCAAGTCGTTCACGACGGTCGACTTCAATCTGGCTTATACGACCGAAGACGGCCGCTGGCGCGCGTCCGCGTTCGCCAGCAACGCATTCAACGAGCAATACTATGCCGGAGGCCTGGTCGCGGGTCAGATCGACAAGCTCGCGCTTGCGGCGCCGCCCGGCCAGTACGGCGTGACGCTCGATTACTTCTTCAACTAGGCGGAGCGGATCCATTCGCGCGCAGGAAGACGGAGCACTCGAAGCCATACGCAGCGTGACGGGGCGCACCCAGAGTGCCCCGCGCGTGACCGAAGAAGCGCTGGCGCGATTTCTCGCGCGGCAGCCCGATCTCGGCGGGAAGGCTGTCGGCATAGAGCTCGACACTTCCCGGCGTGCTTCCGGTGCATCGAGCGGCACGCAGATCTTCGATGCCATTCTGGAAACAGCCGATGGGAGCACGATCCGGCGGCCGCTGGTATTTCGCTACGACCTCGGCGGAACGTTCTTCCATCAATACGATCTGATCCCGCAATTCAAAGTCATGCGGGCTCTGGAGCCGAAGGGCATTCCCGTGCCGAAGGCGCTCTGGCTCGATGCCGGCGGAGAGATCGCGGGCAAGCCGGGGCTGTTCATGGCGCGTGTCGATGCGCCGCCACCTGGCGGTCAGCCTTTTGCCGAAGGGCCTATTGCGAACGCCGCGCCGGAATTGCGTCACGCGATGATCCTTTCGAGCGTCCGCTGCTTTGCGAGCGTCCACAGAGTCGATGCCGGCGATCCCTCGCTCGCTTTTCTGAACCAGCGTGGGCGTGGAGCGAATTTCATCGATCGCGCTATCGATTGGGATACGAAGGAATTGATGCATGCCATTCCGGCGGGGTTCGGGCGCGCGCGTGTTTCGTATTATGACGATGTACGCGCGGTGATGCTGCGGGTGCGCGATCATCTGCTCGCGACCGCACCGCTGTCACGCCAGGCGGAACTTGTTCATGGCGACACCAACCTCAGCAATGTGATGTTTCGCGGCAGCGATGTTGCCGCGCTGCTCGATTGGGAGCTTTGCCATTTCGGCTTGGGCGAGGGTGACCTCGGCTATTGCCTCGCCGGCATGTCGCATTTCCTGAGTTCGCTGCCGCCGTTGGTGGGCGTTCCCTCGGAAGACGAGATCGTCTCTGCCTATCGCGCTGCGCGCGGCCGGGTGCAGGACGTCGAGTACGGGCGGCTGTGGGGCGAATGGCGCCTCGGCGTGTATCAGGTGATGGCATATAGCCGGTTCACCGAAGATCTTCGTCACATAGAGGAAATGTACTGGAACAGGATCAAATCGATCCTCGGTCAGTTCGTGCGTTTGTAGGATCCGGTATGGAGATCATCGAGCTTCCGGTCGAGGACGAATGGCCTCATACGCCGTCATTGGATCCGCTGTGGCAGGAAAGCGTGGTCCTCGCCTGGCAGGACGTGACGCAATCGATCGGCGGTTTTTTTCGCATCGGTCAGCATCCCAATCGCGGGATCGGTATCTGCACCTTCGGCGTCGTGTCGAAGAACGGGATTTGCTTCAACGGTTCACGCGTGGGCGCAGCACTGCGCGAGGGCGACAGGACGGGCAATCGCTTTGCACTCGACGGCTTTGTGTCCGCGGCCTTCGAGAAGGGCAAAAGCCGTTGGGCGGCGCATGACGCGGATTGCGATGTCGATCTGCAGATCACCGACCTTCACCCGCAATACGATACATGGGCACTATCGGGTCTGCGCAACGGCTTCCGCGACAAGTTCGCGGCGAGCCATACCGAAGTCGCCGGCCTGGTGACGGGCGATGTGCGCCTGGGCAGCCAGCGCTGGACGATCAATGGCTATGCCTTCCGCGATCATTCCTGGGGCGTGCGCGATCACAGCAACCCGGCCGCCGCGCTGTCCAATTTCTGCTGGCTCGTCGGATCGTTCGGGAAAGATCTCGTGATCGGTCTTGCGGAGGTGATCTCGCGCGCGGGCAAACGGTTCAGCACCGGCTTCGCGATCCACAAGGGCGAGATCGACAAGCCGGTTCTTCGCGATATCGCTTTTCAGGTCGATCTCGACGGGCTTAGTCTTCGCGGCGCGCGCGCCCGCGTGGAGACGCAGAAATTCGGCGCCTTCGATATCGAGATCGAAGGCTTCGGCAATGTGCTGATGGCGATGCAGAGCGAACACGGACAGGAAAGCTCTTACCTGGAGTTCGGCATGCCGGGCGTGATGCGGTGCAACGGCATGACCGGGGGCGTGCATCTGAGCGCGATGTTCAACGCACGCAACGCGACCAATCCGCCGGTGATGCTCTTCGGCGCGTCTGACCAACGCGGTCTCTATCAGGCGCCGCGATGGATGCCTTCGAGCGGTGGCGGATGAGCGCGCGGCCCAATCCTGCACCGGGACAGGATGGCGAGCACGCGACCTTCTGCCGCCTGTGCGAAGCGTTCTGTGGTCTGACCGCGGAGGTGAAGGACGGCAAGGCCATCAAGATCGGCCCCGACCGCGCCAATCCGCACAGCCAGGGACATCTGTGTGTGAAGGGCCCCGCGATCGCCGACATTACCTACGATCCGGATCGCGTGATCTATCCACTCAAGCGTGTCGGCGGTTCGGGCGAGTTTGCGCGCGTGAGTTGGGACGAGGCGTTGTCCGACATCGCCCGGCGTCTCGGCCATATCCGCGGCTCTTATGGCGCCGATGCGATTGCCACCTATTTCGGAAATCCCGGCGCGTTCTCGACCGACACGTTCATGTCGAGCCAATGGTTCCTCGGCAAACTTGGCAGTTCGAAGTTCTATACCGCTGGCTCACAGGACGGAAATTCGCGGCATCTGGCGAGTTACATTCTCTACGGCGTCGCGTTCCGCAATTCGATCCCCGATCTTCCGAACACCGATTTCCTGATCATCATCGGCGCCAATCCGCTGGTCTCGCATGGCGGGCTGCTCACCGCGCCGCGCATGCGTCATGATCTCGATGCGATTGCGGGGCGTGGCCGGGTCGTCGTCATCGATCCGCGCCGCGGCGAGACGGCGGAGCGCTACGAGCATATCTGGATCCAGCCGAACTCCGACATTTGGCTGCTGGCAGCAATGTTGCGCACGGTCTTCGACGAGGGCCTCGAAGATCGCGAATTCTTAAACACGCACACTGTCGGTTGGGAGCGGCTGCGAGATGCTGTCTCCACGGTCACAGTTGAAGAGGCGTCCGTGCGGACCGGGATTGCGGTGGACACGATCCGCAATCTTGCCCGTGACTTCGCCAAGACGCCGCGTGCGGCGATGTATAGCCGCGTAGGCTTGTGCCGCGGAAATTTCTCCACGATCTCGAACGTGCTCGTCGATGCGTTCAACATGGCGACCGGCAAGTTCGGCCGCAAAGGCGGATCGACGTTCGGCGCCTTCCCGCTGAAAGGCGGCCCGGAGCCGCTTGTCGGCTATGGCGAGCACCGCACGCGCATCGGCAATCTCCCGGTCGTCGGCGGCATGATGCCTTCTGCTGTACTGGCCGACGACATTCTTGAGCCGGGCGAGGGCCAAGTCCGCGCGATGATGCTGATCGCGGGAAACCCCGTGCTATCGGCGCCGGCCGGTGCGCATCTGGCGCGCGCGTTCGCATCGCTCGATCTGATGATCTCGATTGATCTCTACGTCACGGAGTCAAATCGTTTCGCGCATTACGTCCTTCCCTCCGCAACGTTCCTGGAGAAGGGCGATGTCCCGCTGATTGGCCTCTCGCATATGCCGCGGCCCTATCTGCAATATTCGCCGGCGGTCATCGAGAAGACCGGCGAGGCGCGCGAAGAGCTCGCCATCTTCCGCGATCTCGCAAAGCGCATGGGCATTGGTTCGATCTATCCGATGAAGATGATGGCGCGGCTGGAGAAGCTCGGATTCTCTCCCACGGCGCTCGACATGGTGGATATGGGCGTGCGGCTTGGTCCTGTGGGGGATCGGTTCGGCTTTCGGCGCGGGCTTTCGCTCAAGAAACTCGCAAAGAACGATCCACACGGCGTGATGCTCGATATGCCGCTCACCTATGAGAACTGGCCGGCGCACATCGCCTATCCCGATGGCAAACTGCGCCTCTGGCACGACATTCTCGAAGAGGAATTCGCGCGGTTTGCGCAGGAGCGCCATGCGCCGCCAGACACGCGGCTCAAACTGTTCAGCCAGCGCACCCTCAAATCGATGAATTCCTGGATGCACAACGCGGCGAAGCTGGTGAATTCGCAGACGCCCACACTGCTAATCCATCCCGAAGACGCCGCAACGCGCGGGGTCGGCAATGGATCACAGGTTGAGCTTCGTACCGAACATGGCCGGGTAGAAGTGATCGCGCAGCTTTCCGACAATGTTGTGAAAGGCGCGATCTGTTATCCGCATGGCTGGGGGCACAATGGCGGATGGCGGCGCGCCAACCAGAAGCCGGGCGCCAATATCAATCTGCTTCTGGGACATGGTCCGGATGTGGTCGAGAAAGTTTCCGGCACGACATTCATCGACGGCGTGCCCGTCGATGTGACGGTGCTTGGCGCGGCAGACCAGATGCAAACGCAGGAGATGGCGGCCGGTGAGTGAAGCGTCGGTACAGACAGGCGCGCCAATCGATGACGCTATCGTCTCGGCAAAGACCTATGCGGAGCCCGGCGCCTATGACCTGCTGTTCGCGCAGCTTCGCCGCGAAGCGCCGCTGCGCTGGACGGAGCCCACCGGCTACCGGCCGTTCTGGACTGTCACCAGGTACAAGGACATCCAGGAAATCGAGAGCAAACCGGACATTTTCCTGAACGCGCCGCGACTTCTTCTCCGCACCATGAGGGACGAAGAGAAGACAAAGCGGCTTACCGGGGGCAGTACCGTTCTTCTGCGCAATCTCGTCAACATGGATGCGCCCGACCACATGGTCTATCGCAAGCTGACGCAGGCGTGGTTCATGCCGGTACATATCAAGGCACTGGAAGACGATCTGCACGCCCTCGCGCGAGAATGTGTGCAGCGTATGGTGGACATGGGCGGTGCGTGCGACTTCGTACGCGACGTTGCCGTGTGGTATCCGTTGCGTGTCATCATGCGCATCCTCGGCGTCCCGAAAGAAGACGAGCCCAAAATGCTGAAGCTCACGCAAGAGATCTTCGGCCCTGACGATCCGGACATCAAGCAAAGCAGTGAAAACCGGAACATCGCGGAGACCGTGGCCGAGTTTGCGCGCTATTTTGGGGCGTTGACTGCTGAGCGTCGCAGGAGTCCCACCAGCGATGTCGCGTCCATCATTGCCAACGCCGAGATCGGCGGCAAGCCGATCGCGGATCACGAAGCGCTCTCTTATTACATCATCATCGCGACCGCCGGACACGATACGACAAGTTCGACGACGGCCGGCGGATTGCTGGCGCTTCTTGAGAATCCGGAGCAGCTGGCGCGTCTTCGGGCCGACCCCGCGCTTCTACCGGGCGCGGTCGATGAAATGATCCGCTGGGTGACGCCGGTGAAGCATTTCTTTCGTACCGCCGCGCAGAATTACACCCTCCGTGGCGAGACGATCGGCGCGGGCGACAATCTGATGATGTGCTACCCCTCCGCCAACCGCGACGAAGATGTCTTCGAGAGCCCGTTTTCGTTCGATATCGCCCGCTCGCCCAATCGCCATATTGCGTTCGGCTATGGGCCGCACGTATGCCTCGGCCAATATCTGGCCAAGATGGAAGTGCGGATTTTCTTTGAGGAAATGCTGTCGCGGATCAGCAGCCTGAAGCTTGCGGGCGACCCAGCCTGGGTTCAATCGAACTTCGTGAGCGGGTTAAAGCGTCTGCCCATACGCTACGAAACGTAGACCCTGACACGAATTTCTAGGGGCCAGAAACCGGCTGTTTTCTCCGGCCAGCGCGGCAGTCAAATTATATAGTTGACTAGGAAACTTCATGGTGATAGTTTCCTAGTCAATCAATGAGGTTTGCCATGAACACGACCAGACCTTCCGACCTCACAGCTCATCTCGGCTATTGGTTGCGCTTTGTCTCCAACAACGTCTCGCAGGCCTTCGCCCGCAAGGTGGAGCAGCGCGGCGTGACGGTGGCGGAATGGGTGGTGATGCGCCAGCTTCTGGACGCCGACGCCGTCGCGCCCAGCCATCTCGCCGAGCGTATCGGAATGACGCGCGGCGCGATCACCAAACTGGCCGACAGACTGATTGCCAAGTCTCTGGTCGTGCGCAAAGCCGACGAGCACGACGGGCGGGCGCAGACGCTGGCTTTGACCGCGAAGGGACGCCGCCTCGTGCCCGAACTCGCGGCGCTCGCCGATGCCAATGACGCCGAATTCTTCGATCATCTTGCGCCGAAAGACCGCACGGCGCTGGCGCGAATCCTCAAGGAGATCGTGGAACGTCGCGGTTTCACTTCGATGCCCGTCGATTGACGGGTGACAACCCCAAGGAAAGGCAGCAAGCCATGAGCACACAATGGAAAGACGTAGCCCACGCGGCGCTGGAAGGCTCGGAATCGGGCACGACGACCTTCGCGCAAAACGTGAAGGATTTGATTGCAGCAGGATTGGACGGCTATGCCGTGGATTTCCGCCGCAGCGTGCGCACGTATTACATGCCGAACGGTGACACGCTCGAATTGAAGACGGCAGAGACGGAGCCTGTGGCCGAAAGATTCGACGGCGAAGTCGTGCGACAGGCTCTTCGGGAAGCCCAGCAGCAAGTACCGGGTTACACCTACAAGGGCTTCTGCACCAAAGTGGTCAAGGCGGGATGCGCCGGCTACTTCGTCTCGTTTCTCGGCAAGCGCGTACTCTATCACGGGCGTACCGGTGAAACCTACACCGAGTATTTTCCGGGAACGCAGCCGGGAGCCAGGCCATGAATGCGACCGGTATCCTGATCGGCGGGATCGTTCCCGCAATCTTCCTCGGACTCGGCACGGTGCTGATGCGTTCCAGCATCGCTGCCGGAGCATCCATCCCGACATATCTGGCCGTGATCGGCACGACCATTGCGCTGGTCGGCTGGACGAGCCTCGTCATTACGGGTCAGTCCGGCGGATTGCGGCTTTCAGGAGCCATCGGCTGGGCGGTTGCGATGGCACTGACATGGTCCGCTGCCATCGCCTGCATCACGTACGGCTTCGGCACATTGAAGCTGCCGGTCGCCGTCGTTGCGCCGCTGACCAATGCCAACGCGCTGGTGGCGGTCACGATCGGCGCTCTTGCGTTCGGAGAGTGGCGCTCTCTGCATATCCCCATGACCGCGAGCGGTGCAGTGCTGATCTGCCTCGGTGCCACGCTGGTCTCGCTCTCCAAATAGAGCGTGCGACCTGCCGAAAAGGAACTCATCATGTCCGGCAACAAACATGCTCAGACAACAATCCGGTCCATCACAAAAACCGTACGCATGGATTGCGATCCGCAGACGGCCTTCGATTTCCTGGCCGATCTCGGCAACTGGCCGCGCTGGGCCGTGGTCAACATCATGTCCACACGCCGTTCCGCCGATGCCGAGTGGTGGGACATGGTCACCCCTCGCGGTGCGGCCAAGCTCAGAATGCGCGCTGACACCCGCCACGGCATCCTCGACCACGATTTCGTCGATCCGCAGGCGAGCTGGACGGTTCCGGCACGTGTGATCGCAAACGGAAACGGGTCCGAGTTCATGATCACCTTCTTTCAGCCTCCCGGTTTTTCGGATGCTTTCTTCGATGAGCAGATCAAACTGGTGGACGTTGAGCTGGCAAAGCTCAAAGAGCTTCTTGAGAGTGTGTCCTAGGAGATGGAGGCTCGCGCCCGATCGCGGACTCTGCGGTTGGGGTGCTTCGTTTCCATATTTGGGTTTTGTTCTCTCGCCGCGAATTCTCGCCAAACCCGTTGAGATTCAACATTCTGGCGCTGGCTGGGGGACTAGGATTCGAACCTAGATAGGCAGAGTCAGAGTCTGCAGTCCTACCATTAGACGATCCCCCAACGGCGGGCCGCTTCTGTACGCAAGGAAGCCGCCGGATTCAAGGACTTCCGTTGCGCCGCTGCCGAAACCCGGTCCGGGGGGCCCGGAACTCCCGGGCCCGCCGAAAGGCTTCATATTCTTGTGCCCGCAGGGTGTCGCATCGTTCATGGGGCATTCCCGCTTTCTTGCGTGATGGACACCCGGCGGGGCCAGCAGCGTCTGCAAATTAAGTCTTCCCGTTCGCGCGGGCCGCGCTAGCTTGCGGTGGGGAGGTCGAACGCATGCGCCCATCCGGACGGGCATACCGGCAGAAGGAGCTTGCGCGCGGGGGCGCCAACAAGGCGTCGCCGCTTCTCGCCGTGCTCGATCTCGGCAGCAACAACTGCCGGCTTCTGATCGCGCGCGCTGTGCGGGAAAACGAATTCAGAATTGTCGATTCCTTTTCGCGCATCGTCCGCCTGGGGGAGGGCGTTGCGGCATCGGGGCGCCTTTCCGAGGCCGCACTCGCGCGCACCATGGCCGCGCTCAAGATCTGTGCGGAGCATATCGGGGAGCAGCGGGTGACCCATACGCGCGCCATCGCGACGGCGGCGGCGCGCGCGGCGAGCAATTCTGCGGAGCTGATCGCGCGCGCCAGGGACGAAGCCGGAATCGTATTGGAGATCGTGAGCGAGGAGGAAGAGGCGCGTCTCGCCGCAATCGGCTGCGCGCCTCTCGTCGGGCGCGGCTATGAAGGCGCGCTGGTGTTCGACATCGGCGGCGGTTCGACCGAGATCATCTGGATGCGCCGCGAGTCGGGCGAGATGAAGACGGTATTCTCATCTTCAACCCCTGTTGGTGTCGTGAACCTGGCGGAAGACGTCGCCACCGTTGCAATGGACAGCGCCTCTTTCGATGCCATGCGGGCGCGCCTGATCGCGCGCTTCGCGCCCGTGCGGGAAAAGATGGATGGCGTGCGCGCTTTCTCGCGGGAGGCGCATCATCTGCTTGGCACTTCCGGTACGGTGACGACGCTCGCCGCGGTGGCGATGGGACTGGACCGGTATGTCCGCTCCAAGGTCGACGCGAGCTGGCACGATTGCACGGATATCCTGAAAGTCGTGGATGAGCTGATCGCGCTCGATCATGCGGGCCGCGCCGCGATCGGCGGCATCGGCCCGGATCGCGCCGATCTGGTCCTGCCCGGATGCGCGATCTTCGCGGCCATTCATGCCTTGTGGCCCTGCGAGAAACTGCGCGTCGCGGATCGCGGATTGCGGGAAGGCATGCTGCGCGAATTGATGCTACAAGCGCGCGCATGACGGCACGACCACCCGACAAATCCGGCCGCGGCGAAGTGCGCGCGAAGCTGAAGACGCGGAAATCTATGAAGCCGTCATCGCGAAGCTGGCTGGAGCGCCAGATCAACGATCCTTATGTCCGTGCCGCGAAAAGCGAAGGCTATCGCTCGCGTGCGGCGTTCAAGCTGGTCGAACTCGACAACAAATTCCATTTTCTGAAGAAGGGCGGGCGCGTGCTCGATCTCGGCGCGGCGCCGGGTGGCTGGATGCAGATTGCGCTCAAGAAGGTCGGCGAGACCGGCAGGGTCGTCGGTGCCGATATTCTGGAGATGGAGCCGATCCCCGGCGCGACCACGTTGCAGGCGGATCTGCTCGATCCCGATACGCCCGATCTGTTGAAGCAGGAATTGGGCGGACCGGCCGATGTGGTGCTCACCGATATGGCCGCGCCGACGACGGGTCACCGTGCCACGGATCATCTGCGTACCACGGCGCTGTTCGAAGCCGCGCTCGATGTTGCGAACGATGTGCTAAAGCCCGGCGGCGTTTTCGTCGGCAAGGTGTTTCAGGGCGGCGCCAGCGGCACGTTGCTGGCGCGTGTGAAGAAGATGTTTCGCGACGTCAAGCATGTGAAGCCGCCGGCCTCACGTGCCGAGTCCGTCGAACTCTATCTCGTCGCCACGGGATTCCGCGGCGAATAGCTCGCGTCACTTGTGTTTTGCGCGCCAATAGAAAGGCCCCGCTGCTTCCAGCGGGGCGCTTCCTACGTCAGAGGCAATTTGCGATTAGGGCGCTTCGTGCAGGCTGATCGAGCCGATGCCGGCCGCGACATTCAGGCCCTTGTTGCCTTCCATGCTGAGCGGCTGCAGCGCAATCGACTTGTCGAGTCCGCCGACAAGGACGTTGGCGCCCAGGCCGACGCCGACCGTGGCGCTGGCGGTCGCGCCGGCGTAATCGCCTTCAAGCGCGCCCTTGCGGACATCGGAAGTCGGCGCAAACACGCCCCAGACCAGCACGCCGCCTTCAGTGTAACCGATGTCGACGCCGAACTTCGAAATCGAGCCGGTGTAATGGTCGTTATGGCCGTTGCCGCGGAACGTGCAGTGCAAATCCTTGGACGAACCGAACACAAAACCCCAGCCGCTGGCCACGTTACAGGTCAGCGTGCCGACCTTTACACCGGAATGACCGGCCGCCTGGGCGGGAGCGGCAAGCGCGAATGCGCCAAGCGCAACGGCGCTCATCATCAAACTAATCTTCCTGGACATATTGAGAGTCTCCTGTCGTGTGGTTGCAAACGCCCGCCAGCCGTTCGCAGCCAACACAACGCGCCCATCCGCGCCGGGTTCCATGAACCTTCGTTAAAAGTTCCCCGGCCTGCATGCGTCGCGACAACAGCAGAGACCGCCCGAACCCGTTCGGGGATTCGGGCGTGTCCCGGAAGCCCTCTACTTGGGTTTGGCGGTGGCGGATCTGGTTGACCGTGCCGCGGGCGTGCCGACTGTATAAGTGCCGCCGGCCAAAGCGTTGAAGGTGACGCCATCGGTCGAGTCGTACAGCTCCCACGATCCGCCGGTCACAAGCGGATAGGAGAAAATGAATTCGAACTGCGTGTGGTTCGAGGAAGGGTCCTGCAAAGCGAGGATCAACTGCTTGCCCACGCCTTTGATGCTCCCAAGCAGCCCGCCGCCGAACCCGGCAGAGCAACCGGTGTCCTTGATGGCGTAGTGGTTAAACTCGCCATGCCGGATCGCATAGTTGTTGCAGTAGCCGTCCAGCGCGATATGGGTCGCCGCAGATGCCGCGGCGGCTGATAGAAGAAGCCCCGCAATGCCACCAAACATAGCCTTGTACATATGTGATCCTTTCAAACGATTCGGAGTGGTGCCGGTAGGTTAACGCGGCGTAATGCGCCGATTCAATCCGCGGAGGGCGCGGCCGTGCCGGGTACGGTCTCACTTGCGAATCGGAAAAAGGGCTGATAGACGCCCGCATGGAACAGCGCACCCCCATCCGCGAAGCCCTGACCTTCGACGATGTGCTGCTTGTGCCTGCCGCCTCCGAGATCCTCCCCGCGCAGGTCGACACACACACCCGTCTCACCAGAACCGTCGAGCTCGGCATTCCGCTGATCTCCGCCGCCATGGACACCGTGACCGAAGCCGGTCTCGCCATCGCGATGGCACAGGCGGGCGGCATGGGCGTCATTCATAAGAACCTTAGCGTCGAAGAGCAGGCCGAGCAGGTCCGCCGCGTGAAGAAATTCGAAAGCGGCATGGTCGTGAACCCGGTGACCATCGGTCCCGATGCGACGCTCGCCGACGCGTTCGCGCTGATGGAGCGCTATCGCATCTCCGGTATCCCGGTCGTCGAAGGCGCGAACGGCAAGGGCGCCGGCAAGCTCGTCGGCATCCTCACCAACCGCGACGTCCGCTTCGCCGACAACATGCGCCAGCCGGTGCGTGAGCTGATGACGAAAGACAATCTCGTCACTGTCCGCGAAGGTGTGAAGCCGGAGGAGGCCAAGCGCCTTCTGCACCAGCGCCGTATCGAAAAGATTCTGGTCGTCGATGAGGCCTATCGCTGCGTCGGCCTCATCACCGTGAAGGATATCGAGAAGGCGCAGAAATATCCCAACGCCTGCAAGGACGATCGCGGCCGTTTGCGTGTCGCGGCGGCGACCGGCGTCGGCGAAGACGGTTACGCGCGTGCCAACGCGCTCGTCGAAGCCGAATGCGACGTGATCGTGGTCGACTCTTCGCACGGCCATTCAAAGGGCGTGCTCGACAGCGTCACGCGCATCAAGAAGATCTCGAACTACGTTCAGGTCGTCGCCGGCAACGTCGCGACCTCGGATGGCGCGAAAGCGCTGATCGATGCCGGCGCGGATTGCATCAAGGTCGGCATCGGCCCGGGCTCGATCTGCACCACGCGCATTGTCGCCGGTGTCGGCGTGCCGCAGCTGACCGCCGTGATGGACGCTGTCGACGCCGCGCGCAAAACCGACACGCCGGTGATCGCCGATGGCGGCATCAAATATTCCGGCGATCTCGCAAAGGCGATTGCGGCCGGTGCGGATGTCTGCATGGTCGGTTCGATGCTCGCCGGCACCGACGAGGCGCCGGGCGAGGTGTTCCTCTATCAGGGCCGCTCGTACAAAGGCTATCGCGGCATGGGATCCGTCGGCGCGATGTCGCGCGGCTCAGCGGATCGTTATTTCCAGTCCGAAGTGCAGGACACGCTGAAGCTCGTGCCCGAAGGTGTCGAAGGCCAGGTGCCGTACAAGGGCCCGGTCAGCGCTGTCGTGCATCAGACCATCGGCGGCTTGCGCGCCGCGATGGGATTGACGGGCTCGAAGACCATCGCCGACTTCCACAAGCGCGCGCAGTTCGTGCGCATCACCGGCGCGGGCTTGCGCGAAAGCCACGTCCACGACGTCGTCGTGACCCGCGAAGCCCCGAACTATCACCCCGGTGGAGAGTAGCTACGGTTCTTCCGCCTGTTCTGCGATCAGACGCGAGCCGCGTTCGTAGGTCACGTAACGCCAAAGCCACTGGATCGAGACCAGTAGCCGGTGCTGAAAGCCGACCAGCAGATAAACGTGGATCAGAGCCCACAGGCACCATGCCAGCCAGCCCTTCATCCGCGCCCAGCCGAAATCGAAAACGGCGGCGTGGCGCCCTATGATCGCGGTGTTGCCGCGGTTGTGGAAGACGAATGGCTTCGGCGTTTCATTCCGTTGAATCTTCCGCGCCAGCGCGCGACCGAGATATTCGCCCTCCTGCTTGGCGACCTGCGCGAGACCGGGCAGCGGCTTGCCGTGCTGATCCATCGCCAGCGCGAGATCGCCGAGAACGTAGACGTTCTCCGTGCCCGTCACCGAAAGATCGGCGTTCACGCGCACGCGGCCCGCGCGATCCAGATCGACGCCGAGGAATTTGCCGAGCGGGGACGCCATCACGCCCGCCGCCCAGATCGCGAAGCCGACACCGATCTCTTCGCCTTTGGCGAGAATGGTGTGGTCGGTGATGCGTTCGACAGGGCATGACGTGCGAACCGTGACGCCCAGTTTCGTCAGCTTGCGCACCGCGTAGTCCGCGAGATTTTCCGGGAATGCCGTTAGCAGACGCGGTCCGGCTTCGAGAAGAAGTACGGTCGCGGTTTCCGCACGAATGCGAACGAAGTCCTTAGACAATGTGTAGCGTGCGAGTTCGGCGATGGAGCCGGCCAACTCCACACCGGTTGGTCCGCCGCCGATCACCGCGATGGTCATCAGGCGCTTCTGCTCGGCGGGGTCGCGGCTCATCTCCGCGCGCTCGAAGGCCAGCAGCAGATGCGAGCGGATCTTGCGCGCATCCTCGATGGTCTTGAGGCCCGGCGCGAAACGCTCCCACTCGTCATGCCCGAAATAGCCATGCGTCGCGCCGGTCGCGATGACGAGGATGTCGTAAGCGATGGTCTCGCCGTTGTTGAGCGCGACGGTGCGTGCGGTCGTGTCGATGCCGATGACTTCCGCGAGCATCACCTCGATGCTCGGATGACCGCGCAGAACCTTGCGGATCGGCTCGGCGATGTCGGCGGGCGACAGCGCCGCGGTCGCGACCTGATAGAGCAGGGGCTGGAACAGATGGTGGTTCTGCCGGTCGATCAGCGTGACCGGAATGTTCGCACGGCCAAGCGCCCGCGCGACTTCGATGCCCGCAAAGCCTGCGCCTACGATGACAATTTTCGGCAATTGCTCAGTCAAACTTGTCTTCCCTCCGCGATGCTAGCGCATCGCCCGGCCGGGAATGACAAATATTTTTCGTTGCGATCTCGCTCGCTGCACGCAAACAGATTTACGGCGACAATTCGTAGGCTGTGTTCGCGGCTGTTTTCGCGGGCGTCCGGCGCGGCATCGCCCGTCTCGCGGCGCGGACGAAGGGCCAGACAAGCGTTCCGGCCATCGAATGCGGCGTGTAGCGGTCGCCTTCCATCTCAACACCGAATGTCAGCCGCCCCTTCACCTCCTGGGGATCGATGAGCGTACCGAACATCCAGTCCCACACCGCAAGGCAGCTTCCGAGGTTGCTGTTGAAATGCTCCGGCCGCGTCGAGTGATGAATGTGATGATGCGCCGGCGAAAAGAATATCCTGTTCAGCCTCCGGCCGAACTGGATCGGAACGTGCGAGTGCTGCAGATGCACGACCGCAAAGAGAAAGCCGAGATAGATGACGTTGGTGCCCGACAGCATCGCTTCGCTTGCGGCATTGCCGAGAAAATAGCCCACGACACCGTGCGTGGAGCCGACGCAAAGGCCCGTGATGTTGGCGAAGATCAGGCTATCCACCGGATGCACGCGCGCATTGGTGAGCGGCGAGAGCGTTTCCGCCGTGTGATGCACGCGATGGAAGTCCCACAACACCGGTATCTTGTGGCTTAGATAGTGATCGATCCAGTAAGCGAAGTCGTAGGCGACAAACAGCGCCAGTGTGAGCCACGCGCTCGCCACGATATGAGGAAGGGGAGACGCGTGCGATGGTCCAAGCGCGCCGGTAAGCGCGTGGATCGTGAGATGACTCACGGTGTTGGCCGATATCAGGCCCCAGCCGATGAACCCGCCGATCGCAACGGTGTTGAGAAAATAGAAGCCGATGTCCGCGCGCATGGAGGCGCTGCGCCAGAACCAGCGTGGGAACAGCGCGCGTGCCAGGACGCGAAGACGGACGGGCGGCTTTCCTTTCCGCGCTCTGCGATACGCGAGAAAGGCGACCGCGATCAGAAGCGCGCAGAGAAGCGAGAAAATCGAGAAAACAGAACCGGGACTGAAGGTCGAATGCGCGATGGCGTTTGCGCAATATTCCAGGGTCCGCAGATACGGCGAGAACCAGGCGTTTTGGGACCCTTCAGCCATCCTTCATTTAATCGGCGCCCGGTTGCCAGATGTTTAAGGCACCTGTCTCCCGATGAAACATACGCGGCGCAAAATCAGCGGTTGGTGTGGGCCGTTGACGTCACGCTAGGCCTTCCAGCTTTGCGTGTTGCAGCAGCGCTATGGTCTTGGCGTCCACGATTTCGCCGCGCCTGATCATCGTCATCGCATCGTCGAGCGGCATTTCGAGGACTTCGATATCTTCGCCTTCATCGTGCAGGCCGCCGCCTTTGCCGGCGCGTCCGCTATAGGTGCCGACGAACAGATGGATCCGCTCCGTGATCGCGCCGGGCGACATGAAGCAGTTGAAGACTTCCTTCAGGTCGCTGACCTCGACGCCCGCTTCTTCCATCGCCTCGCGGTGTGCGCAGACATCGGGTGCGTCGTTGTCGAGCGCGCCGGCGATCACCTCGACGAGCGGCTTCCTGTGGCCGGTGAGGAATGCGGGAAGGCGGAACTGGCTGACCAGGATCACGGTGCCACGCTTCGGATCGATGGGCAGCACGGCGGCGGCATGTTTGCGGTCGAAGATTTCGCGGTTCTGGCGCTGCCATGTGCCGTCGCTGCGGCGATAGTCGAGATCGTATTCGCTGAGCTTGTAGCGCTTCTGGGATAACACATGTTCGTCGCGTATGCGGACGCGATCTGTTAGGTCTTCTTCTGCCATGACACCTGCCGCGCGAATTCAAGCCGTCATCGATATACTCGGCGAACTCGGGAAGACAAACCAGCCCGTCGACCGGCATCTGCGCGACTGGGGACGGTCGCACCGGTTCGCGGGTTCGAAGGATCGCGCGTCGATCGCCGAGCGCATCTACGCGATCCAGCGCAAGCGCGCGTGGCTCGGCTGGCGCATGGGCAGCGATGCGCCGCGCGCTCTGGTGATCGGATCGCTGCTGGAAGAGGGTAATATCGAAGCTGTGTTCGTTGGTGCCGGATATGGGCCGGCGGCACTGACGGATGCCGAGCGCGAGATCATCGCATCACCACGCAAAGAAGAACCTCCGCTGCATGTTCTGGGCGAGTATCCCGCGTTTCTGGAAGAAGAGCTCAAGCGGTCCATCACAACCAACCCTGTCATCCCGGAAGTCGCGCAGCGACTGTCCGGGACCCATCGAGACATGTCCCAATGGGTCCCGGGACAACGCTCGCTTCGCGAGCTTGGCCGGGATGACAAGTTGTTGTTCGACGAAATGACAGCGCTGCAAGCGCGCGCGCCTGCCGATCTGCGCGTCAACACGTTGAAGACGACGCGTGAGGACCTGCTCGGGGCCTTGCGCAGCGAAGGCTATGACGCGCAGCCGACTCCCTTCTCGCCCGTCGGTATCCGGTTGCCGGAGGGAGAAGCGAAGCTCGGACGGGGCGGATTGTTCCTGTCCGGCGCGTTCGAGTTTCAGGACGAGGCGGCGCAGATTGCGGCGCTGCTCTGCGGCGCGAAGCCGGGAATGCGCGTGCTCGATCTCGCCGCGGGCGCGGGCGGCAAGTCGCTGGCGCTTGCGGCGCTGATGCGTAACAGCGGCAAGATCGTCGCGACCGATGTGCGCGCGGCGGCGCTGCACGAGCTTGAGCGCCGCGCCGAACGCGCCGGCGCCACGATCATCGACACGCATCCGCCCGACGGTATGTTCGACGTCGTCCTGCTCGACGCGCCGTGCAGCGGCACCGGCACATGGCGCAGGCAACCGGAGTTGCGCTGGCGTCTCACACGGGAGCGCATCGAGGAATTGAAAGCGACACAGGACACGCTGCTGAAACAGGCCGCCCTGTATGTGAGACCGGGCGGCCGTCTCGTCTACGCGACCTGCTCGATTCTGCGGTCGGAGAATGAGGATCGCGTCGCCGCCTTCCTCGAATCGCACCGCGATTTCGCGATCGTCCCCGCCACCGACGCCTGGCGCGAATCGATCCCCGCCGAAGCGCCGCAGAACCTTGGCCAGTTCTTCCGCGCCTCGCCGTTTTCGATCCAAACGGACGGCTTTTTCACCGCCATTCTTGCGCGGAACGCATAGTAGAAGTGTGCGGCAAAACCGTGCTGGACAGGACGCGGCCCGCTGGCTAAATCCCGCCATGGCAGCCCCCGTCCTCGTGATCGATTTCGGCTCGCAGGTGACCCAGCTGATCGCACGCCGCGTGCGCGAAGCGGGCGTCTATTGCGAGATTGTCCCATTCCAGAAAGCCGAAGCCGCGCTCGCCGCGCACACACCTCAGGCCATCATCCTCTCCGGCGGTCCGGCGAGCGTGATGGAGGCCGGTGCGCCGCGCGCGCCGCAGGCAGTGTTCGACGCGGGCGTGCCCGTGCTCGGCATCTGCTATGGCGAGATGGCGATGGCCGAACAGCTCGGCGGAAAGGTCGAAGGCGGACACCACCGCGAATTCGGCCGTAGCGACATCAGAATAGAGAAAGAGTCGCCGCTGCTCGCCGGCCTCGGCAACATCGGCGACACGGAGCCGGTGTGGATGAACCACGGCGACAAGATCACGGCGATGCCGCCGGGCTTCGCCGTCGTCGCCACCA
Source organism: Rhizomicrobium sp. (assembly GCA_035502175.1). GTDB lineage: Bacteria > Pseudomonadota > Alphaproteobacteria > Micropepsales > Micropepsaceae > Rhizomicrobium. The sequence continues at coordinate 27,671 of DATJUS010000145.1, forward strand.
GCGAGCATTCGCCCTATGCCGTGATCGCCGACGAGAAGCGCAAGCTCTACGGCATCCAGTTCCATCCCGAAGTCGTTCACACGCCGCGCGGCGCGGAGATGTACAGGAACTTCGTCATCAACATCGCGGGCATCCGCCCGGAGTGGAATATGCACGCCTTCCGCGATGCGGAGATCAAGAAGATCCGCGCGCAGGTCGGCAAAGGCAAAGTCATCTGCGGATTGTCGGGTGGCGTGGATTCCTCCGTCGCCGCGGTGCTGATCCACGAAGCGATCGGCGATCAGTTCACCTGCATCTTCGTCGACACCGGCTTGATGCGCGCGGGCGAGGCGGACGAGGTCGTCTCCCTGTTCAAGGGGCACTACAACATCCCGCTGATCCACGCCGACGCGTCGGAGATGTTCTTAAGCCGTCTCGCCGGCGTCACCGACCCGGAGCAGAAGCGCAAGATCATCGGCGCCGCGTTCATCGAGGTGTTCGACGGCGAGGCCGCGAAGATCGGCGGCGCGGAATTCTTAGCCCAAGGCACGCTCTATCCCGACGTGATCGAAAGCGTCAGCGCGACCGGCGGCCCCTCGGTCACGATCAAGTCGCATCACAATGTCGGCGGTTTGCCGGAGCGCATGAAGCTCAAGCTGGTCGAACCGTTGCGCGAACTGTTCAAGGACGAGGTGCGCGCGCTCGGCCGCGAGCTCGGCCTGCCCGAGACGTTCGTCGGCCGTCATCCGTTCCCGGGGCCGGGCCTTGCGATCCGCGTGCCGGGCGAGATCACGCGCGACAAGCTCGAGATCCTGCGCAAGGCCGACGTGGTTTATCTCGACGAAATCCGCAAAGCCGGCCTGTACGACAAGATCTGGCAGGCGTTCGCGGTTCTTCTTCCCGTGCGCACCGTCGGCGTGATGGGCGACGGCCGCACCTATGACTACGTGCTGGCGCTGCGCGCCGTCACCAGCAGCGACGGTATGACCGCCGACTACTACCCGTTCGAGCATTCGTTCCTGGCGCGCGTCTCAACCCGCATCGTCAACGAAGTCCGCGGCGTGAACCGCGTGGTCTATGACATCACCAGCAAACCGCCGGGCACGATTGAGTGGGAGTGAGTGCATGCTGTGGATCGGTGCCGATCCAGGCGGCAAAGAGAATTTTGGAATAGCGACACTGTCTGCTTCTGGCGAAGTGCGCTCCAGTTGCGTCTCTTGTGCTGACGAGGCGGTTGCTTGGATTTCGCAGGAGCCATCTGGCGTCGGCGTTGATGCGCCGTTGTGGTGGTCGTCCGGTCTTTCGAGCGAACGGCGCGCAGATCAGTGGATACGTCAGACCTACAAAATCCCAGGGGGCACCGTTCAAAGCGCAAATTCACTTCGCGGAGCGGCGCTTGTGCAAGCCGTCATGTTCATCAGCCGTCTGAGAGAGAAATTTCCGGACGCTCCAGTTACTGAGGCACACCCCAAAGCTGTCGCAATGGCGTTGGGCGGCTGGGATCGCGTTGTCGCCACTTTCCCAGAAGTTGCACATAATAATGAGCATCAACGCGACGCAATTTTCGCGGCGATTGCCGCTCGTGAAGGTTTTCAGGGGCGTTGGAAAAGGGACTTGGCACTCGATAGGCGTCCTAGTGAGCAAGACCCACGACGCTATTGGTTGGCACCCATAAATTATTTCTGGCCCGAAGAGCGAGCCTCTTGATATGGACCATTAAATGGTCCATATTCTCTTAGTGCGTGTGACCGTCACAGAGGCCAAGGGCCAGCTTACCGAACTCGTCCGCCGCGCGGAGCGTGGAGAGGAAGTCGTGCTTACGCGCCACGGGCAAGCCGCCGTGAAGCTCACGCCGGTCGTGAAGAAGCCGACGGCCGCGGAAAAAATGGCGGCCATGGAATCCATTCAGAAGCGCGCTGCCAAGAAGGCAAAGCCGGGGCCGAGCGCGGCGCGCAGCCAGGACTTCCTTTACGACGAGTACGGACTGCCAAAGTGATCGCCGTCGATACCTCGGCGCTCATGGCGATCCTTCTGCGTGAACCGCTTGCCGAAGAATGCAAAGCGGCTCTCGGCGCTGACGATCATCCTCTGGTCTCGGCCGCTACGTTGACTGAAGCATTGATTGTGGCTGGCGCGCGAGGTTTGCACGCCGAGATGGACGATCTGATCGACCAGGCTGGATGCGAGATCGTTCCCGTGACTGCCGATGCAGCGCGCCGCGCGGCGGCGGCACATGCGCGTTGGGGACGAGGCGCGAGAACAGCGGGCCTCAATTTCGGCGACTGTTTCGCCTATGATGTCGCAAGGCAAAACCGCTGCCCGCTTCTCTATGTCGGGCGCGATTTCGCGAAGACAGATGTGAAGAGCGCATTGCGATAGCCACGCGCCGCCCATACATTGAGAGAGGCGTTGCGTTGATCGCGCGGCGATCCAATATGCGTGCCGGCCACTACTCCCGCGATCGGACAGCGATGCACCTCACGCCCTATGTCGCCGACCGGATGTGGCTTTGCGCCTATCCAGTTCGCATGGCGGGCACGCGGTTCGACGCGCGCATGACGGTGATCCGCCTTTCGTCCGGAGCGTTGATGCTGCACTCGCCGTGCGAGATCACGGCGGCGATGGCGGAAGAGATTTCCGCGCTCGGCCCGGTCGCCCATATCGTCGCGCCGGGGAATTTCCACACGCTGTACATCACCTCCGCGCAGGCCGCGTTTCCGGTTGCGAAGACATGGATCTGTCCCGGCGCCGAGCTGCGGCGGCCCGGTCTGAAATACGATGACGTCCTTGGCGATGCGGCGCCTGCGGCGTGGGCGGGGGAGATCGGCCAGGTGCTCGTGCAGGGCACGCGCTTGATGCGCGAGGTCGCGATGTTTCATCGCGCCAGCCGTACGTTGATCCTCGTCGATCTCATCGAGAACTTCACCGATGCCACGCCCGGTATCGGATGGGGAATGAAGCTCTTGTTCAAATATGTGTTGGGGATGTGGGACAACCCGCGCCTCGCGCCCGAATACCGGATGGGCTGGCGCGATCGCGAGCAAGCGGCGGAGTCGCTGCGGCGCATTCTGGCGTGGGAATTCGAGCGGATCGTGCTGGCGCACGGCGATCTCATCGAGCGCAACGCGCATGAGGTTGCGACCGCGGCCTGGGCCGGCGTCCTCGAACGGGGCGCAGCATCGCCGCTATCTTGATTTGGACCATTGAATGGTCCATATTCTCTCCATGCGTGTGACCGTCACAGCGGCCAAGGGCCAGCTCACCGAACTCGTCCGCCGCGCGGAGGCGGGGGAGGAGGTCGTGCTCACGCGCCATGGGCAGGCCGCCGTGATGCTCACGCCTGTTACGAAAAAGCCGACGGCTGAAGAAAAAGCGGCTGTGCTTGCGGTCGTTCGCAAGCGCATCGCGAAAATGAAAAAATCGCCCGGGCCCAGCGCGGCGCGCAGCCAGGATTTTCTTTACGATAAGTACGGCCTGCCGAAGTGATTGCCGTCGATACGTCGGCGCTTTTGGCGATACTTCTTGAAGAGCCGCTTGCCGACGATTGCGATGCGGCGTTGAACGCTGAAGATCGCCTGTTGATCTCCGCCGGTACGCTGACAGAGGCATTGATCGTTGCGCAGGCGCGCAATCGCGGTGACGCATTGGAAACGCTTATAGCCGGTTTGGGCTTCGAGATCGTAGCGGTGGATGGTGCAACAGCACGCCGCGCGGCGGCGGCGCATGCGCGCTGGGGTCGCGGTGCGAAGACGGCGAGGCTCAATTTCGGCGACTGCTTCGCCTATGACGTCGCCAAGCAAAATCGCTGCCCGCTCCTTTATGTCGGCCGCGACTTTGCGAAGACGGATGTGAGGAGTGTGCTGTGACGTAGTCCGGAAGTATGTATGCTGTCTCTGTATTTCCCGGTGCGACATGCGGCGAGCACAATATCGCGAGCAAGCCGCTGAGCCGATTGCATGAAGGTCGAGAGTGGCATCATGCCCATGAAACAACATCTGATCGCAGCGATCCTGATCGGTGTCGTTTTGGCGAACGCGTCCGATGCCGCCCCGCCGCCACCGCCCAATCCGGATGAATGGCAAGCGGGCATTGCGGCATCTTGCGGCGCTTCGAGAGAAACCGCGCCGGGACAGCCGGTCAGCGTCACGGTCAAGCCCATTCTCGTCGACGACATCGGCGGCAAGAACCGTCTTGGCAAGCTGCAATTCCTCTGGGGCGCGCGGCTTTCGTCGCGGGATGCGAGATTTGGCGGGATCACCGCCATCGCGCTCGACAATTCATTCGGGCTTTTGGCGGTCACCGATCGGGGAAACTGGATCACGATCGATTTTGAACCCGAGAAGGTCGGCGACGTTCACATCACGCCCATGGTGGGTGTGAACGGCAAGCCTGCGGCCCTGCTGAAGGGCATCACCTACCATGTAAGCTTTTCCGATCGGACAGGTATCG